>NZ_JAOCQE010000024.1 GCF_025290915.1 Streptomyces sp. 15-116A | reverse complement strand
CGATCCCGGCCAGCGCCAGCGGCAGCACGCTCGCGGTCAGGGCCGCACCCCGCGGATCCTGCGCGGCGGCAGGTACGACGTCGACGGTCGTCATCGGCGTGCCCGAGGCGGAGGCCTGCTGTGCCACGGCCTGCTGGAGTGCCTGGGCGACCGCCGGGCCGGCGGCCGTGGCGGTGAGCAGCTTCGGGCCCTGCGGGGTGACGACGAGCGCGCCGTACACCTCCCGGCCCTCGACGGCCTCCCGGGCGGCCGTCTCGTCGGCGTAGCGGTGGAGGTCGAAGGCGCCCTCGTGCTGGGCGAGCCGCTGCTCCACAGGGGCGGTGGCGGCTGCCGGACCGGCCACACCGAGCGGCAGATCGCGGGGCGCGGTACGGGCGGCGGGCCAGGCGAACGCCCAGAGCGCCAGGGCCACCAGGGCCGGGATGAGCACCAGGACGGCGGCCGTGCGGCGCCTCGGAGTGACGGACGTGGTGGACATGATGCTCCTTCGGGGTGTCCCGGAGTCCAAAAAGAAGGATCGTTCGTTTTTGTTGGTGGTGCTACCGTCCCGCTGACCCTGCTCCTTGTCAAGAAGGAACGTTCGTTTTAGTTTGGGTGCATGGCCCGCGTATCCCAGGAACACCTCGACGCCCGCCGCCGCCAGATCCTCGACGCGGCCGCCCTCTGCTTCGCCCGCAACGGCTTCCACGCCACCTCCATGCAGGACGTGCTCAAGGAGGCGGACCTCTCCGCGGGCGCGGTCTACCGGTACTTCAGCGGCAAGGACCAGCTGATTTCCGCGATCGTCACCGATGTGCTCGACACGGTGCGCGGCACCTTCGAGCAGGCGGCCCAGGAGAGCCCGCCCCCCACCCCCGACGTGCTGATCCCGCGCACCCTGGGCCGGATGCGGGAACTGCGCCCGGCGACCCTGGACGGGGGGCAGTGGATGTTCCCGCGCCTGATGATCCAGGTGTGGACGGAGACCACGCGCAGCCCGGAACTCGCGGCCGTGCTGGAGGAGGGATACCTGAAGGTCCGGGCGGCCTGGGCCAAGGTGGTCGAGAAGTACAAGGACGCCGGCCTCATGCCCGCCGGCGCCGATGCCGACGCCATGGCGCGCACGATGATCGCGCTCGCGCAGGGTTTCGCCGCCCAGATGGCGCTGTTCGGCGGGGTGTCCGAGCAGACCCTGGGCGACGGTCTGCGGGCGCTGATGGCGCTGGGCCGGACCACGCCGGAAGCCTGATCGTCCGTCACGGCGCGGTTAACGTGCCGGAAACGCCACCCCACTAGCCTGCCGCTCCATGCCACCAGGGACGCTGCCGGTGGCTGCGGCAGCCGGACCCCGCACGGTCCGGAGCGAGGACTGTGAGGTGGGACGCCGTGCAACTGACCCCGCACGAGCAGGAGAGGCTGCTGATCCATGTGGCGGCCGACGTGGCCGACAAGCGCCGGGCGCGCGGGCTGAGGCTGAACCACCCCGAGGCGGTCGCCCTCATCACCTCGCACATCCTCGAGGGCGCGCGCGACGGCCGGACCGTCGCCGAACTCATGGCCTCCGGCCGCAAGCTGCTCACCCGGGACGACGTCATGGAGGGCGTCCCTGAGATGATCCACGACGTCCAGGTGGAGGCCACCTTCCCGGACGGCACCAAGCTCGTCACCGTCCACGACCCGATCGTCTGACGGGGGAGAGGCCGCCGTGATTCCCGGAGAGATCCTCTTCGCCGACGACCCGATCGCATACAACACCGGCCGAGAGGTCACCCGCCTGACCGTCCTCAACACCGCCGACCGGCCCGTCCAGGTCGGCTCCCACTACCACTTCGCCGAGGCCAACCCCGGCCTCGACTTCGACCGCGCGGCGGCCCGCGGCAAGCGGCTCGACGTCGCCGCGGGGACGGCCGTGCGCTTCGAACCCGGCATCCCCGTCGAGGTGGAGCTCGTCCCGCTCACCGGAGCCCGCGTCGTGCCCGGGCTGCGCGGCGAGACCGGAGGCGCCCTCGATGCCTGAGATCTCCCGCGCCGCCTACGCCGACCTGTTCGGCCCCACCACCGGCGACCGCATCCGGCTCGCCGACACCGATCTGCTGATCGAGATCGAGGAGGACCGCGCCGGCGGGCCCGGACGCGCCGGTGACGAGGCCGTCTTCGGCGGCGGCAAGGTCATCCGCGAGTCCATGGGCCAGTCCCGCGCCACGCGGGCCGAAGGCACTCCGGACACCGTGATCACCGGGGTGGTGATCGTCGACCACTGGGGCGTCGTCAAGGCCGACGTCGGCATCCGGGACGGCCGGATCACCGGCATCGGCAAGGCCGGCAACCCCGACACCATGGACGGCGTCCACCCGGACCTCGTCATCGGCCCCGAGACCGAGATCATCGCCGGCAACGGCCGCATCCTCACCGCGGGCGCCATCGACGCGCACGTCCACTTCATCTGCCCGCAGATCGCCGACGAGGCGCTCGCCTCCGGCATCACCACCCTGGTCGGCGGCGGCACCGGGCCCGCCGAGGGCTCCAAGGCCACCACCGTCACGCCGGGGCCCTGGCATCTGGCGCGGATGCTGGAGGCGATGGAGGCGTACCCGCTCAACATCGGCCTGCTCGGCAAGGGCAACACCGTCTCCCACGAGGCGATGCTCTCCCAGATCCGCGGCGGCGCGGTCGGGCTGAAGCTCCACGAGGACTGGGGCTCCACCCCGGCCGTCATCGACGCGTCCCTCACCGTCGCCGAACGGACCGGCATCCAGGTCGCCATCCACACCGACACCCTCAACGAGGCCGGATTCGTGGGCGACACGCTCGCCGCGATCGCCGGGCGCGGCATCCACGCGTACCACACCGAGGGCGCGGGCGGCGGGCACGCGCCCGACATCATGACCGTGGTCTCCGAGCCGCACGTCCTGCCCAGCTCCACCAATCCCACCCGGCCGTTCACCGTCAACACCGCCGAGGAACACCTCGACATGCTGATGGTGTGCCACCACCTCAACGCGGCCGTGCCCGAGGACCTCGCCTTCGCCGAGTCCCGGATCCGGCCGTCCACCATCGGGGCCGAGGACATCCTCCACGACCTCGGCGCGATCTCGATCATCTCCTCGGACTCCCAGGCCATGGGCCGCGTCGGCGAGGTGATCCTGCGGACCTGGCAGACCGCCCATGTGATGAAGCGGCGCCGGGGCGCGCTGCCGGGGGACGGGCGCGCGGACAACCGCCGGGTACGTCGCTATGTCGCCAAATACACCATCAACCCGGCGCTCGCGCAGGGCCTCGCCCGGGAGATCGGCTCCGTGGAGAGCGGCAAGCTCGCCGATCTGGTGCTCTGGGAACCGGCGTTCTTCGGCGTCAAGCCCCAACTGGTCCTGAAAAGCGGACAGATCGCCTACGCGCAGATGGGCGACGCCAACGCCTCCATCCCCACCCCGCAGCCGATCCTCCCGCGCCCGATGTACGGGGCGATCGGGCGGGCGCCCGCCGCGAACTCGGTCAACTTCGTCGCCCCGGCGGCGATCGAGGACGGGCTGCCTGAGCGGCTGCGGCTCGGCAAGCGGTTCGTCGCGATCGACTCCACGCGCGGGGTGACCAAGGCGGACATGCGGGAGAACGACGCCCGGCCGGACGTACGCATCGACCCCGACAGCTTCGCGGTGCACATCGACGGGGAGCTGGTCGAGGCGACACCGGCGGCGGAACTGCCCATGGCCCAGCGGTACTTCCTCTTCTGAGGGACGGTGTGATGTCGAGAGCCGCGTTGCTCGTGCTGGCCGACGGGCGCTTTCCGGCGGGCGGGCACGCCCACTCCGGTGGGGCCGAGGCCGCCGTCAAGGCCGGGCGGATCACCGGAGCGGCGAGCCTGGAGGACTTCTGCCGGGGGCGGTTGCACACGGCGGGGCTGGTCTCGGCGTCGCTGGCCGCGGCGGCGGCGCTCGGCGTGGATCCGGTGGTGCTCGATGCGGCGGCCGATGCGCGGACGCCGTCGTCGGCGCTGCGGAGTGCTGCGCGGAAGCTGGGGCGGCAGTTGATGCGGGCGGCGCGGGCCGTCTGGCCGTCGGCCGAACTGGACGTCCTGGCGCGGGAGTTCCCCAAGGGAGCCCATCAGCCGGTGGTGCTCGGCGTGGCGGCGCGGGCGGCGGGGCTGGACGCGGTGGATGCCGCGTACTGCTCCGCGTACGAGAGCGTGAGTGGGGCGGCTACGGCGACGGTGCGGTTGCTGAGTCTTGATCCGTTCGAGGCGACGGGGGTACTGGCGAGGTTGGCTCCGGAGCTGGATCGGGTGGTGGACCGGGCGGTTGCGGCGGCTCGGGAGGTGGTCGACGAGGGGGTGGATGCGCTGCCGGCGTGTTCCGCGCCGTTGCTGGAGATCGGGGCGGAGCTGCATGCGGGGTGGCCCGTGCGGTTGTTCGCGTCATGAGTTTTTCGCCCCCGCCGCCCCTTCCCGTTCCCGACCCCGGGGCTCTGCCCCCGGACCCCCGTATCGGCCTGAACGGCCTCGTCCTCAAGCGCCGGACGGGCTGATAGCACGAGCATCTCGACATGGAGCCGTATATGCACCTTGACCACCATCACAGCGCTACCGCCCTCAGTGCCGACGCCCGTCGCCCCGACGGCAGTCGGCGGGCTCTGCGGATCGGGCTCGGTGGGCCCGTGGGGTCCGGTAAGACGGCCACGGTCGCCACTCTTTGCCGGGTCCTGCGCGACGAGTTGTCGCTCGCCGTCGTGACCAACGACATCTACACGCGCGAGGACGCCGAGTTCCTGCTCAGGGAAGCCGTGCTGCCCCCCGAGCGGATCGCCGCCGTCGAGACGGGGGCCTGCCCCCACACCGCCATCCGCGACGACATCTCCGCCAACCTCGAAGCGGTGGAGGACCTCGAGGACGAGGTCGGGCCGCTGGATCTGATCCTCGTCGAGTCCGGCGGGGACAATCTCACCGCCACCTTCTCCAAGGGGCTCGTCGACGCGCAGATCTTCGTGATCGACGTGGCCGGCGGGGACGACATCCCGCGCAAGGGCGGGCCCGGTGTGGCCACCGCCGATCTGCTGGTCGTCAACAAGACCGACCTCGCCCCGTACGTCGGCTCCGACCTCGCGCGGATGGCGGCCGACGCCAAGGCCCAGCGGGCCCATCTGCCCGTGGTGTTCCAGTCGTTGCGCAGCGAGGCGGGCGTCGCGGATGTCGCCGACTGGGTGCGCGGGCGCGTCGCGGAATGGACCGCGTGAACACCACCGGCGTCCGCGCCACCGCCCGCATCCGCGCCCACGGCGACGGACGGGGCGGTACAAGCCTGCCCGTGCTGGAGAGCGACGGGCCGCTCGCGGTGCGGCGGACCCGGGGGAGTGGTGCCGAGGCCCGCGTCATGCTGGTCGGCGCCATGAGCGGACCGCTCGGCGGGGACCACTTCACCGTGCGGGCGGACGTGGAACAGGGCGCGCGCTTGCGCGTCGGCTCGGCCGCCGCCACCCTCGCCCTGCCCGGGCAGAGCAAGGGCGAGGCACGGTACGACGTACGCCTCACCGTCGCCGACGGGGCGGAACTGCACTGGCTGCCCGAGCAGTTGATCTCCGTGCGGGACAGCGAGCTGCGCGTCTCCACCCAGGTGGACCTGGCCGCCGGTGCCAGGCTCGTGCTGCGGGAGGAGCAGGTGCTCGGGCGGGCCGGGGAGGAACCCGGAGGGCTCGCCAGTCGTCTGACCCTGCGGATCGCCGGGCGTACCGTCCTCGATCAGGAGCTGGTCTGCGGGGCCGGGGCCCCCGGCGGCTGGGACGGGCCCGCCGTGCTCGCCGGACACCGGGCGGTCGGGCAACTGCTCGTTGCCCGCCCGGAGTTCGCGGACGCTCCGGTGGCCGCACGGGTCGTGGGCGAGGGTGCCGTCGTCCTGCCGCTCGCCGGGCCGGCGGTCCTGGTCGGCGCCGTCGCCCCGGACGCACTGCGGCTGCGGCGCCTGCTGGACGCTGCGCTGGCGTCCCTCACCCCGGCGTCCGGTTAACAGAACCTCTTTCACCGGTTATCGGATTGGCAAAGAAGCGCGGCCGCCCCTGTCGCCGGACACCTCGCAGCAGCAAGGATCCCCCGTACCCATCGCAACGATGAACGGGGAGGCCCCACTTGAGGGACAGCAGACCGAAGAGGCGGGCGGTGGCGCTCGGCTCGGCCGGAGTGCTCGTCACCGCGACACTCATATCCGGCGCCGTCGCGGCGCCCACGGCGAGCGCCACGGCGGACACGACCACCCACCGCGGCAAGGACCGTGAGGCCCGGGGCGTCGCCATCGCCGCCGCCCGGGCCGCGAAGACCGGTATCGACTGGCAGGACTGCCCCGCCGACTGGAACCTGGCCAAGCCCATCCAGTGCGGCTGGGTCTCCGTGCCGCTCGACTACGCCAAGCCCTACGGCAAGCAGATCAAGCTCGCCGTCGACCGGATCGGCAACACCGGCACCAAGAGCGAACGGCAGGGCGCCCTGCTGTACAACCCGGGCGGCCCCGGCGGCTCCGGACTGCGCTTCCCGGCCCGCGTCACCGGCAAGAACCCGGTCTGGGCGAAGACCGCCAAGGCCTACGACTTCGTGGGCTTCGACCCGCGCGGCGTCGGCAAGTCCGCGCCCATCTCCTGCGTGGACCCGCAGGAGTTCGTCAAGGCGCCCAAGATGGACCCGGTGCCGGGCTCCGAGGCCGACAAGCTCGCCCAGCGCAAGCTGGCCCGCGAGTACGCCGAGGGCTGCTACGAGCGCAGCGGCGAGATGCTGCCCCACATGACCACGCCGAACACCGCGCGCGACCTCGACGTCATCCGCGCCGCCCTCGGCGAGAAGCAGCTCAACTTCCTCGGCGTCTCCTACGGCACCTACCTGGGCGCCGTCTACGCCACCCTCTTCCCCGGCCATGTCCGCCGTATGGTCGTCGACAGCGTGGTCAACCCCTCGCGCGAGAAGATCTGGTACCAGGCCAACCTGGACCAGGACGTCGCCTTCGAGACCCGCTGGAAGGACTGGCAGGACTGGGTGGCGAAGAACGACGCCGTCTTCCACCTCGGCACCACCCGCGACGCCGTCCAGGCCCAGTGGCTGAAGCTGCGCGCCACCGCCGCGGAGGAGCCGATCGGCGGGGTCGTCGGCCCGGCCGAGCTCATCTCCTTCTTCCAGAGCGCCCCCTACTACGACTCCGCGTGGGTCCCGGTGGCGACCGTCTTCAGCAAGTACGTCGCCGGCGACACCCAGGCGCTCGTCGACGCCGCCGCCCCCGACCTGTCCGACACCGCGGGCAACGCCGCCGCGGAGAACGGCAACGCGGTCTACACGGCCGTGGAGTGCGCCGACGCCAAGTGGCCCACCAGCTGGAAGACGTGGGACCGCGACAACACGCGGCTGCACAAGGACCACCCGTTCATGACGTGGGCCAACGCGTGGATGAACCTGCCGTGCGCCACCTGGCCGGTCAAGCAGCAGACCCCGCTGAACGTGAAGACCGGCAAGGGCCTGCCGCCGGTGCTGATCGTCCAGGCCGAGCGGGACGCGGCCACCCCGTACGAGGGTGCCGTCGAACTGCACGAGCGGCTCAAGGGCTCCCGGCTCATCACCGAGAAGGACGCCGGTTCGCACGGCGTCACCGGGCTGGTCAACCCGTGCGTCAACGAGCGGGTGGACGCCTATCTGCTCAGCGGCGAGCTGGACCGCTCCGACGTGACGTGCGCGCCGCACGCCACGCCCAAGCCGTAGCGGCCCCGCGCACCGCATGAGGGAGGGGCGGCCGGGAGACATCCCCGGCCGCCCCTCGCCTCTGTCCGCCCTCAGCCCTGGGGTGCCCGGCGGAACCGCCGCTTCTCCTCGGCCGTGCCCTTCCGCCCGGTCTCCTCGGCCTTGGCGACCGCCGCGTACTTGTCGACGTACTCCTGGCCGGACAGGGCGAGAATCGCGTACATGATCTCGTCGGTGACGGCGCGCAGCACCGCCTTCTCGTTCTCCATGCCGGCGTAGCGCGAGAAGTCGAGGGGCTCGCCGAAGCGGATCCGCACCGGGTGGATGCGGGGGACGACCTTCCCGGGCGGCTGGGCCTCGAACGTGCCGATCATCGCGCAGGGGATCACCGGGACGCCGGCCTTGAGCGCCATCACCGCGACGCCCACCTTGCCCTTGTACAGGCGGCCGTCGTGCGACCGGGTGCCCTCCGGGTAGATGCCGAGGAGTTCGCCCTTGCTCAGTACGCCGAGGCCCTCGCGGATCGCCGCCTGACCCGCCTCCTTGCCGGAGCGGTCCACCGGGATCTGGCCCGCGCTGTGGAAGAAGAACGCGGTCAGCCGGCCCTTGATGCCGGGGCCGGTGAAGTACTCGGCCTTGGCCAGGAAGGTGATGCGCCGTTTGAGCACCGCGGGCATCAGGAAGTGGTCCGAGAACGACAGATGGTTGCCCGCGACGATGGCCGCTCCGCTCGACGGAACGTGCTCGAGGCCCTCTATTCGCGGCCGGAAGACCAGTCTCAGCAGCGGGCCCAGCAGCACGTATTTGAGCAGGTAGTAGAACAAGGGCACGCTCCTCGACTCTGGCGGACACCGCGTCCACCGCGTTCCAGCAGGTCAACCGGCACGTCGTAGGGGTGCCAGTCTACGTCCGGGTCTGAACGCCCGTCAGCGGATGGGACGGAGGGACGTGTGCGGGCGGCGCGGGCGCCGAGTAGGCTCCGGACCATGAGGATCTCCGTCTCCTCCGACATGGACGAACCCGTGGCCCGGGCGCTCCTCGCCGAGCTGCGCGAGCGGGGTCACGAGGTGCGTCCGCACGGCGCGCTGAGCCCCGGGGACGACACCCAGTGGGCCGCCTGCACCGAGGCCGCCGTCCGCGAGGTCGCCGACGGCACCGCGGACCAGGCGGTGGTGTGCTGCTGGACCGGCACGGGGGCCTCCATCGCCGCGAACAAGGTGCCCGGCGTGCGGGCCGCCCTGTGCACCGACGCCTACACGGCGGACGGAGCGCGCCGCTGGAACGACGCCAACGTGCTGGCGCTGAGCCTGCGGCTGACCTCCGAGCCGCTGCTGAAGGAGATCCTCGACGCCTGGTTCGCCGGCGCGCCCAGCGACGACGCCGACGACCGGCTCAACGTCGACCACGTGGCCCGCCTGGATGCCTCACGCGCCTGAGCCGGGCACGCCGCCGGCCGTCACAGCCGTACCCTCACAGCCGCACGACGACCAGGGCCGTGTCGTCCGTGGCGCCGCCCGGCGGCAGCAGCTCCTGGAGGACGATGTCCGCGAGCGGCTCAGGATCCCGCGTCCGGTGCCGGCACACCGCCTCGGCGAGCCGCCGCAGCCCGACGTCGATGTCCTCCCGGCGCCGTTCGATCAGACCGTCGGTGTAGAGCACGAGGGTCGCCCCGGGAGTGAACGTCGTCGCCGCCTCGGGCCGTGGCCGGGGGTCGGGGCGGGCGTCGAGCGGCGGGTCGGTCGCCCGGTCGAGGAACTCCACCCGGCCGTCGGGATGCACCAGCACGGGCGGGGGATGACCGGCGCTGCTGTAGCGGATGGTGTGCGCGTCGAAGTCGATGAACGTGGTGACCACGGTCGCCGACTCCGCGCCGTCCACGACGTGGGCGTACCGCCCGACGACGTTCAGCGCCTCCGAAGGTCCCGCGGCGACGCGTGAGGCGGCGCTGAGCGCGCTGCGCAGCTGGCCCATGACACCGGCCGCCTCCAGGCCGTGCCCGACCACATCGCCCACGGACACGCCGATCCGGTGTCCGTCCACCAGGTCGACCATGTCGTACCAGTCGCCGCAGACGTTGAGGGAGCCCGCCGCGGGCCGGTAGCGGACAGCGGTGCCCTGGTGCCGGACCTGCCGGCGGGCGGGCAGCATCGCCTCCTGGAGCGACAGCGCCACCTCCCGCTCCTCGGCGTGGGCCCGGCGCAGCCGGTCGTTGAGTTCCTGCAGCTCCCGGGCCCGTGTGTACAGGTCGGCCTCCATGACCTCGGTACGGCCCGGTTCCGGGGTGCCGCGGGCCCGTATCAGCTCGGTGACCTCCTCGACCCGGTGCACGATGAGCACGACCTTGCCCTCGGTGTCGAGCAGCGGGGTGTTCACCGTGCTCCAGTAGCGTTCCCGCCACACGCCGGGCTCGTGCGGGTCCTCCACGTCGTAGCGCTGCAGCGGCATCGAATCGCGTTCGCCGGTGGCCAGCACGCGCAGCAGCGAGGTGCGCAGGGAACGCGCGCCGGTGACCTCCGGGTCGTTCGGATTGTCCGGGAAGACGTCGAACACGAAGCGGCCCACCAGGTCCGCGGAGGAGTGCCCGCTGCCGCGCTCGTACGCCGCGTTGACGTCGGCGTACACCAGCTCGGGGGTGAGCAGCGCCACCATGCCGGGCAGCGACTGGTACACCGCCTCGTAGTCGATCACCGGCTCGCTCATGGCCACCGTCACCCCTCGCTCACTCGGCCGGTCCGGTCAGGGACTGCTCGGCCCAGATGATCTTCCCGTCGGCGACGAAGCGGGTGCCCCACCGCTGGGCCAGCTGGGACACCAGCAGCAGCCCCCGGCCGCCCTCGTCCATGGCGCGCGGATGGCGCAGATGGGGCGCGGTGGCGCCGCCGTCGAAGACCTCGCACACCAGGGCCCGTTCGCGGATCAGCCGCAGCCGGACCGGGCCGCCGGCGTACCGGATGGCGTTGGTGACCAGCTCGCTCACCACCAGCTCCGTGGTGAAGACCAGGTCCTCCAGCCCCCACTCGGTCAGCTGCCGGGTGGTTGTCCTGCGGGCCTCGGCCACGACCGCCGGGTCCGCGGGCAGGTCCCAGACGGCCACCTGACCGGGCGCCAGCCGCCGGGTGCGGGCCATCAGGAGCGCCACGTCGTCGTAGGGACGGGCGGGAGCCAGCGCGTCCACGACGGCCCGGCACTGCCGGTCGAGCGTGGTCGCGCGCTCCGCGAGCGCCGCGCGCAGCCGCTCCGGTCCGGTGCCGGCGGTCCGGGTCGTACCCCCGTCCTCGCCCTCGCCACGGCCCTCGTGGGCCAGCAGCCCGTCGGTGTGCAGCGCGAGCGTGCTGCCCTCGTCCAGGGTCAGCTCCACCGACTCGAACGGCGGCCCGCCCACCCCGAGCGCCGGCCCCTGCGGCAGTTCGACGAAGGTGACCGTGCCGCCGGGCGTCACCACGGCGGGCGCGGGATGTCCCGCGGCGGCCATCGTGCACCGGCCCTCCACCGGGTCGTAGACGACGTACACACAGCCGGACCCCACGTCCTGGCCGTAGGGGCCGACGGCCTCCGCCCCGGGGTCCTCGTCCCGCGCCGAGCGGGCCACCAGGTCGTCCAGGTGCGCCAGCACCTCCTCGGGCGGCAGATCCAGCGCGGCCAGCGTCCGCACCGCCGTCCGCAGCCTGCCCATCGCCGCGGCGGCGTCGATGCCGTGCCCGGGGACCTCCCCGACGACCAGCGCGACCCGCGCCCCGGACAGCGGGATCAGGTCGTACCAGTCGCCGCCCAGGCCGGTCAGCTCGTCGGCCGGGCGGTAGCAGGCGGACACCTCCACGGCGTCCTGCTCGGGCAGCCGGCGCGGGAGCAGGCTGCGCTGCAGGACCAGCGCGGCGTCCCGCTCCCGGGTGTAGCGGCGGGCGTTGTCCACGCAGAGGGCGGCGCGCGCCACCAGTTCCTCGGCCAGATGCATGTCGTCCCGGTCGAAGGGCTCCTGGCGGTGGCGCCGGAAGAACGTCGTCACTCCCAGCGTGACGCCACGGGCGCGGATCGGCACGATCATCACGCTCTGCAGTCCCAGCTCCAGGAAGGTGTTCTCCCGGTCGCCCCCCGTGCCCACGGCCCATTCGAGGGCGAGCGGCGTCAGCTCGTCCTGGCGCCAGGAGCGGCCCGAGGTCAGACAGCGCACCGGCGGCGAACCGGCCAGATAGGCCGCCACGTCACCGATCTCCACCACCGTCCGCGGCAGCTCCCCCTGTGACGCCTGCTGACCCGCGCGGCGCAGCGCCACGGTGTCGGTCCCCGCGAGCGGTCCCGGCGGCAGCTCGGCGCCCCGCAGCACGGTCTCCAGCAGATCCACCGTGACCACGTCCGCGAGCCCCGGCACCGTCACATCGGCCAGCTCCTGCGCGGTGCGCATGATGTCCAGGGAGCGGCCGATGTGCTCGCCGGCCCGGTCGAGCAGCGCGAGGCGCTGACGGGCGCGGTGCCGCTCGGTGATGTCGACGACCGTGTAGTACACGCCCATCGGACGGCCCCGCTCGTCGTCGAGGCGGTTGAACGACATCATGTGCGCGGTCTGGCGCAGTGGCGCCGAGCGGATGCGGCCGACGTGCTCGTAGCCGACCACCGGCTCCCCGGTCGCCAGCACATGCCGCATCCGGTCCTCGACGGCGTCGGCGTCCAGACCCGGCTGGATGTCGGCGAACCGCAGCCCGAGGCGCTGCTCGGTGCCTCCGCCGCCGAACTGCTCCAGCGCGGCGTTGCACCACACGAACCTGAGGTCCGTGTCCACGATTGCGATCCCGATCGGCGATCCGGCGACCAACTGCTCCAGCACCGTGCGGCTCGTGGCCCACCCGGAGGCGCGGGCCGGCGAGGACAGCAGGACCAGCAGCGATGAACGGCCCCGCGGTCCCACCGTCGGCGTGACCCGCGCCAGGAGGCCGACGGGCCGCCCGTCCCGGTGCCGGACCCTCAGCGGCCCGGTCCAGCCGCCGCGCGTCCGGCACCGTTCGACGAGCTCCGGCACCCGCTCGGCGTCCTCGGCGGTCAGCAGCTCGGCCAGCTTCCGGCCGACCGCCTCGGACGCCGGGTACCCCAGCAGCCGCTCGGCCGGGGCGGTCCAGCTCGCCACCACGCCCTGCGGATCGAGCAACAGGGGAGCGGCGTCGGCCACGTCGAACCCCTGCCGGGCCACGTCCTGCTCCTTGTGTCCGCCCACGGCCGACCTCTCTGTCGCCTGAGAGTGGTCTACCACCTCATGCCTCAATCTTCACCCTTGCCCGGAAACGGGGCGCTTCGGGTGAGATGCGGTCTCATGAGGTGATACGGCCGTCGGGGTGCGGCTGGAGGCGGCCGGAGGGCTCTCAGGCGCCCTGGGCGAGCACCTTCTCCAGCGTGCCGAGGGCGCCCTGCAACTCGTCCGCCGTGATCGTCAGGGGCGGGGCCAGGCGGATCGTCGAGCCGTGGGTGTCCTTTACGAGGATGCCCTCCCGCATCAGGCGTTCGCTGATGTCGCGGCCGGTGCCCAGGGACGGGTCGATGTCGACACCGGCCCACAGTCCCCGCGCGCGGAAGCGCACGACGCCCTTGCCGACCAGGGACTCCAGCCCCCCGCGCAGCACCACGCCCAGCTCCGCCGCCCGGCGCTGGAACTCGCCCGTCTCCAGCAGGTCCAGCACCGCCGTGCCCACCGCGGCGGCCAGTGGATTGCCGCCGAAGGTGGAGCCGTGCTCACCGGGGTGCAGCACCTGGAGCACCTCGCGCCGGGCCACCACCGCCGACACCGGGACGATCCCGCCGCCCAGCGCCTTGCCGAGCAGCACCACGTCCGGCACGACCGACTCGTGCTCCACGGCCAGCGTGCGACCGGTGCGGCCGAGACCCGACTGGATCTCGTCGGCGACGAACAGGCATCCGGCCCGGCGGGTCAGCTCCCGCACGCCCGCCAGATAGCCGTCGTCGGGGATGTTCACCCCCGCCTCGCCCTGGATCGGCTCGATCAGCACCGCCGCCGTGGTCTCGTCGATCGCCGCTTCCATCGCTGCCAGGTCGTTGTACGGCACGATCCGGAAGCCGGGCGTGAAGGGGCCGAAGCCCGTCCGCGCGACGTCGTCCGTCGAGAAGCTGACGATCGTCGTTGTCCGGCCGTGGAAGTTGTCCGCCGCGACCACGATCGTCGCCCGGCCGTCCGGGACGCCCTTGACGTCGTAGGCCCACTTGCGGGCCACCTTCACCGCGCTCTCCACCGCCTCCGCGCCGGTGTTCATGGGCAGCACCATGTCGAGCCCGATCAGCGCGGCGAGCCGCTCGGCGAACTCGGCGAGCCGGTCGTTGTGGAACGCGCGCGAGGTGAGGGTCAGCCGGTCCAGCTGGCGGTGCGCCGCCTCGATCAGCGCCGGGTGCCGGTGGCCGAAGTTCAGCGCCGAGTAGCCGGCCAGCATGTCGAGATAGCGGCGGCCCTCCACGTCCTCCACCCAGGTGCCCTCCGCGCGGGCCACGACCACGGGCAGCGGATGGTAGTTGTGCGCGAGAACCGGCTCCTCCGCGCCGATCAGCTCGGCGGAGGAACGCGGGTGGGCGACAGAGGTCATGAGCGGATCTCCTGAGTGCAGCACTTGATACCGCCGCCTGCCTTGTGGAACTCGGACAGGTCGACGGGGACGGGGACATAGCCGCGGCCGGCGAGCTGAGCGGCGAGGGCCGTCGCCCCCGGCGAGATGAACACATGGCGTCCGTCGGAGACGGAGTTCAGACCGAAGGCCATCGCGTCCTCACGGGTGGCGATCACCGCCTCCGGGTACAGCCGCTCCAGCACTTCACGGCTGCCGGGCGAGAACGCCTCCGGGTAGTACGCGACGTTCTCACCGTCCAGCACGAACAGCGCCGTGTCCAGGTGGTAGAAGTACGGATCCACCAGCGTCAGGCTGATCACCGGCACCCCGAAGAACTCCTGCGCCTCGCGATGCGCCTCCCGGGTGGTCCGGAAGCCGGTGCCCGCGAGGATCCAGCGCCCGGCCGGCACCAGATCGCCCTCGCCCTCGCACACCGACTCGGGCTCGCGGACGTCGAAGCCCTCCGCCTTGAACCAGGACTCGTACGGCACGGACTCCGGGCGCCGCTCGGGCGCGTGGAACAGCGAGCCGAGCACCCGGCCCTCCACGACGACCGCCGCGTTCGCGGCGAACACCATGTCGGGCAGAGCGGGCACCGGCTCCACGGTCTCCACGGTATGACCGTGGGCACGGTAGGTGTCGACGAGCGTCCGCCACTGCCGCTGGGCGAGCGAGACGTCGACGGGACGGTCAGGATGCATCCAGGGATTGATCGCGTACCGCACGGCGAAGTATCTGGGTTCACAGACGAGGTATCGCCGCCGGGACGCCACACGGGAGTCGGGCACGAAGGGGTTCCTCCGCTTCCACGCGCTGTCGACTAGGGATGACTCCACGTTAGGAAGCCATGCCGAGGGACGACAAGGAACAAGAGCTGCGTCTTCACGCAGCAATCCTGCGCATCCCGACAGCTCAGCGCACGTCCGCTGCGCCGTCCGGGGCGAGCTGGCTCGCCCCGGCCTCAGGACTGTCCGGCAGCAGATGGGACAGCACCATCACACTGATCGTCTTCCGGATGAACGGCTCCGCACGGATGCGTTCGAGCACCTCCTCGAAGTGCTCCACGTCCCGCGCCCGCACATGCAGCAACGCGTCCGCGCCCCCGGTCACCGTCATCGCCGCGGCGATCTCCGGATAGGCGCGCACCACCTCCGCCAGCCGCCTCGGCGGCGCCGCGCCCTCGCAGTACACCTCGACGTACGCCTCCGTGCGCCAGCCCAGCGCGGAGGGCCGCACGGTCGCCGTGAAACCGGTGATCACCCCGGTCTCGCGCAACCGGTCCACCCGGCGCTTGACGGCCGTCGACGACAGCCCGATCGCCGCGCCGATCTCGGCGAAGGACGTGCGCGCGTTCGCCATCAGGGCGGTGACGATCTTCCGGTCGAGCTCGTCGAACGACGCGGGCCTGCTGCTCATGCGGGCACTGTATCCAGCGCGCCGCACCACCGTGCCCGGCGGGAGAAGCCCACGTCCGGCCATGTACCGGACGCGGACCTCGCCCCTACACTCCGCTTCATGCTGCGCGCCCTGGCCGTCGACGACGAACGCCCCTCGCTGGAGGAACTGCTGTACCTGCTGAACGCGGACCCGCGCATCGGCAGCGCCGAGGGCGCCGGCGACGCGACCGAGGCGCTGCGTCGCATCAACCGCGCCCTGGAGTCGGGACCTGACGGGCCTGAGGCCATCGACGTGGTCTTCCTCGACATCCAGATGCCCGGCCTCGACGGACTCGACCTCGCCCGGCTGCTCACCGGCTTCGCCCGGCCGCCGCTCGTCGTGTTCGTCACCGCCCACGAGGACTTCGCCGTGCGGGCCTTCGACCTCAAGGCGGTCGACTACGTCCTCAAGCCCGTGCGCAAGGAACGGCTGGCCGAAGCGGTCCGCAGGGCCGCCGCACAGCGCGGCACCGCCCCGCGCATCCCCGTCAGCGAACCCGACCCCGACCACATACCCGTCGAACTCGGCGGAGTGACCCGCTTCGTCGCCGTCGACGACATCACCCACGTCGAGGCCCAGGGCGACTACGCCCGCCTGCACACCGACAAGGGCAGCCACCTCGTACGGATCCCGCTGTCCACCCTCGAGGAGCGCTGGCGCTCCCGCGGCTTCGTCCGCATCCACCGCCGCCATCTGGTCGCCCTGCGCCACATCGGCGAGCTGCGCCTGGACGCCGGCACGGTGAGCGTCCTGATCGGCTCCGAGGAGCTCCAGGTCAGCCGGCGGCACGCCCGTGAGCTGCGGGACCTGCTGATGCGCCGGACCACGAGCTAGGGGAGCCCGCATGCCACAGGACCCGACCGAACGCCGCGTCACCGTCACCGGCCCGCCCCGCCGCACCCGGCGTGCCTCCGGCTACTACCGGCCGCGCACCGAGATCGACGAGCAGACGACCCTCGGCCACACCTACGTCCGCTCCCTCATGCGCATCCAGCTGCGCACCGGACTCATCGTCTTCGCGGTCCTCGCCCTGCTGATCGGCCCGCTCCCGCTGGTCTTCGCCGCCGCCCCCGACGCCCGCCGCCTGGAATGGGCGGTGCTCGGCTTCGGCCTGTACGTCCCACTGGTCCTGCTCGCCCGCTGGTACGTGCGCCGCGCCGAACGCAACGAACGCGACTTCGTGCGGCTCGTCGAGGACCGCTGAGACAGGACCGCACCGGCCGTGAACTCCAGCTACGCCGTCCCCGCCGTCGCCCTGGTCGTCCTCGCGACCGTCCTCGTGGGCGCATTCGGCCTGCGCATATCCCGCACCACCTCCGACTTCTACGTCGCCTCCCGCACCGTCGGCCCCCGCCTCAACGCCGCCGCCATCAGCGGCGAGTATCTCTCCGCCGCCTCCTTCCTGGGCATCGCCGGACTCGTCCTGGTCCAGGGCCCGGACATGCTCTGGTACCCGGTCGGCTACACCGCCGGCTATCTGGTCCTGCTGCTGTTCGTCGCCGCCCCGCTGCGCCGCTCCGGCGCCTACACGCTGCCCGACTTCGCCGAGGCCCGGCTCGCCTCGTACCCGGTGCGGCGGCTCGCGGGCGCCTTCGTGGTCGGCGTCGGCTGGCTGTACCTGCTGCCCCAGCTCCAGGGCGCCGGGCTCACCCTCACCGTGCTCACCGGGGCGCCCGACTGGCTGGGCGGCCTGATCGTCGCCGTGGTGGTGACCGTCATCGTCGCCGCGGGCGGCATGCGCTCCATCACCTTCGTGCAGGCCTTCCAGTACTGGCTGAAGCTCACCGCCCTGCTCGTCCCCGCGCTGTTCCTGGTGCTCGCCTGGCAGCGCGACGGAGCGCCCAGCCACGCCTTCGACGAACCGGCAGCCTTCCGTGAGCAGCGTGTCGTGCGGGTCGAGGACAGCCTCGACCTCCGCCTCGACGAACCGCTGTCCGTCACCGTCGACGGCAGGGTCGACGGCCGGACCCACGACGGCACCGACCTCGTGCTCCGCGCCGGCACCCACCGCATCGACAGCGGCACCCGCCTGACCTTCGCCAAGGGCGCCGAGGTCCCCGCCGCCGGACGCGGCGCCGACGATGCCCTGTCCCCGTCCCGCGCCGAGTCCCGCGAGGAACGCCCGCTGTACGCCACGTACGGACTGATCCTCGCCACCTTCTTCGGCACCATGGGCCTGCCGCACGTCGTGGTCCGCTTCTACACCAGTCCGCACGGAGTCGCCGCCCGCCGCACCACCGTCGCCGTGCTGGGCCTGATCGGCGCCTTCTACCTGCTGCCGCCCGTGTACGGCGCCCTCGGCCGCCTGTACGCCCCCGAGCTGACCCTCACCGGCAACGCGGACGCCGCCGTCCTGCTGCTGCCCGACCGCATGATCGGGGGAGTGGGCGGCGACCTGCTCGGCGCGCTGGTCGCCGGGGGCGCCTTCGCCGCCTTCCTGTCCACGGCGTCCGGGCTCACCATGGCCGTCGCCGGAGTCCTCACCCAGGACGTCCTGCCCGCACGCGGTGTCCGGCACTTCCGGCTCGGCACGGTGCTCGCCATGGCCGTACCCCTCGCGGCGAGCATCCTGGTCGGCGGGCTGCCCGTGGCCGACGCCGTCGGGCTCGCCTTCGCCGTGTCCGCCTCGTCGTTCTGCCCGCTGCTCGTCCTCGGCATCTGGTGGCGTCGGCTCACCCCGCCCGGCGCCGCCGCCGGGATGCTGGTGGGCGGCGGCTCCGCCTTCCTCGCGGTCGCCGCGACCATGACCGGCTACCCGGGCGAGGGCACCTGGCACGCCCTGCTCGCCTGGCCCGCCCTCTGGTCGGTGCCGCTGGGCTTCCTCACCATGATCCTGGTGTCCCTGGCCACCCCGGGCCGCGTACCGCCCGGCACGGCGTCCGTGCTGGCCCGCTTCCACCTGCCCGAGGAACTGCGGACGGAGGTGTCGCCATGAGCGGATTCCTCGCGGGCCTCCTGGTGGCCGTGCTGCCCCTGCTCGCCGCCGGATACTGGCTGGGCCGCCGCACCGCCCGCCCCACCAGCCTCGCCGGCCTCGGCACCCCCGTCGAACACGCCACCTTCGAGACCCTGCACACCGCCTCCCTGGCCACACCCCCACTCCGCGCGGGACTCACCGAGGAGACCGCCCGCAAGTCCGCCCGCAAACTGCGCTCCCTGCTCGGCACGGACGCCCTGTGCCTCACCGACCGCGAGCGGGTCCTCGTCTGGGACGGCGTCGGCTCCCACCACCGCACCGAGATCATGGAACGCCTCGCCGGCCCCCTCGACACCGGCCGCGGCGAGGCCTTCCCGCTCACCTGCGACACCCCCAACTGCACCGTCCGCTGGGCCGTCGTCGCCCCGCTCACCGTCGACGACCGCGTGCACGGCGCCCTGGTCGCCTGTGCACCCCGGGACTCGGCCGTCCTGGTCCGGGCCGCGGGGGAGGTGGCCCGCTGGGTCTCCGTCCAGCTGGAGCTGGCCGACCTCGACCAGTCCCGCACCCGTCTCATCGAGGCCGAGATCCGCGCCCTGCGCGCCCAGATCTCCCCGCACTTCATCTTCAACTCGCTCGCGGTGATCGCGTCCTTCGTCCGCACGGACCCCGAGCGGGCCCGCGAGCTGCTGCTGGAGTTCGCCGACTTCACCCGCTACTCGTTCCGCCGGCACGGCGACTTCACCACCCTCGCCGACGAGCTGCACGCCATCGACCACTACCTGGCCCTGGTACGGGCACGCTTCGGCGACCGCCTCTCCGTCACCCTGCAGATCGCCCCCGAGGTGCTGCCGGTCGCGCTGCCGTTCCTGTGCCTGCAGCCCCTGGTGGAGAACGCGGTGAAGCACGGCCTGGAGGGCAAGGCGGATAAATGCCACATTCAGCTCACCGCTCAGGACACCGGCGCCGAGGCCCTGGTCGTCATCGAGGACGACGGCGCCGGAATGGACCCCGACCTGCTGCGACGCATCCTCGCCCGCGAGGTCAGCCCCACGGGCGGCATCGGACTGTCCAACGTCGACGACCGGCTCCGCCAGGTCTACGGCGACGACTACGGCCTCGTCATCGAGACCGCCGTGGGCGCGGGCATGAAGATCACCGTCCGGCTGCCGAAGTACCAGCCGGGCGTGCACTCCGCGGCGCGGCTCGGAGGATGAGGCTCAGGTGCTGCGCGTGGCGACCATACCGAGGGTGATCAGGCCCAGGACGACCCAGCCGAACCACAGCCAGCCGTTGCTGCCGAGCGCCACCGTGTAGGCCGTGACGGCGACGAGCCCGCCCACGGTGAGCACTCCCATGGTCTTCGTCGAGGTGGAACCGTTCGTGGAACCGGGCATCGCAACACCCTCCTCATGCGGTTCCCTCCATGGTGCCCCCTGGACACCGTCCGCACATGCGTTCAGACACCCAGTTTCTGGGCGCTTTCCGCGCCGCTCAGTTCCCGCGGGCGTGCAGCGAGGCCAGATAGGCGTTGTACGCCTCCAGCTCCTTGTCCCCGTCCCGGTCGGCCGCGCGGTCCTTGCGCCGGGCCTGTCGCTGGTCGGAGGCGTACCACTGGAACAGCAGGGCGATCAGCACCAGCACGGACGGCACCTCGCTGAACGCCCACGCGATGCCCCCGGCCGCGTTCTGGTCGGACAGGGCGTCGATCCCCAGCGAAGCCGGCGGATTCTCGAACGTCGAGATCATCGGCGTGGACGCCATCATCAGCGCGATCCCGAAGAACGCGTGGAACGGCATGCCCGCGAAGAGCTCCAGCATCCGCATCAGATACCCCGGCCGGTGCGGGCCCGGATCGACCCCCATGATCGGCCAGAAGAACACCAGCCCCACGGCGAGGAAGTGCACCATCATCGCGATGTGCCCCACCCTGGAGCCCATCAGGAAGTCGAACAGCGGGGTGAAGTACAGCCCGTACAGGCTCGCGATGAACAGCGGAATGGTGAACACCGGGTGGGTGACGATCCGCATGTACCGGCTGTGCAGCAGCATCAGCAGCAGCTCACGCGGCCCCTTGCGCCCCCGCCCCGCCGTCGGCAGGGCTCGCAGGGCCAGGGTGATGGGGGCGCCGAGCAGCACCAGGATCGGCGACACCATGCTGATCATCATGTGCTGCACCATGTGCACGCTGAACATGACCATGCCGTAGTCGTTCAGCTTGGTGCACATCATCAGCGCGACACTCAGCACCCCGAGCACGAACGCGACGGTCCGCCCCACGGGCCACTTGTCCCCGCGCCGGACCAGCCGCGCGACCCCCCACCCGTACAGCGCCAGCGCCAGCAGACAGGCGACGAGAAAGAAGGGGTCCGCCGACCAGGCGAGCCCTCGCCCCAGCGTGAACGGCGGCAGATCCATGGTCATGCCGTGCCCGCTGTGATCCATCCACCGGCTCCTGATTCGTGGGGGTTGTACGCAGTGTGTCCGCACCAGAGTAGAACTGCCCCCGGTCGAGCTTCCGACCGGGGGCAAGGGCAGCCAACTCAGGGGCGCGGGGCTGTATCCATTTGCGGCTCCGCCGCGTGGGCGCGATCAACCACATACGACCGTCAGCCCGCGACGAACCGCAGAACCCGAGCTCTACCCGGGACTACAACACACACTCGGCCTCGGCATACCGCCCCTCCGGCACCGTCTTCAGCCTCTCCACCGCCTCAGCCAACGACACCATCACGATGTCCGTCCCCTTCAGCGCCGTCATCATCCCGAACTCCCCGCGATGCACGGCCTCCACCGCATGCCACCCGAACCGCGTGGCCAGCACCCGGTCGTACGCCGTAGGCGTACCACCCCGCTGCACATGCCCCAGGATCACCGGCCGCGCCTCTTTCCCGAGCCGCGACTCCAGTTCCACGGACAGCTGCCGCGCGATCCCGGCGAACCGCTCGTGCCCGTAGATGTCCTTGCCGCCCTCGTCGAAGTCCATCGTCCCGGCCTTCGGCTTGGCCCCCTCCGCCGCGACGACGATCGCGAACCGCTTGCCCGCCGAGAACCGCTCGCCGACCCGCGCGGTCAACTCGTCGATGTCGAAGGGCCGCTCGGGCACGACGATGGCGTGCGCGCCGGCCGCCATGCCGGAGTGCAGTGCGATCCAGCCGGTGTGGCGGCCCATGACCTCCACGATCAGCACCCGCTGGTGGGACTCGGCGGTGGTCTTCAGCCGGTCCAGGGCCTCGGTGGCGACGCCCACGGCCGTGTCGAAGCCGAAGGTGACGTCCGTGACCGCGATGTCGTTGTCGATGGTCTTCGGCACGCCGACTATCGGCAGCCCGTTGTCGGACAGCAGCCGGGCCGCCTTGAGCGTGCCTTCCCCGCCGATCGGGATGATCGCGTCGAGGCCGAGCTCACGGACGTGCCCCTTGGCCCGCTCCACACCGTCCCGCAGATGCTCGGGGCGGACCCGGGAGGAGCCGAGGATCGTGCCGCCGCGAGCGAGGATGCCGCTCACCGCGTCGAGGTCGAGCTTGAGGTAGTCGCACTCCAGGAGGCCCTTCCAGCCGTCCCGGAAGCCGATGACCTCGTCGCCGTGGTCGGCGACGGCACGGTGCACGACGGACCGGATGACGGCGTTCAGGCCGGGGCAGTCGCCGCCGGACGTGAGGACACCAATGCGCATAGCCCGAAACAACCTTCTCGAAGTGGGCCGGGACCGGACCGCGCTGTCCGGCTCGATCCCCGCCACCCTAGCGGCAGAAGGGGGCGGGGTCGCACGTCGCGTCCGCCTGCTGGACGACCCCGCTCACCTGTGCGGACCAGCCGTCAGACGGGCTTCACTGACCCTCTTACGCGGGTTGCTGAGCAGCGGCGATGCGCTCGTTGCGCAGCGCCTCGTACCACCGGTCGTCGGTCGGCGGCAGCGCGTTGACGTCCAGCGCCAGCTTCAGCAGCAGGTCGGCGATCTGCGGATTGCGGGCCAGCACCGGACCGTGCATGTAGGTGCCGAACACGGTGTCGTTGTACGCGCCTTCCGTGCCGTCACCCGTGCCGTTGCCGTTGCCGAACCGCACGCGCGCGAACGGGCGGGCCGTCGGGCCCAGATGGGTGACGCCCTGGTGGTTCTCGAAGCCGGTCAGCGGCGGCAGCCCGAGCTGCGGGTCGATGTCGCCCAGCACGTCGCCGACGCACCGCGCGCCCTCACCCCGTACCGAGACCACATCGAGCAGTCCCAGGCCGGGCTCGCGCTGGCCGAGGTCGTTGATGAACTCGTGGCCGAGGATCTGGTAGCCGGCGCACACCGAGAACACGATCGCGCCGTTCTCCACGGCCCGGGTCAGGCCGCCGTCCCGGCGTAGCCGCTCGGCCGCGAGCCGCTGCGGGCGGTCCTCGCCGCCGCCGATCAGATAGATGTCCCCCGACGTGGGGATCGGCTGGTCGCTGCGCACGTCGAGCCGGGCCACGTCCAGGCCGCGCTGCCGCGCACGGCGCTCCACGACGAGTACGTTGCCCTGGTCGCCGTAGGTGCTGAGCAGGTCGGGGTAGACCCAGACGACCCGCAGGCTGTTGTCACTCACAAAAGTCCCCTGAGTTGTCAGTTGCCGACGCGGCGGCGCAGGTCCTGGAAGGCGGTGTAGTTGGCGATGACCTCGATCCGGCCCGGCGGGCACGCCGCCACCGCCTGGTCGAGGTTCTCGAAGACCTGGAACTGCTGGTTCGCCACTTCCAGACGTACCGCGAGGTCCAGCCTGCGGTCGCCGATGACGCAGATCGGGTGCCCGGTGAGCCGGGTGTAGTCGACGTCCCACAGCCAGGAGGTGTCGGTGCCGTCGGCGGAGCGCGCGTTGACGGAGAGGATCACCGGGGTGGGCGGCGGGTCGATGAGCGAGAAGGTCTCCAGCCAGCCGGCCGGGTTCTTCGCCAGCAGCAGCCGCAGGTCCCGTCCCTGGAACTGCACCACGTCGTAGCGCCCGGCCACGGCCTGCACCTGGTACATCCGCTCCAGCGCGACCTGCGGCGGCACGCCGAACACGGCGGCGACGGCGGCGGAGCTCGCGGCGTTGGCCTTGTTGGCCCGCCCGGGCAGCTGGAGGTGGATGGGCCAGGCCGACCCGTGCGGGTCGATCACATGGTCGCCGGACAGCGCCCAGCTCGGCGTCGGCCGGCGGAAGCCGCACTCGCCGCAGAACCAGTCGTCGCCGGGGCGCTGCATCACGCCGCCGCAGGACGGGCAGGACCAGGCGTCGTCCTTCCACATCTGCCCGGCGGCGACCCAGATCACGTTCGGGGACGAGGAGGCGGCCCACACGACCAGCGGGTCGTCGGCGTTGGCGACGATGACGGCCTTGGAGCCGGCCAGCCCCTCACGCCAGTTCTCCGCGAGCATGCGGGTCTCCGCGGCGCGGTCGAGCTGGTCGCGGGAGAGGTTGAGCAGGGCGATGCACTTGGGGTCGGTGTCGCGGGCGACGCCGGCGAGGTACTTCTCGTCGACCTCGATGACACCGAACTTCGCGTCCGAGCCCCCGGCGAGCGCCGAGGTGATGCCGGCCGGCATGTTCGCGCCGAGGGCGTTGGAGACCACGGGCCCCGCGGCCCGCAGCGCCTCGGCGATCAGCCGCGTCGTGGTCGTCTTGCCGTTGGTCGCCGAGACGAGAACGCAGTCCAGGTTCTGCGCGAGCCGCGCGAGGAGGTCGGGGTCGAGTTTCAGCGCCACCCGGCCGCCGATCACCGAACCGCTGCCGCGCCCGGCGGCGCGGGATGCCGCTGCGACCGCCTTACCCGCGGTCACGGCCAGCTTGGCCCGCGGCGTGAGCGGGTCCGAGTTGCCTGCCATCAGTTCTCGATCCTCCTTGCGTACGCGCCGCGCCTTGCGCCTGACGGTCACGTGGTGTGGACCTCAGCCTATCGAGATCCTTTAGCACCCCGGCACCGCGGCACCACCATGAGACGGGCGTTGCTGCAAGGACCGTACTCTGACCGCCATGCGACACGGCCCCATCCCCGGCGTCCACGGACGCGTCCGCCCCCTCACCCTCCTCGGCGACCTCACCCTGCACACCCCCTGCCGCGAGGTCACCGACTTCGGCCCGGAACTGGCCCGCCTGGTGGAGGACTTGTTCGCGACGATGTACGCGGCACAAGGCGTGGGCCTGGCCGCGAACCAGATCGGCGTCCCGCTGCGCGTCTTCGTCTACGACTGCCCGGACGACGAGGATGTCCGGCATCTGGGACATGTGGTGAATCCGCGCCTGGTGGAAGCGGACGGAGTGGTGATCCGCGGCCCGGAGGGCTGCCTGTCCCTGCCGGGCCTGGAAGCGGGCACGGAGCGTTACGACCACGCGGTGATCGAGGGCGTCACGATGACGGGGGAGCCGATCACGGTCCATGGGACGGGATGGTTCGCGAGGTGCTTGCAACACGAGTACGACCACCTGGAGGGTCGCGTGTACGCCGATCACCTCACGGGCTGGCGTCATCGTCGGCTCATGCGCCAAGTGGCCCGAGCTTCATGGCACCGGCCCAGGTGACTGACTCAGGGGCGCGGGGAACTGCGCGACAAGCCGCAACGGACCCGCAGCCGCCCCCCAACCGTCAGAACCCCGGACCTCCGACCTTGTCCCCAGCCGCAGCAAGCCGTCCCCACAACAGATCCGCAAGACTCCGCACCAACTCCGCCCGGGAACAGGGGCGTTCACCAAGCCACCAGTCACCCGCCGCATGCATCATCCCGACAATCCCATGCCCCCACACCCGCGCCAGCTGCTGCGACCCCGGCCCGAGATCCACCCGCTCCTCGATGACCCGCGCCAGCTCCTCACCCATCCGCCGCAACAACGGCGCCGAGTGCTTCCCCACATCGAAGCCCTGATCCCCCGACGCCCCCTCCGCCGGATGCATCAGAAACCGATACACCTGCGGCCGAGCCTCGATCGCCGCGAGATACGTGTCCAGCGTGTGCTCCACCCGCTCCCGCCGCTCCGCGGGAGCGTCCAGCGCGGCCCGCAGTGAGTCCAGCAGCGCATCGGTGTGCCGCTTCGCCAGCGCCGCGTACAACCCGCCCTTGTCACCGAAGTGCCGGTACAGGATCGGCTTGGTGATCCCCGCCTCCGCGGCGATCGCGTTCATCGACGCCTGCGGACCGTCGCGCAGCACCACCCGGTCCGCGGCCTCCAGCAGCTCGCGCCTGCGGCGGTCGGCGGACCGCTGCTGATCGGTCCGGTGTGTGGTGTCCATGAGCTCTCCCCACCCGTGCTGGTTCGGTGACGCCAGCGCAAACTAACACTGACGCGGCCTGGCACATCGAACGGGATGCCGACCCGTCCTCGGGAGTTGACTTTTCCTACCCACCGGTAACAGACTGCGGTTACCGCAAGTAACACGCACGTGCGCCGCCGCTGGAGGGGACATGGCCGAGTTCACCATGGAGCTCAACGACGAACAGAAGGAGGTGCGGGACTGGCTGCACGGCTTCGCCGCCGACGTCATCCGCCCCGCCGCCGCCGAATGGGACGAGCGTGAGGAGACTCCCTGGCCGGTCATCCAGGAGGCCGCCAAGGTCGGAATCTACTCCCTCGACTTCTATGCGCAGCAGTACTTCGACCCCACCGGTCTCGGCATCCCCATGGCGATGGAGGAGCTGTTCTGGGGCGACGCGGGCATCGCCCTGTCGATCGTCGGCACCGGCCTCGCCGCCGTCGGCGTCCTCGCCAACGGCACCGAGGAGCAGATCGGCACCTGGATCCCGCAGATGTACGGCGACGCCAACGATGTCAAGGTCGCCGCGTTCTGCTCCTCCGAGCCCGACGCCGGCTCCGACGTGGCCTCGATGCGCACCCGCGCCGTGTACGACGAGGCCAAGGACGAGTGGGTGATCAACGGCACCAAGACCTGGGCGACCAACGGCGGCATCGCCAACGTCCACGTGGTGGTCGCGGTCGTCGACCCGGAGCTCGGCTCCAAGGGCCACGCCTCCTTCATCATCCCGCCCAACACCCCCGGACTGTCCCAGGGCCAGAAGTTCAAGAAGCACGGCATCCGCGCCTCGCACACCGCCGAGGTCATCCTCGACAACGTGCGCGTCCCCGGCTCCTGCCTGCTCGGCGGCAAGGAGAAGCTCGACGAGCGCCTCGCCCGCGCCCGGGAGAAGGCCAAGCAGGGCGGCGAGCGCGTGAAGAACGCCGCGATGGCCACGTTTGAGGCGTCCCGCCCGGCCGTCGGCGCCATGGCGGTCGGCACCGCGCGTGCCGCGTACGAGGTGGCCCTGGACTACGCGCAGACGCGGGAGCAGTTCGGCCGCCCGATCATCGACAACCAGGGCGTCGCCTTCCAGCTCGCCGACATGCGCACCCAGATCGACGCCGCGCGTCTGCTGGTCTGGCGTGCCTCCTGGATGGCGATCAACGGCAAGCCGTTCACGGCGGCCGAGGGCTCGATGTCCAAGCTGTTCGCCAGCGAGACCGCGAAGAAGGTCACCGCCCAGGCCATCCAGATCCTCGGCGGCAACGGCTACACCCGTGAGTACCCGGTGGAGCGCATGCACCGCGACAGCGCGATCTACACGATCTTCGAGGGCACCAGCGAGATCCAGCGCCTGGTCATCGCCCGCACCCTGTCGGGCATGCCGATCCGCTGAACCGGCATGAAGAGGGGCGACCCGGCGGCTTCCGCCGGGTTGCCCCTCCTCCGTCTCCGGGGAACCCTCGTGGGTGACCGACGCGACGGAGGACGCGATGACACGGACCGCCCGGGACCTGCTGGAGACGATCACCGCGGAGCTCGCCCCTGACCCGCGGTCCAACCCCCTCGTGCCGCTGATCGCCTCCGGCGAGGCGGACCGGGACGTCCTGGCCGTGCTCGCGCTGGAACAGATGTGGGTGATCCCCGCCGACCGCCGCGCGTTCCTCCACCTGGCCCTGCGGTCCACGGCCGAGCCTGAGGCGGACGCCTACTTCACCGCCCTCGCCCAGGGCGAGGCGGTCGCACAGCAGCGGCTGGGCGCGTTCGCCGCGGCGTGCGGCGTGGACGAGGCCCGCGCGTCCGCGTACACGCCCCTGCCGGGCTGCCAGGCCTACCCCGCCCATGTCGCCTGGCTGGCCCTGAACGCCGCACCGGCCGACGCCGTGCTGGCCCTGACCGCCAACTTCTCGGCGTGGGGCGGCTACTGCGCGACGATCGCCGGGGCCCTGCGCACGCACTACGGCTTCACCGACGATGCGTGCGGCTTCTTCGACTTCTTCGCCGAACCGGCCCCCGAACTGGACCGCACGGCCGAGCGCGCGGTCCAGGCGGCCCTGGACACCGGCCGTCTGGACGAGAACCGCGCACGCGCGTACGGCCATCTGCTGCAGAGCTACGAGTCGTTGTTCTGGCGGACCCTCAACCGGCCGACGTAGCACACGCTGCTAGCCGACGTAGCACACGCTGCTACGGCGTTCCGCCGCTGCTGTGGGCGATGCACGCCACGTCGATCCGGTCGGCCAGCTTGGCCAGCTCGATGGTGAGCGCCGCCACCGTGTCCTCGTCGAGCCCGTCCTCGCCGGCCTCGACCAGACGCACCCACCGGCCACCCACCGTCCGCAGCAGCTTGCTGACATCGGCCGCGGCCACCTGCAGGGTCCCGCGGTCGTCGACGATCAGAGGCAGAGTCACTTCGCGGTTCACAGATCGGATCGTAGCCCCGGAAGCATCACGCACCCTGCCAAACCGTGGTGATGTTGCAGAACTCGCGGATTCCGTGCCCGGACAGCTCACGCCCGTACCCGGACCGCTTCACCCCGCCGAACGGGAACGCCGGATGCGAGGCCGTCATGCCGTTGACGTACACGCCGCCCGCCTCCAGGTCCCGTGCGAACCGGTCGACTTCCGCCTCGTCCCGGGTCCAGACGTTCGAACTCAGCCCGAACAGGGAGTCGTTGGCGATCAGCACCGCCTCGTCCAGGTCCGCCGCACGGTACAGCGTCGCCACCGGACCGAACGCCTCCTCCCGGTGGATGCGCATCTCGCGGCCGATCCCGGACAGGATCGTCGGCTGGTAGTACCAGCCGGGCCCCTCCGGGCGCTCGCCGCCGCACAGCACGGTCGCCCCGCCGCGTACGGCGTCGTCGACCAGCTCCTCCAGGTCCTTGCGTCCCTGTTCGCTCGCCAGCGGTCCGACGTCCGTGCCCTCCTCCATCGGGTCGCCGACCTTCAGCGCCTTCATGCCCTCGGTGAAGCGCTCGGCGAAGGCGTCGTAGACGTCCGTGTGCACGATGAACCGCTTCGCGGCGATGCAGGACTGCCCGTTGTTCTGCACCCGCGCGGTCACCGCGACCTCGGCGGCCCGGTCCACGTCGGCGGAGGGCATGACGATGTACGGGTCGCTGCCGCCCAGCTCCAGCACCGTCTTCTTGATCATCTCCCCGGCGGTGGAGGCCACCGCGCGCCCCGCCGGCTCGCTGCCGGTGAGGGTGGCCGCCTTGACCCGCTCGTCCCGCAGGATCTCGTCGACCGCGCCGGAGCCGATGAGCAGCGTCTGGAAGCAGCCCTCGGTGAAGCCCGCGCGGTGGAACAGGTCCTCCAGGTACAGGGCGGTCTGCGGCACGTTCGAGGCGTGCTTGAGCAGGCCGACGTTGCCCGCCATCAGCGCGGGCGCGGCGAAGCGCACCACCTGCCACAGCGGGAAGTTCCACGGCATCACCGCGAGCACCGGTCCCAGCGGCCGGTAGCGCACCACGGCACGCGAGGCACCGGAGTCCTTCACGTCGGCGGCGTCGGGCTCCTCGTCGGCCAGCAGATCCGCCGCGCGGTCGGCGTACCAGCGCATCGCCTTGGCGCACTTGGCGGCCTCCGCGCGGGCCTGCTTGACCGGCTTGCCCATCTCGGTGGTCATCACCTGGGCGATGCTCCGCTGGTCCTCGTCGAGAAGGTCGGCGGCGCGGCGCAGCAGGGCGGCCCGCTCGTCGAAGCTCGTCGTCCGGTACGTACGGAACGTGGCCTCGGCGAGCTGGAGCCGGCGCTCGATCTCCTCCTCGCCCATGGCCTCGTACGTCTTGAGCGTCTCGCCGTTCGCCGGGTTCACCGTTGCGATGGGCATGGCCGACCTCCCTCGGGACTGTGCGTTTCGACCTTCCCGCGCGCCCGGGGGCGGCGCAACGCGGGAGGGTTCCTCAGGGCGAGTGCTCCGCCAGGCGGTCGAGAAACGCCGTCTGCGCCTTGACGATCACCTCGCGGGCCCGGTCCAGGGCGAACCACGCCACCCGGTCCAGCTCGGGGAACTCCTGGGTCCGCCCCGACCTCGGCGGCCACTCCATCTCGAACGTCCCCGGCACGACCGTCGCCGGGTCGAGATCGCCCTCCACGGCCCACGCCGTGACGATCTTGCCGCCGGACTGCCGGACCTCCCCGAGCGGTACGGCCTCACCGTCCGGCGGCGGCAGGCCCAGCTCCTCCTGGAACTCCCGGCGGGCCGCCTCCCAGGCCGGTTCGGCGGGGTCGTACTCGCCCTTGATCAGGGTCCAGGCGCCGGTCTCCCTGCGGGCGAAGAACGGGCCGCCCATATGACCGAGCAACACCTCCAGGCCCTGATCGGTGTGTCGGAACACCAGCAGCCCGGCGCTGCGGGCGCCCGTCACGGCCGCACCTCCGGATGCGCGGCCAGCAGGGACTCGACGGTGTCCGCCTCCTCGGGGCGCTTGTCCTCGCGGTAGCGGACCACACGCGCGAAGCGCAGGGTGACACCGGCCGGGTAGCGGGTGGAGCGCTGGAGGCCGTCGTAGGCGATCTCCACGACGAGTTCGGGGCGCACGGTGACGACGTATCCGTCCTCGTCGACGGCCAGCTCCCGCAACCGTTCGGTCTGCCAGGCCAGCATCGCGTCGGTCATGCCCTTGAAGGTCTTGCCGAGCATGGCGAAGCCGCCGTCCGCGGTGCGGGCACCCAGGTGCAGGTTGGACAGCTTGCCGGTGCGCCGGCCGTGGCCCCACTCGGCGGCCAGCACCACCAGGTCGAGCGTGTGCACCGGCTTGACCTTCAGCCAGGAGGCGCCGCGCCGGCCCGCGCTGTAGGGCGCGTCGAGGCCCTTGACGACGACCCCCTCGTGGCCGCGTTTCAGGGTCTCGGCGAGGAACTCCTCCGCCTCGGACGCGTCGCCCGGTCCGGACACCACCGTGCGCCGGACCCGCATCGGCTCGGGGACGAGCCGGGCCAGTTCCGCGTGCCGCCCGGTGAACGGCAGGTCCAGCAGGTCGCGGCCGTCGACGGACAGCACGTCGAAGAAGACGGGGGAGACCGGGACCTCGCGGGCGGCCGTGGCCACGTCCACCCGCGAGCCGACCCGGCCGGCGGTCTCCTGGAAGGAGCGCGGCCGGCCGTCGGCGTCGAAGGAGATGACCTCGCCGTCCAGGATGAACCGCTCGCCCCGCAACTCCCGCGCGGCCCGGGTGACTTCCGGCAGCCGGTCGGTGATGTCGTCCAGGGTGCGGGTGTGCACGCGCACGGTGTCGCCGTCGCGGTGCACCTGGACGCGGATGCCGTCCAGCTTCTCCTCCACCGCGCAGGCGCCCAGCTTCTCCACCGCCTCGGCGACCGAGGAGGCGCTGTGCGCCAGCATCGGCAGCACCGGCCGGCCGACCGTGAGCCGGAACCGCTTCAGCGCCTCCGGTCCGTCCGCCAGCAGCGCCTCGGCCACCGTCTGCAACGAGCCCGCGAGCATCACCGCCCGCCGCACGGCGTCCGGGGGCGCCCCGGTCGCCTGGGCCAGCCCCTCCACGGCGACCGCGTCCAGGGCGCCCTGCCGCACCTCGCCGGTGATCAGCCCGAACAGGAAGCGCTGCTCGTCCTCGGTGGCCGCGCCCATCAACTCCCCGACCAGCCGGGCCCGCTCGGCCTGAGAGCCGGGCCCGGACACCTTGCCGAGCGCCCCGAGCAGCGCGTCGACCTCTCGCACGGTCAGCGTCGGCTCGTCGGCGGGAGCCACCGGCCGGCTCAGCACCTTCCAGCCCACGCCGAGCCGCCCCTGCGGCAGCCGGCCCGCCAGATACGGGATGACGATCGGCACGTCCTCCGCCTCCGCCTCGCGGAACAGCTCGGCGAGCAGAGCGATCTTCCGGGACCGCGCCGAGGTGGCGGCGACCTCCTGGGACACACGGGCCAGCCGGGTCAGCAGCATGCAGCCATGGTGCTACGGAGGCGTGCGCTCCACACCCGGGATACGTGGTGGTGTCTTTTCACGCGTTTACACGGCGGCGTCCAGTTCGCTCATCAGCAGGTCGCCCACGATCGCCGCCGCGGCCCGGTAGCCGCCGCTCGCCGCGTGGATCACCTGCTCGGCGAAGCCGATGGCATTGCCCGCCGCCCACACGCCCGGCACGGTGGTCAGGCCGGTCGCGTCGACCACCGGGTACGTCCCGAACGGCGTCTCGTTCATCTCCGCACCCAGCTTCTGCAGCAGTCCCGTCTGCGGAACCGGGCGCGGGCCGACGTAGAGGACCGACCGGGCGTGGGTCGAACCGTCCGCGAGGCGCATCCCGGTGAGCCGGTCGTCGTCGATCACCAGCCCGGCGACCTCGCCGGGTACCACGGCCACCCCGGCGGCGGCCAGCCGGCGCAGATCCTGGTCGGACAGCTCCTCCTCGGCGACCGCGTGCAGGAAGAAGGTCACGTCCTTGGACCACTGGGACACCATCAACGCCTGGTGCACGCTCGCCGCGCTCGACGCCAGCACCCCGAACGGCTCGTCCCGCACCTCCCAGCCATGACAGAACGGGCAGTGCAGCACGTCCCGCCCGAACCGCTCGGCTACCCCGGGGACGTCGGGCAGCTCGTCCTTGAGCCCGGTGGCGACGATCAGGCGCCGGGCGCGCACCTCACGCCCCGCCTCCAGGGCGACGGTGAAGTCCTCGCCCCTGGCCACGTCCGACACCCGGTCCCGGACCAGCTCGACGCCGTACCGCGCGATCTCCTCCCGCCCCGCGGCCAGGAACTCGGCCGGTGACATGCCGTCCCGCGACAGATAGCCCTGCATGTGCGAGGAGGACGCGTTGCGCGGCTCGCCCGCGTCCACCACCAGCGTCCGGCGCCGGGCCCGGCCCAGCACCAGCGCGGCGGACAGCCCGGCCGGGCCGCCTCCGACGACGACCACGTCGTAACGGTTGTTGTGGAACTCGTTCATGGTGACCACCTCCAGGACGACCGTCTCCCACCGCTGCGGGATTGACAAACTTCTTTGCCGAACCTGCAATATCGATATGACGACGGACGATGTACTCGCGGAAGTGGGCCCCCGGCTGCGGCGGCTCCGGAAGGAGCGGGAGGTGACGCTCGCGGCGCTCTCCGAGACGACCGGGATCTCTGTCAGCACCCTCTCGCGGCTGGAGTCCGGGCTGCGCAGGCCCAGTCTGGAGCTGTTGCTGCCGATCGCGCAGGCGCACCAGGTGGCGCTGGACGAGCTGGTGGGCCGGCCCCCGGTGGGGGACCCCAGGGTGACGGCCAAGCCCCTGGTGCGGCACGGGCGTACCTACTGGCCGCTGACCCGGCAGCCAGGAGGCCTTCAGGCCTACAAGGTGCTGGTGCCGCAGGGCACGGAGGAGCCCGAGCCGCGCACTCACGAGGGCTACGAGTGGCTGTATGTGCTCTCCGGGCGGCTGCGGGTGGTGCTGGGCGAGCACGACGTGGTGATGACCGCCGGTGAGGCCGCCGAGTTCGACACGCGCGTGCCGCACTGGTTCGGGTCGACGGGGGAGGGGCCGGTGGAGTTCCTCAGCCTGTTCGGGCCGCAGGGGGAGCGGATGCATGTGCGGGCGCGGCCGAAGCGGGCGCGGCGTGCCTGACCTGTCTGTTCCGTGAGTGACGCGTCTTACTCGCGGCTGAGGCGCGTCCGGCTGTTCCCTCATCGGCAAGCGACCGCTTAGTATGCGAACCGACCCCGGTCAGACGAAGCAGTCCCGTGGAGGCCCCGCATGCAGGCATGGCAAGTGCACGAGAACGGCGAGCCGGGCGAGGTGATGCGGCTCGAGGACGTCGAGACGCCCGCCCCCGGCGACGGTCAGGTCCTGCTGAGGGTGCGCGCCGCCAACATCAACTTCCCCGACGCGCTGCTGTGCCGGGGCCAGTACCAGGTCCGGCCGCCGCTGCCGTTCACGCCGGGCGTGGAGATCTGCGGCGAGACCGAGGACGGGCGCCGCGTGATCGCCAACCCGGCGCTGCCGTACGGCGGTTTCGCCGAGTACGCCGTCGCCGACGCGAGGGCGCTGCTGCCCGCGCCCGAGGCGCTGGACGACGCCGAGGCGGCCGCCCTGCACATCGGCTACCAGACCGGCTGGTTCGGCCTGCACCGCCGGGCCGGTCTGGAGGCCGGCGAGACGCTGCTCGTCCACGCTGCCGCAGGAGGGGTCGGCAGCGCGGCCGTGCAGCTCGGCAAGGCGGCGGGCGCCACCGTCATCGGCGTCGTCGGCGGCGCCGGGAAGGCCGCCGTCGCCCGCGAGCTGGGCTGCGACGTGGTGATCGACCGGCGCGAGCAGGACGTCGTCGCCGCCGTCAAGGAGGCCACGGGCGGCCGGGGCGCCGACGTGATCTACGACCCGGTCGGCGGCCAGGCCTACGCCCAGTCCGCCAAGGTCGTCGCCTTCGAGGGCCGGATCGTCGTCGTCGGCTTCGCCAGCGGCACCATCCCCAGCCCGGCGCTCAACCACGCCCTGGTGAAGAACTACTCGATCCTCGGCCTGCACTGGGGCCTGTACAACACCAAGAACCCCAAGCTGGTCCAGCACTGCCACGAGCAGCTCACCGAACTCGCCGCACGCGGCGCGATCAAACCGCTGGTGAGCGAGCGCGTCCCGCTCGCCGGTGCCGCCGCCGCAGTCCAGCGCGTCGCCGACGGTGTCACCACCGGCCGCGTCGCCGTGCTGCCCTCGCTTCAGAACGGAGCCGCCGCATGACCGACGCCGCCGAACTGCGCCGCCGCACCCAGGAGTTCCTCGCGGCGCACCCGCCCGCCGAAACCGACCGTCTCGACTTCCTGCGCGCCCGCTTCGACGCCGGACTCGCCTGGGTGCACTTCCCCGAAGGACTCGGCGGACTCGGCGCGCCCCGCTCCCTCCAGGCCGTCGTGGACGCCGAGCTGGAGGCCGCCGGAGCGCCCGACAACGACCCCCGGCGCATCGGCATCGGCCTCGGCATGGCCGCGCCGACCATCCTCCAGTACGGCACCGAGGAGCAGAAGCAGCGCTTCCTCAAGCCGCTGTGGACCGGCGAGGAGGTCTGGTGCCAGCTGTTCAGCGAGCCGGGCGCCGGATCCGACCTGGCCGCGCTCGGCACGCGCGCGGTGCGGCAGGGCGACGAGTGGGTGGTCAACGGGCAGAAGGTGTGGACGTCCAGCGCCCATGTCGCCCGCTGGGCCATCCTCATCGCCCGCACCGACCCGGACGTGCCCAAGCACCGGGGCATCACCTACTTCCTGTGCGACATGACCGACCCCGGCGTCGAGGTGCGGCCGCTGCGCCAGATCACCGGCGAGGCCGAGTTCAACGAGGTCTTCCTCACCGACGTCCGCATCCCCGACTCCCGCCGCCTCGGCGAGGTCGGTGACGGCTGGCGCGTCGCGCAGACCACGCTGAACAACGAGCGCGTCGCTATCGGCGGCATGCGCCTGCCCCGCGAGGGCGGCATGATCGGCCCCGTCGCCCAGACCTGGCGCGAACGCCCCGAACTGCGCACCCACGACCTGCACCAGCGGCTGCTGAAGCTCTGGGTCGACGCCGAGGTCGCCCGCCTCACCGGCGAACGCCTGCGCCAGCAGCTCGTCGCCGGCCAGCCCGGCCCCGAGGGCGCCGGCATGAAGCTGGGCTTCGCCCGCCTCAACCAGGCGATCAGCGGCCTGGAGGTGGAACTCCTCGGCGCCGAGGGCCTGTTGTACGACGACTGGACCATGCGCCGCCCGGAGCAGGTCGACTTCACCGGCCGCGAGGCCGGCTACCGCTACCTGCGCGCCAAGGGCAACAGCATCGAGGGCGGGACCAGCGAGGTCCTGCTGAACATCGTCGCCGAGCGCGTCCTGGGCCTGCCGGCCGAGCCGCGCACCGACAAGGACGTCGCATGGAAGGACCTCGCCCGATGACTGACCTGTTGTACTCGGAGGAGGAAGAGGCGCTGCGCGCCGCCGTCCGTGACCTGCTCACGGACCACTGCGACGCGGCCGGCGTGATCGCCCGCGCCGAGACGGACACCCCGCACGACTTGTCGCTGTGGAAGGCCCTCGCCGACGGCATGGGCCTCGCGGGCCTGCTCGTCCCCGAGGACCGGGGCGGCCAGGGCGCCACCCACCGCGAAGCCGCCGTCGTCCTTGAGGAGCTGGGCCGAGCGGTCGCTCCCGTGCCGTATCTGACCGGCGCGATCGTGGCCACCGAGGCGCTGCTCGCCTGCGACGGCGAGGGAGAGCTGCTCGCCGAGCTGGCCTCCGGGCGGAAGATCGGGGCCCTCGCCGTCGGACTCCACACCGCTCCGGGTGGCGTATTCACGACCGTTCGCGCCGAGAACGGCACGCTGCACGGCGCGTTGACGGCCGTCGCGGACGCAGCCGTCGCCGACGTCCTGCTCGTCCCCGCGGACGACGGCGGGCTGTACGCGGTGGACGCCGACGCGGTCACCGTGACCCCGCAGACGTCCCTGGACCTCACGCGGCCCGTCGCCAAGGTGACGTTCGACGCCGCCCCGGGCCGCCGGATCGGCGACGCCGAACCCGCCGTACGACGTGCCCTGCGGGCCGGTGCCGGACTGCTGGCCTCTGAGCAACTGGGGCTCGCAGAATGGGCGTTGACCGAAACCGTGCGGTATCTGAAGGACCGCAAGCAGTTCAACCGCCCCGTCGGCGGCTTCCAGGCGCTCAAGCACCGGCTCGCCCAGCTGTGGCTGGAGGTCGTCAACCTCCGCGCCGCCGCTCGCGCCGCCGCCGACGCCCTCGCGACCGGCGAGGACGCCGACGTGTCGGTCGCCGTCGCCCAGGCCTACGCGCCCTCCGTCGCCGTGCACGCGGCCGAGGAGGCCCTGCAACTGCACGGCGGCATCGGCATGACCTGGGAACACCCGGTGCACCTCTACCTCAAGCGCGCCAAGGCCGACTCGATCGCCTACGGCACCGCGGGCGCCCACCGCGAGGCGCTGGCCGAACTGGTGGATCTCCGGGCGCCCTGATCCGCGGACCGACCGGAGCCCGTTCCCGCGAGGGGGCGGGCTCTTTCGCTCGCGCCCTGCGCCGGTGAGGTGAACCCCCGGCGGCGGATCGGCCAACTCCCCGCAGGGCCCTGCTCCTTGGCCCCGTGCGGACCTCATACTCCTTGAGGTCCCACAGGCCCTTCCAGGGAGGCAGAGCATGGCCCTCACCACCCGTCGCAGAGCCCTCACCACCCTCGGTGCCGCCCTCGCCGGCTCGATCGCGCTGCCCGCCACGCAGGCGCTGGCCGGTGAACAGGGGCACCGCCCGCGCCCTTTGTGGCGCGCCCACGCCCACAACGACTACGAGCACCCGCGCCCCCTGCTCGACGCCCTCGACCACCGCTTCGGCAGCGTCGAGGCCGACATCTTCCTCGTCGACGGCCAACTCCTCGTCGCCCACGACCCCGTGGACCTCGACCCGTCCCGCACCCTGGAGTCCCTGTACCTCGACCCGCTCGCCGCCCGGGTCCGCGCGAACCGCGGCTCCGTGTACCGGGGGTACTTCAAGCCGCTCCAGCTGCTCATCGACATCAAGACCGAGGGCTCGTCCACCTACGTGGAACTCGACCGTCATCTGCGCCGCTACCGGCACCTGTTCACCGCCTACACGCACGGCCGGGTACTGCCCGGGCCGGTCACCGCCGTCGTCTCCGGCGACCGCGCCGCCCGGCTGCCGATGGAGGCACAGCGGGTGCGCCGCGCCTTCTACGACGGCCGGCTCGCCGACCTCGGCGGTCCGGCGCGGGCCTCCTTCATCCCGCTGATCAGCGACAACTGGACGCTGCACTTCACCTGGCGGGGCGCCGGCGTGTTCCCGGACGCCGAGCGTGCGAAGCTGCGCGAGATCGTGCGCACCGCCCATGCGCGCGGGCAGAAGGTGCGCTTCTGGGCCACCCCGGACCTGCCCGGCCCCGAACGCGACGCCCTGTGGGGTGAACTGGTCGCCGCGGACGTGGACTACCTCAACACCGACGACCTGGCGGGCCTGGAGTCCTTCCTCGACGCATACCGTCCGGCCTAGACACCACTCGTTCGGAGGACACGCCAGCCGCCCGGACGAACCCTCCGCTACGCCACACTTGCGGCCGAACGCCGCGAAGCGGACGTGGCGGAGGAGGTTGACGATGGCCGTTTCCATCTCTGTGGTGCTGCTGCTGGGGATCCTGGCGGTGATCTTCCTGCGCAACGGCGGGCTGAAGTTCTCCCACGCCCTGGTCTGTCTGCTGCTCGGCTTCTACCTGGCCAGCACCAGCATCGCCCCCACCATCCACAGCGGCCTCACGGCGACGGCGGACATCGTCAGCAGCCTGCGGCCCTGAGCCGGCCCGGTGTCTGACTGTGCGTCAGGCCCGCTCGGACACCGCAGCCGGGTCGTCCAGGACGCCCCGGACCACCGAGTGCGCCGCGCCAAGCAGCGGTCCCTCCGGGCCCAGCGCCGAGACCGTGACGGGGCAGGCCGGGCCCGCCGTCCGCCGGGCCAGCTCCGATCGCAGCGACGGCAGCAGCCAGGGCGCGAGAGCCGCCAGCGCGCCGCCCAGCACCACACGTTCCGGGTCCAGCAGATTCACCGCGCCGGTCAGGGCGATGCCGAGCGCGGTTCCCGCGTCGTGCAGGGCACGTCGTACGTCCGTGTCGCCCTCCTCGGCGCGGCCCGCGAGCAGACCCACGCGGTCCTCACCGGGCTCCAGACCCGCCGCCCGCAGCACGGCCTCCTCACCGGCGTACTGCTCCAGGCAGCCGCGTCCCCCGCAGGGACACGCGGGCCCGTCCGGGTGCACCGGCACATGACCCAGCTCGCCGGCGAATCCGCGGTTGCCGTGCAGCAGCCGTCCGTCGACGACCACGGCCGCGCCGATGCCGATCTCCGCCGACACATGCAGGAAGTCCCGGCCGGTGTCCTCGCCGAGCCAGAGTTCGGCGAGCGCGCCGAAGTTGGCCTCGTTGCCCACCGTCAGCGGGTACCGGGCCGGGAGCAGCGCGCCGAGATCGGTGTCCTGCCAGCCGAGATTCGGTGCGCGGACGACGGTCCGGGCGTCACGGCCCACGAGACCCGGCACGGCCACCGCGAGCCCCGCCGGCCACAGGCCCTCCCCCTCCGTCTCCGCGACGACCCGGTCCATCAGCTCCGTCAGTTCCGCGATCACCGGCTCGGGGGCGCGGTCCCGGTTCGCCACGCGCCGTACCGCCCGCGAGCGGACCTCGCCGCGCAGGTCGACCGCGCACACGGCGAGATGGTCGACACCCACCTCGGCGCCGAGGCCGGCGGGTCCGTGCCCGCTCACCGCGAGCGCGGAGCCGGGGCGGCCCACCCGGCCGGGACGCTCGGGGCCGAGCTCCTCCAGCAGCCCCGAGCGGATCAGTTCGTCGACCAGGGTCGACACCGCGGCCCGGGTCAGTCCGATGCGCGAGGCGACGGCGGCCCGGGACAGCGGCCCCTCGGCGCTCACGGTGTGCAGGACGCGCGAGAGGTTGCGGCGGCGCATGCCCTGCTGAGTGTCGGGCAGCGCCCGCCCGGCACCGGCGGCCGGTCGTGCCTCGTGCAGCGGTGCGCTCATGCCTCCGTCAGTCCTCGGTCGGTCGTGCGTGGGCGGCCTTGCGGCCGGGGGTGGCCTTCGCGCCCTCGGCGACTGCCCGTGCCGGGGGGCGGCTCGGCCGCGTTGTCGGTCGTGTCCGTTCAGGGCCTCGGGCGGCGGTGCCGGCGGGTCGTGTCCGTTCGTCGGCCGTATCCGTGCAGCGCCCCGGCGGCGGTGCCGTCAGGTCCTGTCCGTCCCGCGCTCCAGCAGCGGGGCCGCGTCGGAGCGTACCCCGGCGATCCTGGCCAGCGTGCTGTCGTCCCGTTCCACGGCGTCCAGGACCGGACCCGCTGCCGTGTTCCAGCGGCGGGCGACCGCCGCCGGATCCTCGCCGGTGAGCAGCCCGGCCGCCTGGGCCGCCGCGCCGAGCGCGACCAGTTCCTTCGCCTCGGGCACCTGCACGGGTCGTCCCGACAGCCGCCGTACCGTCTCCTGCCAGGCCGTTCCGCGGGCGCCGCCGCCGATCAGCAGCAGGGGCGCCGACGGGTCCGCGTCCTCGTCGAGGACGAGCTCGAGCGCGCCGAGGAGGGAGTGCACGGCACCGTCGTAGGCGGCCTGGAGCAGCTGGCCGCCGGTGGTGTCGTGGCGCAGCCCGTACAGCAGTCCGGCGGCGTTCGGGAGGTTCGGGGTGCGTTCGCCGTCCAGGAACGGCAGCAGCGTGACCTCGCCGCCCGGCTCGACGGCCTCGCGGTCCAGGCCCAGCAGCGCGGCGACGCGGTCCACGGCGAGGGTGCAGTTCAGGGTGCAGGCGAGCGGCAGCCAGTCGCCGCGGGCGTCGGCGAAACCCGCCACGGTGCCGCTCGGATCGGCGGGCCGCCGGCGCGACACGGCGTACACCGTGCCCGAGGTGCCGAGGCTCATCACCGGCACACCTGGCCGCAGCCCGAGGCCCAGCGCGGCGGCCGCGTTGTCACCGGTGCCGCACGCCACCAGGGTGCCCTTCGAGAACGGCAGGTCGTGGCTGTCGCGCACGGTTCCCGCCACCTCGCCGGGGCGCACCACGCGCGGCAGCAGCGCCGGGTCCAGCCCCACGTGGGCGAGGATCTCCTCGTCGTACGCCTCGGTCCCGGACGCCCACCAGCCTGTGCCGGAGGCATCGCCGCGGTCGGTGGTGCCCTGCCCGGTGAGCCGCTCGGTGAGGTAGTCGTGGGGGAGCCGTACCGCCCTGGTGGCGCGGACCGCCTCCGGCTCGTGCTCCGCCAGCCAGGCCCACTTGGTGACCGTGAAGGAGGCGGCGGGGACACTGCCGGTGCGTTCGGCCCAGAACTTCGCGCCGCCCAGCTCCTCGGTCAGCCGGCGCGCCTGCGGCGCGGAGCGCACGTCGTTCCACAGCAGCGCCGGACGCACCGGCTCGCCGTGCTCGTCCAGGGTGACCAGTCCGTGCTGCTGCCCGCCGACCGACACCGCCGCGGCCTCGTGCGCCGGCTCACCGCACTGGCGCAGCGCCTCGCACAGCGCGTCCCACCACTGGCGCGGATCGCTCTCCCGGCCCGCGCCCGAGGTCACCGTGTGCGGCGCCTGGCCGCTCGCCACCACCCTGCCGGTGGCGACGTCGACGACCAGCGCCTTGGTGGACTGGGTGGACGAGTCCACGCCGACGACGAGCGGACCCTCGGCTGCTGACATCGGTCTCTCCCTCTTCCGGGTTCCCAGGAACGCGTTCGCATACTAATTTGTAAACCGCCATGACGAAATAGCCTCAGCGAGCAAGGAGCCGCGGCATGAGCCACCAGCCCACCCCCGAGGACAAATTCACCTTCGGCCTGTGGACCGTCGGCTGGCAGGGACGGGACCCCTTCGGCGACGCCACCCGGCGCGCCCTCGACCCGGTCGAGTCGGTGCGGCGCCTGGCCGAGCTGGGCGCCTACGGGGTCACCTTCCACGACGACGACCTCATCCCCTTCGGCTCGAGCGACAGCGAGCGCGAGCAGCACGTCAAGCGGTTCCGGCAGGCGCTGGACTCCACCGGCATGAAGGTGCCGATGGCCACCACCAACCTGTTCACCCACCCGGTGTTCAAGGACGGCGCGTTCACCGCCAACGACCGCGACGTGCGCCGCTACGCGCTGCGCAAGACCATCCGCAACATCGACCTCGCCGTCGAACTGGGCGCGCAGGTGTACGTCGCCTGGGGCGGACGTGAGGGCGCCGAGTCCGGGGCGGCGAAGGACGTACGGGTGGCGCTGGAGCGGATGAAGGAGGCCTTCGACCTGCTCGGCGAGTACGTCACCTCCCAGGGCTACGACCTGCGCTTCGCCATCGAGCCGAAGCCGAACGAGCCGCGCGGCGACATCCTGCTGCCCACCGTCGGGCACGCCCTGGCGTTCATCGAGCGCCTGGAGCGGCCCGAGCTGTACGGCGTGAACCCGGAGGTCGGCCACGAGCAGATGGCCGGGCTGAACTTCCCGCACGGCATCGCGCAGGCGCTGTGGGCGGGCAAGCTGTTCCACATCGACCTCAACGGCCAGTCCGGCATCAAGTACGACCAGGACCTGCGCTTCGGCGCGGGTGATCTGCGGGCCGCGTTCTGGCTGGTGGACCTGCTGGAGTCGGCCGGCTACAGCGGCCCGCGGCACTTCGACTTCAAGCCGCCGCGGACCGAGGACCTGGACGGTGTGTGGGCGTCGGCCGCGGGCTGCATGCGCAACTACCTCATCCTCAAGGAGCGCGCGGCCGCCTTCCGCGCGGACCCCGAGGTGCGGGAGGCGCTGCGCGCGGCCCGCCTGGACGAGCTGGCCCAGCCGACCGCGGCGGACGGCCTCCAGGCGCTGCTGGACGACCGGTCGGCCTTCGAGGACTTCGACGTGGACGCGGCGGCGGCACGAGGCATGGCCTTCGAACGGCTCGACCAGCTGGCGATGGATCACTTGCTGGGGGCGCGAGGCTGAGGGTCGTGGACGGTGCGGGCGCGGGCTCTCGCCTGACGGTGTGTCTGGTGAGAGTCCGCGTCCGCGGTGTCGTCCGCGCGACGTGCTGCACGCGTACGTGCGGCGTGGGGGTCACGCACGCGTGCGTGCCGGTGCAATGGCCAGGCGCGTGTCTCCGTGCCGTGAGCGGCACTGGGCACGAGGGTGACGGCGGGACACCACGCGCGCGTGTCAGTGCGTGCGCCTGAGCTGCCGCGCACGTGTGCGTGTCGGTGGGGCGCCGGGCGTCCGTGCGGCGGCGGGACGCCTGGGCGTGGGGTGCGTGGGTTCGATGGGGCGCCCGGGCGTGCGTGCGCGGGTGCGATGGGGCGCCCGGGCGTGCATGCGTGGGTGCGATGGGGCGCCTGGGCGTGCATGCGATGGGGCGCCCGGCCCGTGTTGATGCCGGTGTGTCGCCACGTGCGCGTGTGTGTGCTTCGGTGACGGCCTCCCTTCCGCGCGGCATGCTCGCGTCGTGTCCTGTCGGCGGCGACCATGGGGCGCATGGCCATTCCACCCGTACCGCCCCGGCCGCCGGCCGGACCGCCGGACGACGTGCCGCCTCCGGGCGGTGGTTTCGGACCGCCCTCGTACGGTGGCGCACCGCCGCCCGAGCCCCCGGACGACCACGGCGGCGGGGCCCGCGGGCCCGGCGGGCGCAGGGTGCTGCTCGTCCTGCTCGCCGCGATCGTGGCCGTCACGGCCCTGTCCCTGATCGTGCTGTTCGCCTCGGGCGACGAGGGCTCTCCGGACACGGAGCCGACCGGAACAGGCACCCGTGGCTCGCCCGACCCCTCCCTGGGCATCCCTTCCGAGCTCCCCAGCGGTCTGCCGAGCCGGCTGCCGTCCGGATTCCCCACCGAGCTCCCGAGCGAACTCCCGTCAGGTTTCCCGTCCGAGGTGCCGTCCGACTTCCCGACGGCGTGGCCGTCCGGGTTCCCCAGTCACCTGCCGAGCGGCCTGGAGTCGCTGCTGCCGTCCCTGGGCGAGGCCGCCGCGAGGTGACCTGCTCAGCCGAGGGCCTGCCGTTCCCCCGATCCGCGCCCCGACCCAGGCGGGCAGCCCTGGTCGCCGGCGGCGCCTTCCGCCGTCGCCAGTGCGGTCGCCGGGTCCTGGGCGGGGGCTCCCGCCGGGGTCCAGCGGCCGCGCTCCTTGCGGTAGGGCCACCAGCGGCCGTCCCGTCCGAGGCGCAGCTGGTGCGGTGTGCCTACGACGGTCCAGCGGTTGGCGCGGGCGCTCAGGCGCGGGCGTTCGTCCTCCTCCCAGGCCGAGTCGAGGGCCGCACGCGCACGTGCGAGGGTCTCGCCGTCCACCGTCCACTCCTCGTCGAGCACCGCCAGCG
>NZ_JAOCQE010000239.1 GCF_025290915.1 Streptomyces sp. 15-116A | reverse complement strand
GGTCCGCCGCCCCTGCGGCGGCCTCGTCGGCTCCGGCGACCGGCGTGGGTTTGAGCTCGCCGAGGGTGATCCAGCACTCCTCGAGGAGCGAGTGGCGGGCGGCCTTGGCCCGCTGGAGCAGCGTCTCGCCCGCGGCGTCCGCGGAGCAGCCGGTCAGGGCCATCACCACGCCCTTGGCGCGCTCCACGACGGCCGAGATCGCCGTCTGCTCGCGCAGCCGGTCCATCTCGGCGCGTTGCCGCGCCACCACTCTGGCCAGTTCCGCCAGGTCAGGCGCGGCCCCGGACTCCGCCGGGGTAACGGGGTCGCTCACGCGACGAGCATGGCACACAAACCGCTGTTCGATGACGGCCTTGCTCCGCGGAGATCCACCGAACCTGCGGTCCCCCGGCGCGGGCGCCGCGAATCAGCGTCCCGCGCTCACCAGGGCCTGGGTGACCGCGCGGACGCTGCGGGCCATGTGCTGGAGCTGCATGACCTCGGCCGCGTAGAGCTTGATCGTGTGCTCGATGACGCCCTCGTGCAATCCCAGCCGGGGCAGGTCGGCCCGGGCGGTCTGCAGGGCGGTGCGGGCCACCCGGATCTCCTGCTCGACCTGGAGCTGGGCATGCCGGGCCAGCAGCACGGGGTTCCTGATGAACGCGGGATAACTGGCGTAGCGGGCCGGCACCAGTTCGCGCAGCCACTTGGCCGCCGAGCGCTCCCAGTCGTAGCTGCCGGGCGTCTTGACCTGGCAGGGCCAGTCGGGGCTGACACGCGTGGTCGTCAGGGGCATGTTCATCGCTTCCGGTGTGCGGCGCCGTTGGGGTGGACGACGGGGTGGGGCGGCCCCGGCCTAGGGGATGACCGGGGCCGCCACGGGTGGCCGGGCAGAAGGTGCCCGGCCGGACACCCTCGCCACCGGAGCGGGTAGGAGCCGGCGGCTTCGGGTGTCGCTGCGCGGCAGGGCCGCGATCCGTGAGCAGTATTTATATATGCCGTCGGCTTTGCAAGACGTATGAAAACATTCATGCGTGCTTTGATGCGGATGGTCCCCTTGGTGGCTGTTCCTCAAGGGGCGATCGTCACTCCCGGATGAAGAACTGATGCTGGTCGGCGACCTGTTCGTACTCCTCGAGCCGCGCCTGTGTCCGTTCCGGATCCGCGTCGGTCATCGCCTGGAGCAGCGCCGCGCACATCACGCCGGGCGCCGCGTACGAGTCGAACACCAGCCGCGACCCGGTGCCCGTGGCGAAGGTGACGTCGGCCTCGTCCGCGATCGGACCCAGCGCCAGATCGGTGATCAGCGCCACCTGCAGCCCGGCGCCGCGCGCGACCCGCACCGCCGTGAGCGTCTCGTGCGCGTGGCGGGGCATGGAGAACGCCAGCACCCAGGTGCCGCCCGCCTCCCGCGACTGCAGCAGCGCGTCGTACGCGACACTGCCGCCCAGCGTCACCAGTCGCACATCCGGGTGGATCCGCCGCGCGGCGTAGGCGAAGTACTCGGCCAGGGACACGGAGATGCGCAGCCCGAGCACGGTCAGCGGCGCCGACTCCGACAGCTGCCGGCCGACCTCGATGACCCGGTCCGCGTCGGCGAAGTCCCGCCGCAGGTTCTCCAGGTTCTCGATCTCCGCGTCGACCGCCGCCTGCAGTTCATTGCCCCGGTTCTCCTCCGCGGCACCGCCGGCGAGGGTGCCGAGGGCGATCGACTGGAGCTTCTCCCGCAGCGCCGGGTAACCGCTGAAGCCCACCGCGGACGCGAACCGCGTCACCGACGGCTGGCTGACCCCGACCCGGTCCGCGAGATCCGTGATCGACAGGAACGCCGCCTCGGTGATGTGCTCGATCAGGTACTGGGCGATGCGCCGCTGCCCGGGGGAGAGCCGGGGCCGGTCGAACAGCGCGCGGAGCTGGGACGTCGGGGACACCTCCGTGTCCTGGCCCGCCTTCCCCGAGGTGATCGCGGATGCCTGTGCGCGTGCCTGCTGCGGCGATGGCACCGGTGCGCCTCCTTCGTCTCCCACGAAGGTTCAACATAGCTCACTCACCGTGGTGACCAGGCGTCTCACCGGCGCGCACCGCTTCGCATCCACGGGGATACGCCCGGCCCTCGCGGGAACCCGCCCTTCCGGCGCAACGCCGCAGAGCCCCATCGCCAGCCCCGACAGGAGGAGCAACCGGAATGACGGTCCCCGAGGAGAACCGGCCGAAGACCCGGGCCACGGACGACACCGCCGACGAGCCGCGCCCCGAGCGGAACCGGGCCCGCGACCACGACGCGGGCGGCACCGGACGCACGCTGCGCGAGGCGCTGGAGGAGGCGCGGATCCGCCCCGACGACTTCGCGGACCGCTGAGAGCCGCCCTCAGCACAACGACTCACCGATACATCGACACATCGACACGACGGCAGGTGAACCCACGATGAGCGCCCTGAGCGCGCTGGAACAGGCCCTGGAGAACCGATGGGAGACGGTGTGGGCGCGGATGCTCGGCCGCGAACGTGAGCCGGTCGAACTCGTCGAAGCCCTGCGGCGCGAGTGCGACAGCAACGCCGTGGTGTCCCCGGGCGGCCGGGTGATGGTCCCCAACGCCTACGACGTGGAACTCGCCGACCCGGTGCACGAGGAGCTGAACCGCCGGGGCGGCGGCGTCGGACAGGCGCTCACCGACAGCCTGGCCCGGCACGCCGCGCGCCACGGCTACGCCTGGGCGGGCCCCCTCACCGTGCACGTCGGCAGGGCGAAGGATCTTCCCGACGGCCGCCGCTACCGAGTGGCGAGCAGCGTCATGCGGCATGTGAGCGCCGAGGGATTCCAGCGGGCGGGGCGGTGACACGCCGGTCAGCTGCCGGGCTCAGCGACGGTAGATCGTGATGGAGTGACCGACGTCCTCGACCGGACGGCTTCCCGCGAGCAACTCCGCCAGCCTTCCGGTCGCCTTGGCCGCCGCGGAGTCGGACACCGCCAGCACCCCGCGCACCCGGTCGGGCGGCACCCGGCGCGGGTCGCCGGCCTCTATGCCGTAGTACGACGGCACTCCGCTGCCCTTGTACACCAGCCAGATCCGCTCGTCCCGGTACCGCTCACGCAGCCGTTCGGCGAGCCGGCCGAGGTCCTGTCCCCAGTCCACGTTGGAGTCGTGCAGATGCTGCCGGGTGCGCGCCGGACCGCCGAACGCCTCGTTGGCGTACGGCAGGTAGTACGGGTACGCCCGCAGCGAGCTCACCGCGACGAACGCCACGAGCGCTCCGGTGGTGACCGGGACCCACCGGCGCCGCACCAGGAGGACGCAGCCCGCCGCCACCGCGAGGAACATCGGCAGGAACAGCGCGTACCGAGTGCCGAAGTTGCGTGAGCCGTACATCGCGGCGGCCAGCAGCACCGCGGGTGCCGCGAGCACATAGGGCGCGGCGGGCCGCAGCCGCCGCAGCGCCACCACCGTCACGGCACCGGCGGCCCACAGCACGAGCAGGCCGAGCGGTGTCTTCACCAGCAGGGCGGCCGGCAGGTAGTACCAGAGCGAGCCGGTGTAGAGCCGGCCGAACAGGAAGCCCTCCCACGGGTGGTTCTCCAGCCCGAACTGGATGCGCATACCGTCGCGGTAGGGCTCCGGGAACGGCATCAACTCCACCAGCAGCCCGCGCAGCCCGTGCACCACCGGCACATGCTGCTGCGGGTCCCACCGCAGCCGCGGATCGACCATCAGATACGTGACCCAGACGACGGCCACCGCCACCAGCGCCACCACCCCGGCCCCGGCGCACGCCCGCACCGCCCGGCGCCGCCACCCGCCGCTCGACGCACACCACACCGACACCCCGGCCAGCACCAGCAGGACCGGCACCACGGGCAGGGTGCTCATCTTCGTCGCCAGCGCCGCCCCGAGCGCCGCGCCCGCGAGCGGCAGATGGAGCCGTGGCCGAAGGCGCGCCCGCCACAACAGCCACACCGCCGTCAGCAGGAAGCCGGCGGCCGGCACGTCCAGCGTCGCCAGCGAGCCGTGCGCGATCACGTCCGGGGACAGGCAGTACAGCGCGAGCGCGGCCAACGCGCCCGCCGTACCGGCCAGTTCACGGGCGAAGACGTACACCACCCAGCCGAACAGCAGCGTCAGCGCGATCACCGGGAGCCGCGCCCACAGCATCACCCGCCAGGGATCGTTGCCCGACTCGTACAGCAGGCGGCGCCCCAACTCCGTCTGGCCACCGCGGAATCCCGGCTCGAGCCGCGGGTCCGCGACCGCGACCCCGGCGGCGATCACCAGCTTCCCGAGCGGCGGATGCTCGGGGTTGTAGCGCAGGCTGTGCTCCTCCAGGTACACGGCGGCGGCACCGACGTACACCGGCTCGTCGATCGTAGGCGTCTGGCGGACGGCGGCGGTCACCATGGCCACGAGCATCTGCCCGAGCAGCAGCACCACCAGCCCGGCCTGCACCCATCGCCGACCCGCAAGACGCCTCATGGGCCGCTACTCTCCCACCGGCACCCGCCCGCCCGTGGGTCATCGACGGATGTCACACCGCCGGCCGCGCCACGACCTCCGGGGCCGAGGCGGCGAGTTCCGCCAGCGGAGCGCCGCTGAGCCGGCACACCGTCCACTCCTGGAGCAGCTCCGCGCCGAGCGACTTGTAGAAGGCGATGGCGGGTTCGTTCCAGTCCAGCACCACCCACTCGAAGCGTTCGAATCCGCGCTCCCGGCAGATCGCGGCCAGCGCCGCGAGCAGCGCCTTGCCGTGGCCGGCGCCCCGGGTGTGCGGACGGACGTAGAGGTCCTCCAGATGCATGCCCCGGCTGCCCGTCCAGGTCGAGAAGCGCGGGAACCAGAGGGCGAAGCCCGCGATGCGACCGGTCCCGTCGTCCTCGGCGATCAGGACGAACGCGGCCGGATGCTCGCCGAACAGCGCCTCGCGCAGCTGTTCCTCGGTGGCGCGGGCCTGGTCTGCGGCCCGTTCGTAGGCGGCGAGTTCACGGATCATCGCGCGGATCTCGGGGACGTCGTCCACGGTGGCTGTTCTGATCATGGACGCGAGCCTCGGTCATCGCGCCGCCCGGCGTCCACCCGATTCCGCGCACCGGAACGCGCGGGCTCCCAGCTGTCCAGCACCGGCACCACCAGGTCGGCCCGGTCCCGGGTGGCGGCGACCAGCTCGGCGTTGCGCTGGTCGCTGCGCATCACCCATGCCACCGCCTCCTCGTGGGTCTTGCCGAACTCCTCGTGGCGGGCGATGAGCCGGCGCAGGCGCTCGGACTCGTCCAGCTCGCAGAACCACACCTCGTCCAGGCAGGACCTGACGCGCGCCCAGGCCCCCGTGTCCAGCAGCAGATAGTTCCCCTCCGTCACCACCAGCCGCGCTGTCGGCGGCACCGGGACGGCACCCGCGATCGGCTGCTCCAGCACCCGTTCGAACCCGGGGGCGTACACGATGTCGCCGTACGTCTCCTCCCTGAGCCGGGTCAGCAGGGCGGCGTACCCGGCCGCGTCGAAGGTGTCCGGGGCGCCCTTGCGGTCGCGGCGGCCGAGCCGGTCCAGTTCCACGTCCGCGAGGTGGAAGCCGTCCATCGGGACGTGCGCCACCCAGGGCTCCCCGTCGCCGTTCAGCTCCCGCACGACACGCTCGGCGAGGGTGGACTTGCCGGAGCCCGGACTGCCGGCGATGCCGAGGATCGCACGCCGGCCGCCCCGGGGAAGGGCGCGGGCACGGCTCAGAAGGTCGTCGAAGGTCAGCGCCACACGGCAGAGTGTGTCACCCGACGGGCTTCCCGTCCGGGGCGGGGGAGAGGGTCACCGCTCGCGCGGGGAACAGTGGCCCGTATGACGGATCTGGGCCTGCCCGACACCATCCTCGCCTGCCTGTTCGACCTCGACGGCGTCGTCACCAGGACGGCCGTCGTGCACGCCGCCGCCTGGAAGGAGACGTTCGACGCCTTTCTGCGCGAGCGCGACGGCGCGGACTTCCGGCCCTTCGACGACGGCGACTACGGCCGCTACGTCGACGGCCGCCCCCGCGCCGACGGCGTCCGCACCTTCCTCGCCTCCCGCGGCATCGAGCTCCCCGAGGGAGCGCCCGGCGACCCGCCCCACGCCCCGACGGTGCACGGTCTCGGCAACCGCAAGAACGAGCTGCTGCTGGAGAAGATCCGCACCGGCGGCGTCGAGGCCTACGACGGCACCCTGCGCTACATCGAGCGCGTCCGGGCCCGCGGACTGCGCACCGCGATCGTCTCCTCCAGCGCCAACTGCCGTGACGTGCTGCGCTCGATCGGCGCCGAGGACCTCTTCGACGTACGGATCGACGGCGTGGTCGCCGCCGAGCGCGGCCTGCCCGGAAAGCCCCGGCCGGACACCTTCCTCGCCGCCGCCCGGGAACTGGGCGTCGAGCCCGCGCGGGCCGCCGTGTTCGAGGACGCGCTGTCCGGCATGGACGCGGGGCGCGCCGGCCGCTTCGGCTATGTCGTCGGCGTCGACCGGGCCGGCCGGCGCGAGGAGCTGTACGCGCACGGCGCCGACATCGTCGTCACCGACCTCGCCGAGCTCGGGGTGCCCGGGACGGAGGCCTGACAGCCGGTCACGTCCCGAAAAGGACTGCGGCAGTTGGCCGTATCCCGCCCTGCGCGATCTTGACTCGCGGGTTAGTTTTGTCCGTGTTTTCGGAGTTCTATGATTTTCAGTGAAGAAGAGGTGGACGATGACCCAGGGCAGCGGTGCCCTCCTCGTCGGTGCACGGCGAGGCGAGCAGGCGTCCGGGCCGGGCGCGTCACGCCGGATGCGCGGCACCCGTCCGCTCGCGGTCGTGGCCGCCGTCTTCACCCTCGCCCAGCTCGTCCTCGTCCGCCCCGCGCTGGGCCTCGGCTGGGACGAGATCGTCTACGTCAGCCAGGTCACCTCCCACCACCCGGCCGCCTTCTTCAGCGCCCCCCGCTCACGCGGCGTCTCCCTGCTGGTCGCGCCCGTCGCCTCCTGGTCCGACTCCACCGCCCTGCTGCGGATCTATCTCGCCGTGCTGTCCGGCCTGGCCCTCTACCTCGCCCTGCGCAGCTGGCGCGGCCTGTTCCCGACCCGGGTCCTGGTCACCGGCGGCGCCTTCTTCGCCTCCCTGTGGATCACCCTGTTCTACGGTCCGCAGGCCATGCCCAACTACTGGGTCGCGATCGGCGCGCTGATCACCGTCGGCTGCCTCCTGCGGTACCGGGCCGGGCGCGGTGCGCACGCCGGGGCCCTGTGGGGCATCGTCGCCGGGGCCGCGCTCATGGCGTGGATGCGCCCCACCGACGCCGTCTACGTGACGCTCCCACTGTTCGTCCTCGCCCTGGTCAGCGGCCACTGGCGCACCCTGCTCGCCCTCGCCGGAGGCGTCGCGGCGGGCGCCGTCCCCTGGGTGATCGAGGCGTACGCCTGGCACGGCGGGCTGTCCGAGCGGCTCGCCGAGGCCTCCCGCATCCAGGGCGGGCTCGGCTGGCACATCGCCGTCGACGACCAGCTGCGCAGCCTGGGCGGACGCGCCCTGTGCCGCCCCTGCACCGGGGAGATGCCCCACCCGGTGATCACCCTCTGGTGGATCGTCCTGCCGCTGCTCGCCGTCCTCGCCCTGATCATCGCCGTCCGCGGCCGGCGCACCCTGCCCACCCTGGTGCCGCTGGCCTGCGCCACCACCGCCGCCCTCCCGTACCTGTTCATGATCGAGTACGCGGCACCCCGCTTCCTCCAGCCCGCCTACGCGCTGCTCGCCCTGCCCGTCGCCGACGCGCTGTGGCACCTGGTCCGCACGCCGCGCGGCACCTGGCGGCCGGTCGTCACGGCCGTCGTCGCGCTCGGGATCGCCGGTCATCTCGCGGTGCAGCTGACCGTGCTGGTCTTCACCGTGGACCGCAACACCGACAGCCGGGACGACTGGGCCCGCACCGCGAGCCGGCTCCACGACCTCGGCGTCCGCCCGCCCTGCCTGATCACCGGGTACGAGGCCATCCCCATCGGCTACTACACCGGCTGCTCCTCGGGCGCGACCGCCGGGCACAACGAGAACACGACCGTCGCCGAGATCCTGCGCACCGCCGACCACATCCCCGTCGCCCACCTCACCGGCCCCGGCGCCGCCCCGCCCGGCTACGCCCGCCCCTGGCCCGCCCACCCGGTCAGCGACCTGACGGTCCGCGTCGCCCCGCGGTGGTCACGGGGCTAGAGATCGCGTTTGAGGTCACGCCGACCTGGCACCCGGGACGAACAGCCGACGTGGCGAGCCCTGACCGAGGGAGGACGACATGGGCACGGAACCGATGGGTGACGACGCCTACCAGCCCACCGGAAGCAACGAGGAACAGGCCGACGCCGCGCCGCTCGACCTGCAGGACGCCGTCGACGAGCGGACCTACGACGACACCCTCGACGAGGGCTACTCCCCGCCGGAGAAGCCGCTCGGCGTCACCAAGCACGGGACCACGGCCGCCGAGCAGCACGACGGGGAGACCCTCGACCAGCGGCTGGCGCAGGAGGTGCCCGACGCGTCCGTGCCCGCCGGTGACGAGGTCGGTGACCTGCCCGGCGGCGAGGGCGAACCGGTCGACCCGGAGGCGGGCGGCGACCGCGCCGGACGCCTGGTCGCACCCGACGAGGGCGCCCACCCCGACACCACCAAGGAGAGCGTCGCCGACGACGTCGGTATCGACGCGGGCGCCGCGGGCGCGGAGGAGGCCGCGATGCACGTCGTGGCGGACGACACGGAGCTGCCCGAAGGACCGGACCGGGTCTGACCCACACGTACCGCGGCCGGGCCGGTGCCATGGGGCACCGGCCCGGCCGGGTGATCATGTACCGGCGCGGCGGAGGCGGCCGGAGGTCAGGGGAGCATCTTGTCCAGGGCGGCGGGCCCTTCCCGGTCCAGCTTGCGCCGGGCCCATTCGAGGTTCTGCGGGGTGAGGTCCTTGCCCGAGGCAAGGACGATGTCCTCCGGCGACACATCGGTGCCGGTACGGGCGTGGAGCAGGCGGTCCGGGGTGGCGCGGTCCTCGGGCTGCCGGGACGCGTCGGGCTGGGACGTCGACATCTTCTGGCTCCTCGGGTCCGGATCCTGTTGCGGCCCCGGTGCTGTCATCGGGTCCGATATCTCACCATTCAACGCCGGAGCCCGCCGTGCATCCGGAAGCGCCCGGGGCGCCACCGGTGAGGGCCGCCTCGCGGCGGTGAAGGGCCGCACCTCTCGGGTGCCGGGGTACCTTCCCCGGCCCCCGGAAAACCTGTCCGGGGGCATCCGCGCCCCCGTTCGGACGCCCCCGGATGTCGCGTGGGCGCGACCGCCGTGAAGGTGGAGACACATGTCCCCGTGTGGACACACATGTCTCTGCATACGACAGGAGTTCCCATGCGTATACGTCTGCTGACCGCGGCCGGACTGGCGAGCGTGGCCCTGCTGGCATCCGCCGGCACGGCAGCGGCCGACGGGCCGGACACCGTCGGCGTCGCCAAGGACAGCCCCGGCTTCCTGTCCGGAAACGTCGTCCAGGTCCCGATCGACGTGAACGTCAACGCCTGCGGGAACAACATCGGCCTGGTGAACCTGCTGAGCTCGGCGAGCGGCAACATCTGCGTGATCAAGGACTGACGCGCCGCCCCGCGCCCCCGGCCCCGCGGACCACCGCAGGGCCGAGGGGCGCCGTCAGCTGTCCCCGGCCGGCCACGGCGCCAGCACCAGCATCGTGACGTCGTCCCGCACCTCGGGGCAGTGCCGTACGAGGTCCGCCCACACCCGCTCGGTCAGCGCGCCGGGATCCTCGTGGCCGAACGCCGTCAGCCGCTCGGCCAGCGGATAGAAGGTTCCGTCGGCGTCGCGCGCCTCGAAGACCCCGTCGGAGGCGAGGAACAGCCGGTCACCCGGCCGCAGCGGCACCGCGGCCGCCCCGGGCGGTGCCGCCCCGGCCAGCCCCAGCCCGAGCGGCACCCCCGGCTCCACCTTCAGCTCCTCGACCCGCCCGTCGCGCAGCAGCAGGGGCCCCGGCT
>NZ_JAOCQE010000238.1 GCF_025290915.1 Streptomyces sp. 15-116A | reverse complement strand
GTCCCCCCGGTTCCCTCGAACCCCCGGACCCCCCTGGCCTTCAGGCGACCAGTTCGCCGAAGGCGTCCTCCTCGTCACGGCCGAAGCTGAGGACCTCGTCCTCGCGCAGCCGGCGCAGCGAGCGCCAGATGCTGGACTTCACCGTGCCGACACTGATGCCGAGGATGTCCGCGATCTCCGGGTCCGTGCGGCCCTCGTAGTAGCGCAGGACCAGCATGGTGCGCTGGAGCTCGGGCAGCCGGGCGAGCGCCTGCCACAGGACCGCGCGCAGCTCGGTGCCGCGCATCGCGTCCGTGTCGCCGGCCGTCTCCGGCAGCTCCTCGGTCGGGTACTCGTTCAGCTTGCGGCGGCGCCACGCGCTGATGTGCAGGTTGGTCATGGTGCGGCGGAGGTATCCGCCGACCGCGGCCTTGTCGCTGATCCGGTCCCACGCCCGGTAGGTCGAGAACAGCGCGCTCTGCAGCAGGTCCTCGGCCTCGAAGCGGTCACCGGTCAGGTGGTAGGCGGTGGCGTACAGGGAGGCGCGGCGCTCCTGCACGTAGGCGGTGAACTCCGCCTCCGACAGCGAGCGACGCTCCCCCGTGTCCTCCCCGTACGCGTCTCCCCCGTGCGTCTCCCCCGTGGGCGCGTCAACCACCGTCATGTACGCGGTGTGCTGACGCCCGGTGCTGCGAGCGCACCCCCGCCCGCTCACAGCACCGGACTTCTCTCCCCCTCGGTGCACGTCGTGCAGACGCGTGATCACTGCGCTGGTGCTGATGCTGTGCAGCGTGTTCATCTCGCGCCCCCCGTCGTGGACTTCCGGTGTCTTCGGTGCTGGCTTGCTTGTGCGGAAAATCCTGCCGGGGCGACTTCATGACCGTGTCCGCCGACTGTCACAGAGCTGTCACAGGGGTCCGCCACGGCCCGGACACAGAACGTTCACAGGTGTCCGTGCACGTAGCCGCCCTTATGGGGGCCAGGCGGGCACTTGCCTCCACGGGTCGAACAGGGAGCCCTCCATGGGCCAGAATGAGCGCGTGCCTTCCCTGTTGCTGATCGAGGACGACGACGCCATCCGCACGGCCCTGGAGCTCTCCCTGACGCGCCAGGGACACCGGGTGGCGACCGCTGCCAGCGGTGAGGACGGTCTGAAGCTGCTGCGTGAGCAGCGGCCGGATCTGATCGTGCTGGACGTGATGCTGCCCGGCATCGACGGGTTCGAGGTGTGCCGGCGCATCCGGCGCACGGACCAGTTGCCGATCATTCTGCTCACCGCCCGCAGCGATGACATCGACGTCGTGGTCGGCCTGGAGTCCGGCGCCGACGACTATGTCGTCAAGCCGGTGCAGGGCCGGGTGCTGGACGCGCGGATCCGGGCCGTGCTGCGGCGCGGCGAGCGGGAGTCCAGCGACTCGGCGACCTTCGGCAGCCTGGTGATCGACCGTGCCGCCATGACCGTCACCAAGAACGGGGAGGACCTCCAGCTCACGCCGACCGAGCTGCGGCTGCTCCTCGAACTGAGCCGGCGGCCCGGCCAGGCGCTGTCCCGGCAGCAGCTGCTGCGGCTGGTGTGGGAGCACGACTACCTGGGCGACTCGCGCCTGGTGGACGCCTGTGTCCAGCGGCTGCGCGCCAAGGTCGAGGACGTGCCGTCGTCCCCGACGCTGATCCGTACCGTGCGCGGTGTCGGCTACCGGCTGGATCCGCCTCAGTGACACAGGAGCACCAAGGGGGGTCCCGCGGCTGGTCCGCGGCACGCAAGGGAGTGTGGTCCCGGCTGCGGTTCACCAGTCTGCGGCTGCGGCTGGTCGTGGTGTTCGGGCTGGTCGCGCTGACCGCGGCGGTGTCCGCGTCGGGGATCGCGTACTGGCTGAACCGCGAGGCGGTGCTGACCCGCACGCAGGACGCGGTGCTGCGCGGCTTCGAGCAGGAGATGCAGAACCGGGCGGGCGCGCTGCCCGAGCATCCGACGCAGGACGAACTGCAGCACACCGCGGGGCAGATGGCGAACAGCAGCCAGCGCTTCACCGTGCTGCTGATCGCCGAGAACCCCGAGGGCCGTACGGTGTACGGCAGTTCGGGCGGGCTGAACGGCTTCTCGCTTCAGGACGTCCCGGCCTCCCTGCGCGAGGCGGTCACGAAGCGGCAGAAGCTCACCTCGACCAACAAGTACCCGTACCACCTGTACTGGCAGCGGATCGTCGAGGACGACACCCCCTACCTGGTGGCGGGCACGCGGATGATCGACGGCGGGCCGACCGGCTACATGCTGAAGTCGCTGGAGCCGGAGGCGAAGGACCTCAACTCGCTGGCCTGGTCGCTGGGGATCGCGACCGGTCTCGCGCTGATCGGCTCGGCGCTGCTCGCGCAGGCCGCCGCGACGACCGTACTGAAGCCGGTGCAGCGGCTCGGCGCGGCCGCCCGGCGGCTCGGCGAGGGGCGGCTGGACACGCGGCTGAGGGTGTCCGGGACGGACGAACTGGCGGATCTGTCACGGACGTTCAACAAGGCGGCCGAGGCGCTGGAGAAACGCGTCGCGGACATGGCGGCGCGGGACGAGGCGTCGCGCCGGTTCGTGGCCGACATGAGCCATGAGCTGCGGACGCCGCTCACCGCGATCACGGCCGTGACCGAGGTGCTGGAGGAGGAGCTGGAGTTCGAGGGCGGCGGCATCGACCCGATGATCGAGCCGGCGGTACGGCTGGTGGTCAGCGAGACACGGCGGCTGAACGATCTGGTGGAGAACCTGATGGAGGTCACCCGCTTCGACGCGGGCACCGCGCGTCTCGTCCTCGACGACGTCGACATCGCCGACCAGATCACCGCCTGCATCGACGCGCGTGCCTGGCTGGACGCGGTCGAGCTGGACGCCGAGCGCGGCATCCACGCCCGGATCGACCCGCGCCGGCTGGACGTGATCCTGGCCAACCTCATCGGCAACGCGCTCAAGCACGGAGGGTCGCCGGTGCGGGTGTCCGTGCGCGAGGAGGGTGCGGAGAGGTCCGCCGAACGGGCCGAGGACGGCGGCGCGGTGGTCATCGAGGTCCGGGACAACGGGCCCGGTATCCCCGAGGACGTCCTGCCCCATGTCTTCGACCGTTTCTACAAGGCCAGCGCCTCCCGCCCGCGTTCCGAGGGCAGCGGTCTGGGGCTGTCCATCGCGCAGGAGAACGCCCACATCCACGGCGGCGAGATCACCGCGGCCAACTCTCCCGAGGGGGGCGCGGTGTTCACGCTGCGGCTGCCGAGGGACGCCTCCGCGCTGACGGAGGACCAGGACAACGACGCGGCCGGCAACGGGGGCGGGAACGGCCGCGGCAAGGGCAGGAGCGACGGGGGCCGTGGCGCCGGCAAGGACGGCGGCGACCGGGGTCGCGGCGACGGCGCCGAGGGGGACGCCTGATGAACGGCCTGAACGCACGACGGCCGAGGCCGGGCCGCCCGTCGGCCGGGCGCCGACTGCCCGCGCTGCTCGCGGTCACCGCGCTCGGCGCCGCCCTGCTCGCCGGATGCGGCATCCGCGCGACCGAGGTGCCGACCGACTTCGGTCCCGCGCCCTCGCGGGTGCGCTGCTCGCTGGGCGAGCCGGAGGTCTCCTCGCGGGCCGACCGGGGGCTGCCCGTGCAGGTGTTCCTGCTGTGCGGCTCCTCGCTGGTGGCGGTGGACCGTACGGTACGGGTGCCGGACGGGGCGGCCGACTCAGGGCGGCGCGCGCTGATCGCGCAGGGGCTGCTCGGCCAGCTCTCGGCCCAGCCGTCGGCCGCGGAGAAGGAGGCGGGGTACACGACTCACGTACGGGACGGGATCACCGTGAGCGGGCCCCGGCCCGGCGACCCGGACGACGCGCTGCGGCTGAGCGTCGCGCCCGGCAGCCTGAGCTCCTCCGCGCTGGCGCAGATCGTGTGCACCCTGTCCGACTCGGCGGCGGCCGAGGGCGACGGCTCGGTCATCCTGGGCGGCCCCGGCACCGACGCCCCACGCCGCTACGAGTGCACGGACGAGGTCCGCACCCGCCCCTCCAGCGAACGCCCACCGTCCTCGGAGATCACCAGCAGCTGACCCGCCGGCCCCCGGCACCGAACGGAGCCGCTCGGCACCTCGGCGGAGGGGTTCGCCTCTCGCGGCTGCTGTCGGTGTTGTGGCGTATGCCTCATCGGCGGAACGGGTGACACGCCGGAACCGATCGTGCCGGAGGCCGCGTCTAGGGGGGCGTGCAGCGTCAAGGCTCCATCGGCGGCACCGCCGCTCTCCGCATCCGTGTGCTGGGTGGTCTCCTCCTGGCCACGTATCTGGCGTTCGTCTTCTGGTTCACGCTGCGCCCGCTGGACGTCCCCTGGGTGATGCCCGCCAATCTGCGTCCCCTGGACGGCATCCGCGCCGACTTCGCGCTCGGGTGGGTGGCGGGGACCCGGCGGATCGCCGAGGGGCTGGCGCTGCTCGCGCCGCTCGGTGTGCTGCTGCCGATGGCGGGCGGGCGGCTGGTGGTCTCGCCGGTGGGCTCCCTGGTGCGCACCATGGCCGCGGCGGCCCTGCTGTCGCTCGGCATCGAGATGCTGCAGACGGCCGTGCCCGGTCAGGTCGTCGACATCGACTCGCTGCTGCTGAACACCCTCGGCGCGGGCCTCGCGCACGCGGCCGTGGTGCCCGCCGGCCGCTCCTGGCTGCGCCGCCGGGCGGTGCGCAGGGCCGCCACCGCCGTCCCCCAGGAGGAGCCGGCTCAGGGTCGGACCCCGACGATTCCCAGGGTCGGGATCGCCCCGTGGAGCGACGCTTTGCCCCCTTCGTCTCCGTAACGTGGAGGTCAGTTGAGGCATCCGGACGGGAGGCCTCGCACCGCTCACGAAGGAGCCGCAATGTCTCGCCTCGCCCGCCCGACCAACGACCGCATGATCGGCGGAGTCTGCGCCGCGCTGGCCCGGCGCTTCGGCACCTCCGCGACCACGATGCGGGTGATCTTCCTGCTGTCGTGTCTGCTGCCCGGCCCGCAGTTCCTGCTCTACATCGCGCTGTGGATCCTGTTGCCGTCGGAGAGCAAGACACGAACGGCCTGGTAGCCCGGTCCGCCGCGGCTTCGGTCCGCTGCCGCCTTCTCCCTGCCTGTACGCCGATGGGGCGCACCCCGAGACTCGGGGGCGCCCCATCGGGCTGTTCTGCCCGGGTGTCAGCCGCCGAGCGGGAGGCCGTTGACGTTGAGGCCCTTGGTGGGCAGCTGGCCCAGCGGCAGTCCGCCGAGCAGGCCCTTGGCCGGTGCCGTCGGGTCCTTGGCGACCATGTCCTTCGCGGCTTCCTTCGCGACCGGCTCGGCGGCCGTCAGCCCCGTACCGGCCAGCTCCTTGCCCGTCTCCAGGGTCTGCTTCGCGGCCGGCAGCACGGAGACGTTCTCCGCCGGGAGGGTCTGGGTGGCCGCGTCCAGCGCCGGGGCGGCCGTGTCCGGAACGGCCGGGGCCGCGGTGGCGGCACCCGCACCGACGGCGGCGAAGGCGGCACCGAGAGCGGCGACACCGAGGGTCTTGGCAGCAGACTGCTTCATGAAAATGCGTCCTCGAATGGGATACGGGGATGTGAGCGGTCCTGTGACCGTAAACACGCGGCACCACCGCCCGCAAACATCGAAATGCGGACGGATTGTGAACGCCGACCGTATTCCCGGTGCCGGGAAACCTTCTCCTCAGCCCTCTTCGGCTGAAGAACCGCTGGTAGAAGCCGTCTGCCGGAACAGCCATTCGGATTTGAGTTCCGCGTAGCCCGGCTTGATGACGTCATTGATCATGGCCAGTCGTTCGTCGAAAGGAATGAACGCTGATTTCATCGCATTGACGGTGAACCACTGCATGTCGTCGAGCGTGTAACCGAACGCCTCGACAAGGTGCTCGAATTCCCGGCTCATGCTGGTGTGCGACATGAGGCGGTTGTCGGTGTTGACCGTGGTCCGGAAGTGCAGCCGGCGCAGCAGCCCGATCGGGTGCTCGGCGTACGAGGACGCCGCCCCCGTCTGGAGGTTGGAGCTGGGGCACATCTCCAGCGGGATGCGCTTGTCGCGGACGTAGGAGGCGAGCCGGCCGAGCTCCACCGTGCCGTCCTCGCGGACCTGGATGTCGTCGATGATGCGCACTCCGTGCCCGAGCCGGTCGGCGCCGCACCACTGCAAGGCCTGCCAGATGGACGGCAGTCCGAACGCCTCCCCGGCGTGGATGGTGAAGTGGTTGTTCTCCCGCTTGAGGTACTCGAAGGCGTCCAGGTGCCGGGTGGGCGGGTAACCGGCCTCCGCGCCCGCGATGTCGAAGCCGACGACGCCCAGGTCCCGGTAGCGGTTGGCGAGTTCGGCGATCTCCAGGGCGCGGGCGGCGTGCCGCATCGCGGTGAGCAGGGCGCCGACGCGGATGCGGTGGCCGTTGTCCTTGGCGCGCCGCTCGCCCTGCCGGAAGCCCTCGTTGACCGCCTCGACGACCTCCTCGAGGGTGAGCCCGGCTTCGAGGTGCTGTTCGGGGGCGTAGCGCACCTCGGCGTAGACGACACCGTCCTCGGCGAGGTCCTCGGCGCACTCGGCGGCGACCCGGACGAGGGCGTCGCGGGTCTGCATGACGCCGACGGTGTGCGAGAAGGTCTCCAAGTACCGCTCCAGGGAACCGGAGTCGGCGGCCTCCCGGAACCACAGCGCGAGTTTGTCCGGGTCGGTCTCGGGGAGCTGGTCGTAGCCGGTCTCCCGGGCCAGGTCGACGACGGTGGCGGGGCGCAGGCCGCCGTCGAGGTGGTCGTGCAGCAGAACCTTGGGCGCCCGGCGGATCTGGTCCGGTGCCGGGGTGTTCGCGATGGTCTGGCTCGTCATTTCCGCACTGTAACTCCTCGACGGCCTACGCGCGTAGACGCCGTGCGGGGTGAATGTGCGGGTGGGTGCGCGCGGAGGTGCCGAGACGTGACGCCGATACGTAACAGTGACCGCAAGGTCGGGTGGAGTACACCCGGGCTTCTGAGAATGTTCTGTCATGGCACAGCAAGCGACGCCGGTTCGCAGGGCCCGGCTGGGGAGGGCGCTCGGCCCTGAGCCGACGGCGGTGAGCGGAGTGGTGCTGCTGCTCCCCGACGGCGAGGAGACCTCCGAACGCAGACCGTCACCCCTGTGGGCCACCGCCTCCGTCCGCGCGCTGGGCCGCCGTCTCGCCCGCGCCGGGCGGGAGGAGGGGCTGGCCGTCCATGTCGTCCACTACCGGTACCGGGGCTGGAACGGCAGCGCGGCGCACCTCGCGCGGGACGGGGAGTGGGCCGCCGAGGAGGTCGTACGGCGGTACGGGGACGTGCCCGTGTGCCTCGCCGGGAACGGGATGGGCGGGCGGGCCGCACTGCGGGCCGGCGGGCACGAGGCCGTCAACTCCGTGCTGGCGCTGGCACCGTGGCTGCCGGAGGAGGACGTCGCGGCCTCACCCGAACCGGTGAAACAGCTCGTCGGGCGGCGAGTGCTGATCGTGCACGGCACGAACGACGCGCGGACCGATCCCGAGTTGTCGTTCCGGCTGGCGGCTCGGGCGAAGAAGGCGAATCGGGATGTGTGCCGCTTCGAAGTGCATGCCGATGGACACGGGTTGCATCAGTACCGGGATGAAGTGCTGGCGCTGGCCGAGGACTTCGTGATGGGGGTGTTGTTCGGGAGGGCGTTGGCGCGGCCGGTGCGGGATGCCTTGGCGGCGCCTCCGCCGCTCGGGTTGCGGATGCCGTTGGCTTCTGGGTTCGGGCGGTGGCGGTAGCGCGCGCAGTTGCCTGCCCTGTCAGGTTGGCAGCAGGTTCCCTCTTCGTGAGAGCAGGAACTTCTTGAAGGCCGCCACCGGAGGTGTGTCCGGGTGGTCGGCTCGCCAGGCCACGCCGATCTCTCGTACGGCTCTCGGGGCGGTGACCGTCAGTTCCACCACTCCGGGGCGGGGGACGGTCGGGGGTGGGAGGAGGGCTACGCCCAGGCCCGCTGCCACCAGGCCCCGGAGGGTTTCGGCTTCCTCGCCCTCGAAGGCGACTCTTGGTTTGAAGCCTGCCTGGGCGCACAGGTCGTCGGTGATGCGGCGCAGGCCGTAGCCCGGTTCCAGGGTGACGAACGTCTCGTCGGCGGCCTCGGCGAGGCGGATGCGGCGGCGGGACGCGAGGCGGTGGTCGGCGGGGACCACCAGGCGCAGCTTCTGTTCGTCCAGGCGGCGGGCGACGAGGTCGGGGGCGTCGGGCACCGGGGACGTCAGGCACAGGTCGAGTTCGCCGGCGCGGAGGCGTTCGAGCATCGCCTCGCCGTAGTTCTGGACGAGGCTGAAGCGGACGCGCGGGTGGTCGGCGCGGAAGGCGTGCAGGAGGCCGGGGACGGTCTCGGCGCCCATGGTGTGCAGGAAGCCGAAGGCGACCTTGCCGGTGGCCGGGTCGGCGTCCGCGCGGACCTCCTCGGCGGCCCGCTCGATCTCCGCGAGGGCGCGTTCGACCGAGGTGAGGAAGGTGCGGCCCGCCGGGGTGAGGGAGAGGGTGCGGCCCTGGCGGGCGAACAGGTCGACGCCCAGGTCCTGTTCGAGGCGGGCGAGGGCCCGGGAGAGCGTCGACTGGGGGACGTTCATCTCCTGGGCGGCTCGGGTGACGTGCTCGGTGCGGGCCACGCCGGCGAAGTGGGCGAGGCGAGGGGCGAGCAGGGTGACGATGTCTTGTGCGTCACGTGTGTCACCGGTCTGTGACAGCCGGGCCGCTGAGCTTCGCTGATGCGCCATGGGAACGATTATGGCCGTTCCATGCATTGGACGGATGAGTCGGGGACTTCGTACGGTCGGTGGCATGACTCCCGCTGATACCGGGGCGTCCACCGTCGTGGGCGCCGCTGTTCCCGTTGCCGATTCCGAGACGCGTGTGGCCCCGGGCGGCCCCGGTTACCGCCGGATGAGCCTCGCCCTGTTCCTCGCCGGTGTGGCGACCTTCGCGCTGCTGTACTCGACCCAGGCTCTGCTGCCGCTGATCTCCGGTGAGCTCGGGGTGTCGGCGGGCGACGCGAGCTGGACGGTGGCGGCGGCGACCGGTGGGCTCGCGGTGTTCGTGCTGCCGATGAGCGCGCTGTCGGAGCGGTTCGGGCGGCGTACGGTCATGACCGCTTCGCTGGCGGTCGCGGTGACGGTCGGGCTGGTGGTGCCGTTCGCACCCTCGCTGGGGTGGCTGGTCGCGCTGCGGGCGTTGCAGGGTGCGGCGCTGGCGGGGCTGCCGGCGTCGGCGACGGCGTATCTCGCGGAGGAGGTCACGCCGAAGGCGCTGATCACCGCGATCGGGTTGTTCGTGGCCGGCAACAGTGTGGGCGGCATGAGCGGGCGGGTGATCACCGGCTGGGTCGCGCAGGAGTGGGGCTGGCGGGTCGCCCTCGGTGTGATCGGGGTCGTGGCCGTGGGGTGTGCGGTGGCGTTCCGGCTGCTGCTGCCTCGGCCGCGGCACTTCACGCCGGGGTCGTTGCGGCCGCGGGTGCTGGTGCGGACGGTGCGGGATCATGTGGGTGATCCGCTGCTGCGGCGGTTGTACGCGATCGGTGCGCTGTTCATGACCGTGTTCGGCGGGGTGTACACGGTGATCGGGTACCGGCTCACCGAGGCGCCGTTCTCGTTGCCGCAGGGGGTCGTGGGGTCGATCTTCCTGGTGTATCTGGTGGGTACGGTGTCGGCGTCCGCGTCGGGGCGGCTGGTGGGCCGGCTGGGGCGGCGTGGGGCGCTGTATCTGGCGGGCGGGACGACGGCGGCGGGGCTGGTGCTGTCGCTGGTCGGGTCGCTGGTGATGGTGCTGCTGGGGCTGGTGCTGATCACGGCGGGGTTCTTCGCGGGGCACTCGGTGGCGTCGTCGGCGGTCAGCCGGACGGCGACGCATGGGCGGGCACAGGCGTCGGCGCTGTATCAGTCCGCGTACTACATCGGTTCCAGCGCGGGCAGCACGGTGGGGGCGATCGCTTTCCACGCAGGGGGCTGGGGCGGGACGGTCGCGGTCGGGCTGCTGGCGGTGGCGGGGGTTGTCGCGATCACGGTGGCGGGGACGCGGGCGGCCATGCGGGTCCCTGCGGGGGCTTGAGCGGGTTCGGGTGCGGCTTCGGTGGGGGCGGGCGTCTTATGCCTGCGGCGCCGCTGCGGCTTCGGTGGGGGCGGGCGTAG
>NZ_JAOCQE010000237.1 GCF_025290915.1 Streptomyces sp. 15-116A | reverse complement strand
CCGCAGCTTCCAGCCCTCCGCGCGCCCTCAGCCCTCAGTCCTCCGCGTACCCGCAGCTTCCAGCCCTCCGCGCGCCCTCAGCCCTCAGTCCTCCGCGTACCCGCAGCTTCCAGCCCTCCGCGCGCCCTCAGCCCTCAGTCCTCCGCGTACCCGCAGCTTCCAGCCCTCCGCGCGCCCCCAGCCCTCCGCGCGCCCCCAGGCCTCAGCCCTCCGCACGCTCTCAGCTCTCAGCCCTCCGTACGCCCTCGCCCGCCGCGGCCCGCGCCCGTCGCCGACGGCGGTTAGGATCCGAAGCATGGCGCTGACCGTGCACGATGTGGACCGGTTCGAGGCCGCCAGGCCGCGGCTGGAGGCCATCGCGTACCGGCTGCTCGGGTCGGCGAGCGAGGCCGAGGACGCCGTGCAGGAGACGTTCCTGCGCTGGCAGGTCGCCGACATCGCGCACATCCGGGTCCCCGAGGCGTGGATGACGAAAGTGCTCACCAACCTGTGCCTCAACCAGCTCACCTCCGCCCGTGCGCGCCGCGAGACCTATGTGGGCCAGTGGCTCCCGGAGCCGGTGCTCGCCGGGGACCCGATGCTCGGTCCCGCCGACACCGCCGAACAGCGCGAGGCCGTGTCGTACGCGGTCCTCGTGCTCCTGGAGCGGCTCTCCCCGAACGAGCGGGCGGTGTACGTCCTGCGGGAGGCCTTCGACTACTCGCACCGGGAGATCGCCGAGATCCTCGACATCACCGAGTCCGCCAGCCAGCAGATCTTCCATCGCGCGAAGAAGCACGTCGCGGCCGGCAAGGCCCGCAGCGAGATCGACGAGGCCGCCGCCCGGCGCGTCGTGGAGGAGTTCCTCGCTGCCGCCACCAGCGGCGAGACCGAGCCGCTGGTCCGGCTGCTCACCGACGACGCCGTCTCGGTCGGCGACGGCGGCGGCAAGGTCCCGGCCCGCGCCAAGGCGAGCGAGGGTGCACTCGCGGTGGCGAAGTTCCTGCGCGGCCTGTTCAAGCCGAGCCCGGCCAAGCGCAAGCTGCTCGGCGGCTCCCCCGACATCTACGCCACGTACGCCAACGGCGAGCCGGCGCTCGTGGCGGTCCTCGACGGCCGGGTCGTCGCCGTCATGTGCCTGGAGATCACCGAGGAGGGCATCGCCGCGGTGCGCAACCAGGTCAACCCCGACAAGCTCGACCGCGCGACCCGCCAGTGGGCCGAGACGGCCGACCACGGCGAACCGCTCCTCCGCGTCCTCTGACCCCTGATGTCATGTGATCCACGTCACATGGCTTTCCTGTCAGGTATCGCGCCGCCGCCCGGTTCAAGGGGCGCATCGCTGCCGAACCGTCCAGACAGGAGCACCGCAATGCAGACGCAGAAGCAGACGCAGACCCTGGCACAGCCCCAGGCGCAGCCCCAGACGCAGGCGCGGCACCGCATCGTCGTCCTCGGAGGCGGATACGCCGGAGCCGGCGCCGCCGGTCGCCTCGCGAAGCGGCTGCACCGCGACGACGTCCGCATCACGCTCGTCAACGCCGACCCCGACTTCGTCGAGCGCGTCCGCAACCACCAGCTCGCCACCGGCCAGACCCTCGAGCACCGTCCCCTGAGCGAGATGTTCGCCGGCACGGGCGTCGAGGTGAAGCCGGCCCGGGTGACCGCGGTGGACGCCGACGGCAAGACGGTCACGGTCACCGGCGCCGAGGGCGAGGAGGAACTGACGTACGACACCCTCGTCTACGCCCTCGGCAGCGGCTGGAACGACCACGGTGTCCCCGGCACCGCCGAGCACGCTCATGAGCTCGCGAGCCGCTCCGGCGCCCTCCGGCTGCGCGCCCGCCTGGCCGAGCTGGACGCCGGCCGGCCCGTGGTCGTGGTCGGCGGCGGCCTCACCGGCGTGGAGGCCGCGACCGAGATCGCCGAGTCCCACCCCGACCTCGACGTCTGTCTCGTCGCCCGCGCCGGCCTCGGCGACTGGCTCTCCCCGAAGGGGCGCCGGCACCTGCGGAAGGTCTTCGGCAGGCTCGGCATCACCGTCCACGAGCACACCGCCGTCACCACCGTGGAGGCCGACCGTGTCACCACCGACGACGGCACGGCGATCCCGGCCGCGGTCACCGTGTGGACCGCGGGCTTCGCCGTCCACCCCCTCGCGCGGGCGACGACGCTTCAGGTGACGGACCGGGGCCAGATCGTGGTCGACGAGACGATGCGCTCGGTCTCCCACCCCGACGTCTACGCCGTCGGCGACGCGGCCCACGCCCTGGGCGCCGGAGGCAAGCCGCTGCGCATGTCGTGCGCCTCGGGCGTCCCCACCGCCTGGCAGGCCGCCGACGCGATCGCGGCCCGCCTCACCGGACGCAAGCTCCCGAAGCTCACCCCCCGCTACTTCAACCAGTGCATCTCGCTCGGCCGCAAAGAGGGCCTCATCCAGTACGTCACCGCCGACGACCGCGCCCGCAACGCCGCCCTGACCGGCCGCCCCGCCGCCCTCTACAAGGAACTGGTCTGCAAACTCGCGGCCTGGGGCGCGGCCAACCCGACCCTGGGCGCCCCGACCCGCGTGCGCCGGGTCACCCAGCCCTCGCCGTCCCGTCCGGGCTCCCCGGCCACGACTCAGGCCGCGGCCTGATCCTCCGGGTCCCGGGGCCGCCGACCACGGAGATTCCGGTCGGCGGCCGATCAGGTCGCCGTCGGCGCCGTGTCCGTGCGGGAGCGGAAGGTGCGGCGGTAGGTGTCCGGGGGGACGCCGAGGGTGCGGTTGAAGTGGCGGCGAAGGGTGGTGGCCGTGCCCATGCCGGTGGCGGAGGCGATCGCGTCGACGCTGTCGTCGGTGGTCTCCAGCAACTCCTGGGCGCGGCGGATCCGTTGGATCAGCAGCCACTGCAACGGGGTCGTGCCGGTGGCCGCGCGGAAGTGGCGGGCCAGGTGGCGTGAGCTCATCCCGGCGCGGCGGGCCAGGTCCTCCACGGTGAGGGGGCGGTCGAGGCGTTCGGTGATCCACGGCAGCAGCGCGGTGAGCGGGTGGCCGTCACGGGCCGGCACCGGTGAGGCGACGAACTGGGCCTGGCCGCCTGCCCGGTGCGGCGGTACGACCAGGCGGCGGGCGACGGTGTTGGCGACCGACGAACCGCGGTCGAGCCGCACGAGGTGCAGGCACAGGTCCAGCGCGGCGGCCTTGCCCGCGGAGGTGAGCACGCTGCCGTTGTCCACGTAGAGCACGTCCGGATCGACGCTCACCCGGGGGAAACGGTCGGCGAGGACATCCGTGTGCGCCCAGTGCGTCGTCGCGCGCCTGCCGTCCAGCAGCCCCGCGGCGGCCAGCACGAACGCGCCCGTGCACAGGGAGGCCACCCGCGCCCCCGCCTCGTGCGCCGCGCGCACCGCGCCGACCAGTTCGGCGGGCGGGTCCACGTCGACGTCCGCCCAGCCGGGGACGATCACCAGGTCCGCGTGGCGGAGATGGTCCAGACCGTGATCGGGCTCCAGCCGGAACCGGCCGACCCGGACGGCGTGCGGACCGCAGACGGCGAGGTCGTACCAGGGGCCCGGCACCGCGGCCGGGGCGGAGCCGAACACCTCGTACGCCACGGACAGTTCGAAGTGCAGCATCCCGTCGGTGACGGCCAGCGCGACAGTGTCCATGTCCGAAAGTGTACGGGCCACGTCGTTCCGGACACTCACGTAGGCCCGTCCGGGCGGACCAGGATGATCCCGACGGACCGGCGACGGGGAGGAATCACCATGGAATCGGCGAACGAGGCGTACAAGGTGGCGGTGTTCGGGGCCTACGGGCACACCGGGCGCTTCGTCGTGGCGGAGCTGGCGGCCCGGGGGTTCGTCCCGGTCGCCTCCGGTCGCGACGCCGCCAAGCTGCGGGAGCTGGCGGCGTCCCGCCCCGGCCTCGACATCCGCCCGGCGACCGCCGGTGACCCCGCCTCGCTCGACCTCGCCCTGTCCGGTGTCGCGGCCGTCATCAACTGCGCCGGTCCCTTCGCCGAGACCGCCGCCCCCGTGATCGAGGCGGCCCTGCGCGCCGGGATCCCGTACGTCGACGTGGCGGCCGAGATCGAGGCCAACGCCGACACCTTCGCGCACTACGCCGCCCGCGCCCGCACCGAGGGCGCGCTGATCGTCCCGGCCATGGCCTTCTACGGCGGGCTCGGCGACCTGCTGGTCACCGCGGCCCTGGGCGACTGGACGTCCGCCGACGAGGCGCACATCGCCTACGGGCTCAACAGCTGGCACCCGACCACCGGGACGCGTGCCGCGGGCGAGGTCTCCCACGCCCGCCGGGGCGGCCGGCGCGTCCGCTTCGCGGACGGCCGTCTCCAGTACCACGACGACCCCGTGTCGACAACCGACTGGTCCTTCCCGGCCCCGATGGGCACCAGGACCGTCGTCGCCGAGTTCACGATGGCCGATGTCGTCACCGTTCCCAGCCATCTGCCGATCCCGGAGGTGCGCACCTATATGACGACCGAGGCGGCGAAGGACCTGTCCGAGCCGGGCACTCCGGCCCCGGTCCCGGCCGACGAGCACGGCAGGTCCGACCAGACCTTCCTCGTCGACGTCGTCGTCCGCTCCGGCGGCACCGAACGGCGGGCCGTGGCACGGGGCCGGGACATCTACGCCGTCACCGCCCCGCTCGCCGTGGAGGCGGTCCACCGCATCCTCACCGGCCGGACCAGGACGACCGGCGTGGCCTCCCCGGGCGCCGCCTTCGACGCCCCCGACTTCCTTCGCGCCCTGTCGGACCACATCTTGGTGGAACTGCCCGAGCGGGACCCGGAAGTCCTAGCCGCTCGCGGCTGAACAAGTCATCTTGAGGCGAGGAAGTTCTCGGCTTTGCGTTCGTAGCGGCGGTGGAGTCGGCGGCAGCCGGCGAGCCAGGCCTCGCTCTGACAGCCATTGCCGCAGGTGGCGGTAGTCGTAGCCCTTGTCGGCGTGGAGCTTGCCGGCCTACGCCGACGAGGACCGCGACGGGACCGGATCGGAGGTATGCCAGCGGGTCCAGTGGGTGGAACAGCCCCGCTCGCACGTCTCCGCCACCCACACCGTGTGCCGGGTGTCCGGACACGCCGAACTCAGGCGGGGACTGTCGGAGACCGCATTGTGATGCGCGGATGCACAACCCCGTGCGGATACCGGCTGTCTGTAGGGCGTTGGAGGGATCTACCTTCGGCTGCATTGCGTACGGAGATTGGGGATCAGGTGGGGAAGCAGTTCTGGAGAGTTGTCGTGGCCGGTGGTGCGGCGGCGGTGTTCACGGCCGTGGCCGCGGCGCCGGCCGGGGCGGCCGAGGGTGGGGTCTCGTTCACCCGTGTCCAGGTGAACGGCGGCAAGCCGATCGTGATCGGGGTGTCGAACGAGGTCGCGGTGCCCGCCTCCTTCCGGATGGCGACCACTCAGGCCTGGGAGTACCCAGCCGTGTACCTGTACCGCAGCGGTGGGGACGAACTGTGGCACGCCATCGAGACGAGCGACTGCATCAAAGTGAGCTCGGGCGTCTGCGACTTCGACGAGACGATGTACTTCGACCCGAGTGTGTGGGACATGCGCAACAGTGAGGCTGGGGCCTGGAAGGTCGCGGCCCGGGTGTTCTTCAAGGGCGACGGCGGTGACACGGACGACGAGGGTCTGACGGTCCACGTCAAGCGCAACTCCCGCCTGACCGTCAACGCCTCGCCCGAACCGGTGGCCAAGGACAAGACCATCACCGTGACCGGAAAGGTCACACGGGCCAACTGGGAGACCAGGAAGTACGCCTCCTACGGAGGCCGCCTGGTCAGTCTGCAGTTCAAGCCCTCCGGAGCCGCCTCCTACACGACCGTGAAGAAGGTGTACGCAAACAGCTCGGGTGATCTCAGGACAACCGTGAAGGCCTCCAAGACGGGTACGTGGCGCTGGGTGTACTACGGCAACACCACCACCGGGCCGTCGATGTCGTCCGGGGACAATGTCGTTGTGAACTGATGTCCGCGTCACCTACGTGATGGTGATTGCCGGGTTGGCGTACTACCAGGTCGTTTCGTGAGTCTGCGGTAGCAGATGAGGGTGCAGGCGAGGCTGGTGAAGGCGAGGAAGTTCTCGGCTTTGCGTTCGTAACGGCGGTGGAATCGGCGGCAGCCGGCGAGCCAGGCCTCCGTTCCATGGTCCAGCGGTGTCGGCCGAGTCGCTGAGAGCTATCGACGCCCTTGCGGGCAATGCGGTGCTGGATGCCTCGGGCCCTGGTCCATTCGGTGAAGCGGCGGTGGGCCGTCGCACCTGACGGGCCGAAAGAAACGGCGGCGGCAAGACCACGCTCCTGCGCGTCCTGGCGGTCGAGCTGCTCCCGGAACCGGGCGCGACCCTGCGCCGCCCCGCCCGCGTCGGCCTCCTGCGCCCGGTGGCACCCCCGGCCACCTGCCCGGCCCGGTCCTCGAGCTCACGGGCCACAACCGCGTGGTGAATCGTTGGCCAAAGCCGTACGCTCCTCTCTGATCATTCGAGGATTCCGTGGGGGGACATCCATGCGCGCACGCACGCGCCTCGCTCTGCTCAGCACCGGTGTCGCGCTCGTCGCCACGGCGACGGGCACCACCGCCGCCCAGGCCGCGGACGGCGGCTCCGGCGACATCACCATCGACAAGGTCGTCGTCAACGGCGGCAAGCCGGTCGTGGTCGGCACCACCAACGTGGTGACCGCCAAGGTCACCGTGACCGCGACGGACGACTCGGGCATCGACGAGACGACGTACATCAGTGCCTACGGCCCGAAGCCGAACTACGCGCAGATCTGGTACGACGACGGCGAGATCACCTGCACCAAGGTGAGCGCCACGACGTCCACCTGCACGGGCACGCTGACCTTCGACCCGAGGCTGAACACCGGCGTCGTCTACAACAGCGCGGCGGGCACCTGGCGGCTCTCCACGCTGGTCTCGGCCCACGACTACGACTACATCCACCGGGACTCCGCCACCACCTTCAAGGTGCAGCGCTACTCGAAGCTGACGGTCAACGCCTCCCCGGAGCCCGTGACCAAGGGCAGGACCATCACGGTCACCGGCAAGCTCTCCCGCGCCAACTGGGAGGACCACCAGTACCACGGCTACACCAACCAGCCGGTGAAGCTGCAGTTCCGCAAGAAGGGCTCCAGCACCTACACCACGGTGAAGACCCTCACGACCAACAGCACCGGCAACCTGTCGGCCACGGTCAAGGCCACCACCGACGGCTACTACCGCTACAGCTTCGCCGGCACCACCACGACCCCCGCGGTCAGCGCGGCGGGCGACTTCGTGGACGTCCGCTAGACCCCGGGCCCTACGGCGGCCCTGGTGGCGATGACCATGCCCTCACCGCGGTTGTCGTACTGCGACCAGACGTCGTCGGCGTTGATGTCGGCGACGCCCCGCTCGGGGATCGGACAGCTCGGCCTGCTCCTCCGAGGGGGGTACGGGAAGCGGGACGCTAGGGGCAGGGCGGTACTCGGGCATGACCGCGGAACGCAGGGCTGTCCCGACCCCACCCCGCCCCCCACCCCACGGCTCCCGTGTCTGTCCCGCCCCGCGCCCCGGGAGGTAGCTTGGTGGACAAGGCCCCCGAAGGAGGGCGATTCCATGCCGTGGTTCGTATGGTTGCTCGCCGCCGCGGCACTCGGTGCCGTGGAGTTCTTCACCCTGACCCTGGTCTTCGGACTGCTGGCGGGCGCCGCGCTGGTCGCGGCCGTGGTCGCCGGTGTGGGTGTCGGCCTGCTCGGCCAGCTGCTGGCCCTGGGGGCGGCAGCCGCGGCGGGCCTCGTCCTCGTCCGGCCGATCGCGCTGCGGCACATGGCACAGCAGCCCCTCGTCCGTGACGGCAGCGACGCGCTGATCGGCAGGCGGGCCGAGGTCATGCAGGAGGTCACCGCGACCCGCGGCCTGATCAAACTGTCCGGCGAGGAATGGTCCGCCCGCGCCTACGACGAAACCCTGGTGATCCCGGTGGGTGCGCTGGTCGACGTCCTGGAGATCGAGGGCGCCACGGCCATCGTCTACCCCCGCGAGCTGCTCCCCTGAACCCAGCAACGGAGGCACTGTGGATCCAGTTGTCGTCCTCACTCTCGTGGCGGCCATCGTCGTCGTCTTCCTCGTGGCCTCCACGGTGCGGATCGTCCCGCAGGCGCGCCGCTACAACATCGAGCGGTTCGGCCGGTACCGCCGCACCCTGCAACCCGGCCTGAATCTGATCGTGCCGGTGGCGGACCGCATCAACACCAAACTCGACGTGCGCGAGCAGGTCTACTCCTCCGACCCCCGGCCGGTGATCACCGAGGACAACCTCGTGGTGAACATCGACACCGTCCTCTACTACCAGATCACCGACCCGCGGGCGGCTGCGTACGAGGTCGCCGACTACCTCCAGGCGATCGACCAGCTCACCGTGACCACCCTGCGCAACGTCATCGGCAGCATGGACCTGGAGGAGACGCTCACCTCGCGCGAGGAGATCAACTCCCGGCTCCGCGCCGTCCTCGACGACGCCACCGGCAAATGGGGCATCCGGGTCAACCGCGTGGAGATCAAGGCCATCGATCCGCCGGCCACCATCAAGGAGGCGATGGAGAAGCAGATGCGCGCCGAGCGGGACAAGCGCGCGGCGATCCTGCACGCGGAGGGCGAGCGGCAGGCCAAGATCCTCACCGCGGAGGGCACGAAGCAGAAGGACATCCTGGAGGCGCAGGGCAGGCAGCAGGCCATGATCCTGCAGGCGGACGGCGAGGCGAAGGCGGTCGAGCTGGTCTTCCAGGCCGTCCACCGCAACAACGCCGACCCGAAGGTCCTGGCCTACAAGTACCTGGAGACCCTCCCGCACCTGGCGAAGAGCGACAACAACACGTTCTGGGTGATCCCGGGCGAGCTGACGGAGGCGGTCCGCACGGTCACCCGCGCGTTCGGCGACCAGCAGCCGACGGAACCCGAGGAAGAAGCCCCCACCGGCACACCGGACGAAGGCCGCACCCCGGAGCTCGACGCGGCCGGACCCCTCTCACTCGACGCCGCGGCGGCCGCCGACGAGGCCGGCAAACAGGCCGCCGCGGCGGTCAACGACGCGAAGGCGGAGGCAGCGGAGGCGGCGAAGTCCCCCCAGCCGCAGCACAGGAGCAAGCCGTGAGCGGTGGGCGTTCCGATCAGTTCCTTGCCGCCTTCCCGCGCTCGGCCTGCGCGGCGATCAGCGGTTGGGCCGGCGAGCTCAGCAGCCGCGCCGTGGGACCCGTCTCGACGACCCGCCCTTCGGACATCACGATCAGCGTGTCCGTGCGGTCGGCGACAAGGCGCAGGTCGTGGCTGACCAGCACGAGTGCCAGGCCACGCCGGGTGCGGAGTTCCGCCAGCAGGTCCATGACGGCGACGGTGGTGTCCGCGTCGAGGGCCGAGGTGATCTCGTCGCAGATCAGCACGTCGGGGTCGGCCGCCAGAGCGCGGGCTATGGCGACGCGCTGGCGCTGGCCGCCGGAGAGTTCGTGGGGGTAGCGGTCGGCGAAGGCGGCGGGCAGGCCGACCTGGTCCAGGAGTTCCAGGACGCGGTCGGGGGCCTCGGCGCGTCCGGCCCGGCGGTGCAGGAGGAGCGGCCGGCGCAGCGTGGCGCCGATGGTGCGGCTGGGGTTGAGGGTGCCCAGCGGGTCCTGGGGTACGAGTTGGAGGCGGCGGCGCTGGTCGCGGGAGCGGGCGTGTGCGGCGGGGGCGAGGGGGGTGCCGTCCAGGCTGACGGAGCCGGCGGTGGCGCGGTGCAGACCGACGAGGGTGCGCAGCAGCGTGGTCTTGCCGGATCCGGAGGCGCCGACGACGCCGAGGCCGCTCCCGGAGGCGAGGGTGAGGTCGATGCCGTGCAGCACGGGGATGCGGCGGCCGCGGTGGACGTGCGCGGCGTGCAGGCCGGACACGGTGAGCAGGGGGCGGCCGTCGTGCGGTGCCCGCTCGCGCGGGGCGGGGGCGGGGGGCGCGGTGTCCCCCGGACGGGGGCCGGTCAGGTCCACGACGTCGTCCGCGAGCCTGGTGACCAGGTCCGGGTCGTGGCAGGACAGGCCGATCGCGATGCGGTGGCTCTCCGCGAGGTGGCGCAGGAGTTCGGCGATCTCGTCGCGCAGGGCCGGGTCGAGTCCGGCCGTGGGTTCGTCGAGGAGGAGGACGGCGGGGCGGCGGGCCAGGGCGCGGGCGAGCGCGACCCGGCGTTGCTGGCC
>NZ_JAOCQE010000236.1 GCF_025290915.1 Streptomyces sp. 15-116A | reverse complement strand
GTCTTCAACGGCCTGGCGGCGCTTCCGCAGAAGCGGCTGGTGCGCTTCATGGCGAAGGAGTCGGTCTTCCGGCACAAGGTCTCCGGTCCGCTGATGCGCGGGATGAAGCACATCCCGGTGGACCGTCAGCAGGGCGAGGCTGCGTACGAGCACGCGCTGCGGTCGCTGCGGTCGGGCGAGATCGTGGGGGTCTTCCCGGAGGCGACGATCTCCCAGTCGTTCACGCTGAAGAGCTTCAAGTCGGGCGCGGCGCGCCTGGCCCAGGAGGCCGGCGTGCCGCTGATCCCGATGGCCGTGTGGGGCACCCAGCGGCTGTGGACCAAGGGGCACCCCCGCAACTTCAAGCGCAGCCACACGCCCATCACGATCCGTGTGGGCGAGGCGGTGGAGGCGTCCAAGGACAAGTACGCGGGCGCGATCACCCGGCAGCTGCGCGAGCGCGTCCAGGAGCTGCTGGAGGCGGCACAGCGGGCCTATCCGGTGCGCCCCAAGGGTCCGGAGGACACCTGGTGGATGCCGGCACACCTCGGCGGCACGGCTCCCACGCCCGAGCAGGTCCGCGCGGCCGAGGCCCGCTGAGTCTGCCGAGTCACAGGCCGCCCTGGCTCTCCAGCGCGGTGGGGAGCGTCTCCCACAGGTGGGGCCGGTCCCGCGCGGACGTCAGGGCCGCCAGCACGACCGGATGCGGCGCCGCGTACAGCAACGGGTGGTCCCGCTCGCCGGCCGCCGGGTCAGGTGTGAAGGCCAGGCGCTCGCCGTCCAGGGAGAAGCGGGCGTCGACGCCGGGTTTGTTGCCGCGCGGGTCCTGCCGGTGCCAGGCGCCGTTGAACCGCACGGCCACGAGCCCGTGGATCACGCCCAGGTTCTGGTAGCACAGCGCGGTCGGGATGTCCTCGGCCCTCAGCAAGGCGGCCAGTGCGTGGGCCTTGGCGTAGCAGATGCCGGTGCGCTGCTGAAGGACGTCGGAGGCGCGCCAGGTGACCCGGAGATCGCCGGAGTCCTGGGAGTGCGGCACGGTGTCGCGGACGAACTCGAAGGCCGCCCGTGCATAGTCATACGAGTCGGTGGCGTCCGCGGCGAGCCGTGCCGCCGTTTTCCTGACCAGCGGATGCTCGTGGTCGATCGCCTCGTCCGCGGCCAAGTACGCGGAGAGGTCGGGGTTTTCCTGGATCAGCTGCATGCTCGCCGAGCATAGGTATGCGACCGATCGAAGGTCAATGCAATTTCGATCGGTCGCATACCTATGCAGGATCCGCTAGCGGGCCATCTCCTCCTTGAGGGCCGCCACGAAGGTGTCCACGTCGTCCTCGGTGGTGTCGAAGGCGCACATCCAGCGGACGTCGCCCGCGGCCTCGTCCCAGAAGTAGAAGCGGAACTTCTTCTGCAGGCGCTCGCTGACGTCGTGCGGCAGGCGCGCGAAGACCGCGTTGGCCTGCACCGGGTAGAGGATCTCCACCCCGTGCACGGCGCGCACGCCCTCGGCGAGCCGCTGGGCCATCTCGTTGGCGTGGCGGGCGTTGCGCAGCCACAGGTCCCTGGCGAGCAGGGCCTCCAACTGCACCGACACGAAGCGCATCTTGGAGGCGAGCTGCATGGACAGCTTGCGCAGATGCTTCATGTGCCGGATGCCGTCCGGGTTCAGCACTACGACCGCCTCGCCGAACAGGGCGCCGTTCTTGGTGCCGCCCAGGGAGAGGATGTCGACCCCGACCGCGTTGGTGAAGGTGCGCATCGGCACGTTCAGCGTGGCGGCGGCGTTGGCCAGCCGGGAGCCGTCGACGTGCACCTTCATGCCGCGGGCGTGGGCGTGCTCGCAGATGGCGCGGATCTCGTCCGGGGTGTAGACCGTGCCCAGCTCGGTGGCCTGGGCTATGGACACCACCTGGGGCATCGCCCGGTGCTCGTCCTCCCAGCCGTACGCCTGCCGGTCGATGAGCTCGGGGGTGAGCTTGCCGTCCGGGGTCGGCACGGTGAGCAGCTTGATCCCGGCGACCCGCTCGGGCGCCCCGCCCTCGTCCACGTTGATGTGGGCGCTCTCCGCACAGATCACCGCACCCCAGCGGTCGGTGACCGCCTGGAGCGCGACGACGTTGGCGCCCGTGCCGTTGAAGACGGGGAACGCCTCGGCCGTCGGCCCGAAGTGGCTGCGGATCACCTGCTGGAGGTTCTCGGTGTACGCGTCCTCGCCGTACGCCACCTGGTGCCCGCCGTTGGCCAGGGCCAGCGCGGCGAGCACCTCCGGGTGGGCCCCGGCGTAGTTGTCACTGGCGAAACCGCGGACGTCCGGGTCGTGATGACGACGCGCGTCGGTCCTCGGTGGGTTCACGGCTTCTCGGTCAGCCACAGACGGTTTCCGTTCACTTCCGCGGCGGGCTTCTCCCAGACTCCGGCGATGGCCTCGGCCAGGTCCTTGACGTCCGTGAAGCCCGCGAACTTCGCGTTGGGGCGGTCGGCGCGCATCGCGTCGTGCACCAGCGCCTTCACCACCAGGATGACAGCCGCGGACGTGGGCCCCTGCTCTCCCCCGGCCTTGCGGAAGTAGTCGGCGAGGGCCAGTGTCCACGCCTCGGCGGCGGCCTTGGCGGCGGCGTAGGAGGCGTTGCCCGCGGTAGGCTTGGTGGCGCCCGAGGCGCTGATCAGGACGTACCGTCCGCGGTCGCTGCGCTGCAGCGCCTCGTGGAAGGCGAGGGAGGTGTGCTGCACGGTCTTCACCAGCAGCAGCTCCAGCAGGTCCCAGTCGTCGAGGTTGGTCTTGGTGAAGGTCTCGCTGCCGCGCCAGCCGCCGACGAGATGGACCAGGCCGTCGACCCGGCCGAACTCCTTCTCGGTGCGGGCGGCCCACTCACGGGTGGAGTCCAGGTTCAGCAGATCGACCGTGTCGCCGGTGACGGTGGCGCCGCCGTGCGCGTAGCGCGCCGCGTCGACGGCCTCCGCCAGCCGCTCCGGGTCGTTGTCGGAGCCGACGACGGTCGCCCCCGCCTCGGCCAGCCTCAGCAGCGCCGCACGCCCCGCGGGTCCCCCCGCGCCGGCCACCGCGATCACCGCACCGTCGAGCGCCCCGTTCCCCATGTGTCTCGCCTCCTGAGCAGTTGTGCGAACGCGATCGCTCACGCGGCGACCCGCTCGGCGCTGTCCGCCGTGATGCCCTTGGTCGAGGCGATCACGTTCTTCAGCTTCTTGGACAGTGCCTCATAGAACATGCTCAGCGGAAACTCGTCCGGAAGCACGTCATCGACGAGTTTCCGCGGCGGCTGCGTCAGGTCCAGGGCGTCGGGGCCCTTGGCCCACTTGGAACCCGGGTGCGGGGAGAGGTACGTGGCGACCAGCTCGTAGCCGGCGAACCAGTGGACGAGCTTCGGGCGGTCGATGCCGTCGCGGTACAGCTGCTCGATCTCGGCGCACAGCTGGTTGGTGAGCTGCGGCGCGCGCTCCCAGTCGATGGAGAGCTTGTTGTCGGTCCAGCGCACCACGTCGTGCTTGTGCAGGTAGGCGAAGAGCAGCTGGCCGCCGAGCCCGTCGTAGTTGCGGACCCGCTCGCCGGTGACCGGGAAGCGGAACATGCGGTCGAACAGCACCGCGACCTGTACGTCACGGGCCTGCGGTACGCCCTCGCCGGCGAGCTTCACGGCCTCCTTGAAGGCGGTGAGGTCGCAGCGCAGCTCCTCCAGGCCGTACATCCAGAACGGCTGGCGCTGCTTGATCATGAACGGGTCGAACGGCAGGTCGCCGTGGCTGTGGGTGCGGTCGTGGATCATGTCCCAGAGCACGAACGCCTCTTCGCAGCGCTTCTGGTCGTGGACCATCGCGGCGACGTCCTCGGGCAGTTCGAGGCCCAGGATGTCGACGGCGGCGGAGGTGACCCGGCGGAAGCGGGCGGCCTCGCGGTCGCAGAAGATGCCGCCCCAGGTGAAGCGCTCGGGGGCCTCGCGCACGGCGATGGTCTCGGGGAAGAGCACCGCGGAGTTGGTGTCGTACCCGGCCGTGAAGTCCTCGAACTTGATGCCGCAGAACAGCGGGTTGTCGTAGCGGGTGCGCTCCAGCTCGGCGAGCCAGTCCGGCCACACCATGCGCAGCACGACCGCCTCGAGGTTGCGGTCCGGGTTGCCGTTCTGCGTGTACATCGGGAAGACGACCAGGTGCTGCAGACCGTCCTCGCGGCCCTGGGCCGGCTGGAAGGCGAGCAGTGAGTCCAGGAAGTCGGGCACCTCGAAGCCGCCCTCCGCCCAGCGGCGCAGGTCCTTGACCAGGGCCTCGTGGTAGGCGTGGTCATGCGGGAGCAGCGGGGACAGCCGGTCGACGGCCTCGACGATCCGGCTCACCTCGTGCTCGGCCGCGGCGCGCTCGGGGGCGCCCTCGGCGTCGAAGTCGATCGACCCGTCCTTGGCCTGCCAGGGGCGGATCCGCTCCACGGCATCCTTGAGCACGGGCCATGCCGGGTGCTCGATCACCCTGCCCACCGAAGGAACCTTCCCCTCCGAACCCGACTGCACAAGAATTTCCGTCATGTCCCATCCTCCACTGGAGAACCTCGCGTAAGGAGACCGTATACATACGAGGTTTCTCCCAGCAAGGGGAGCCTCGGGAAATTATCCTGCCCTACCCCCGCGTCCACCGCATTTTTTCCTGTGGCTCACGCGTGCGGGCGATGCTGCGCCCGAAGAGGGTTCAGGCTCTGGACGGGGCGGGCACAGGCGATACGGTCCAGGAGGGCCGTAGGGACGCGGCCCCCCGCCGCCGTCGACGGAAGCGAGTCACATCTTGAACTTCCTCACCATCGGTCACCGCGGAGTCATGGGTGTCGAACCGGAGAACACCCTCCGGTCCTTCGTCGCCGCCCAGGAGGCCGGTCTCGATGTCATCGAACTCGATCTGCATCTGAGCAAGGACGGCGCGCTCGTCGTCATGCACGACACGGTCGTGGACCGCACCACGGACGGCACGGGCGCGATCGCCGACAAGACCCTCGCCGAGCTGCGCGCCCTGGACGCCGGGCGCGGCGAGCGGATCCCCCTGTTCGAGGAAGTGCTCGACGCCGTCCGGGCGCCTCTGCAGGCCGAGATCAAGGATGTGCAGGCGGCCAGGGCGCTGGCCGAGGTCATGAACGCGCGCGGCCTCGCGGAGCGGGTCGAGGTGTCCTCGTTCCACGACGAGGCGATCGCCGAGATCGCCCGGCTGGTGCCGGGAGTACGCACCGCGCTGGTCGCCAGCCGGTACGGCACCGACGTGGTGGACCGGGCGGTGGCGGTGGGCGCCTCGGCCGTGTGCCTGAACATCCGGCGGCTCACCCTGGAGATCGTGGAGCACGCGCGCAAGGCGGAACTGCGGATCATCGGGTGGGTGGTGAACACCCAGGACCATCTCAGACTGGTGCGGGCCCTGGGTCTGGACGGCGCCACCACCGACTACCCGGAGATCAAACGCACCGGCCGCTTCACCGCGTGAGGTGCGGCGGGGTGGTGCTCAGGCGAGCTCCTTGACCAGCAGCTCGAACTGCAGGTCGTCGCGCTGCGGTATGCCGAAACGCTCGTCGCCGTACGGGAAGGGGCTCATCTTTCCCGTACGGCGGTAGCCGCGCCGCTCGTACCAGGCGATGAGGTCCTCGCGCACCGAGATCACCGTCATGTGCATCTCCCGCACGCCCCAGGTCGCGCGGGCCTGCCGCTCGGCCTCCGCGATGATCGTCTTGCCGAGCCCGGCGCCCTGGAGGGCGGGGCTGACCGCGAACATGCCGAAGTAGGCGTACGCGCCGCGGTGTTCGAGCTGGCAGCAGGCGACGATGCGGCCCGCGCGCTCCACCGTCAGCAGGCGGCTGTCCGGCGACTTGACGACCTCCCGCACGCCCTCCGGGTCGGTGCGCTGCCCCTCGAGGATGTCCGCCTCGGTGGTCCACCCGGCCCGGCTGGCGTCCCCCCGGTACGCCGACTCGACGAGCGCGACCAGTTCGTCCACATCGGCGTCGGTGGCGTCGCGGAAGGTCAGGGCGGCGTCGGGGTTCGGTGCGGTGTCGGTGACGGAATCCATGGGGCCCTTCTCCGGTTCCTGTGCTGCGGCAGCCTTCGGCACTGCGTCGGCCAGGACGAGACTAACCCGGCAACTGGTGCCCTGGCAGGCAACGTTTGCCCGTGAAGGAGCGGCGTCCGGTGCGTGCTCTGGGGGTCCCCCCGGCCGGAGGCTGGGGGAGTGCCGGCCGGAAGCCCTCGTACTGGGTGTACTCGGGCTTTCGGCCGGTGCGGCGAGAGGGCGTGCCGGGCGTCGCGACGGGCGAACGCTGCCTGCCGCGGCACTAGTCTCGGCCGCATGGTGCATGTACTCGGCAGCCGTGTTCTGATCCGGCCCACCGACCCCGACCGTTCGCGGGCCTTCTACGGCGAGCAGTTGGGGCTCGCCGTCTATCGCGAGTTCGGTACGGGGCCGGAGCGCGGCACCGTCTACTTCCTCGGGGGCGGCTTCCTGGAGCTGTCGGGCCGCTCGGACGCCGCGTCCGCTCCGGGGCTGCGTCTGTGGCTCCAGGTCGCGGATGTCATGGCGGCCCACGAGGAACTGCTGGCCAAGGGGGTCGGGATCACCCGGCCGCCGGTCAAGGAGCCGTGGGGTCTGATCGAGATGTGGATCACGGACCCGGACGGCACCCCGATCGTGCTGGTGGAGACCCCGGCCGACCATCCGCTGCGGTACCGGCCGGGGATCTGAGCGGTCAGCTCGGGCGCAGCTCCCAGCGGCGGTCGGTGCGGGTCAGTTCGTGGAAGCCCGCCGCCGTCAGCTGGTCGGCCATCGCGGTCTCGCTCTCCCCTAGGTACGCGACGAGGCGGTCGACGCCGCACAGCCGCAGCCAGTCGGCCGCGTGCGCGAGCAGACGGTGTTCCAGACCGGTGTCGTGGGCGGCGGGCTCGATGTGCAGGTTGCCGATGTCCGCGAGGCCCTCGGCGCGGGTGTGGCGTTCCGGGCGGGCCAGGGTCGTGTCGACCTCGATGAAGCCCAGGACGCGCCCCTCGGCGTACGCCGTGAAGCGGGTGCCGCACTCCCCCACCGTGCGCCGGAAGGTGAGGACCGCGCCGGGCTCGGTGCGCGGCAGGTCGGCCACGCGCGCGAGCAGGATCACCTCCGTGTCGCCCACGTGCCGGAAGCCCGCGGCCTCGTACACCGCGCGGATGTGCGGCCAGTTGCGGGGCACGCCGTAGACGACGGGCGCGGGCAGGGCGCCGTCGGCGTAGCCGAGGCGGACGTCCCAGCGGGCGAGCAGGGCCAGGCAGGCCCGCATCAGCAGATCGGCGGCCTCCCCGGCGCCCGGCCGGAAGGAGGCCGGCGGATGGGAGACGAACCAGTCGATCTCACCGGTGTCACGGTACGACTCACCGACCTCGGCGTCCGGCCGGTAGCGCAGCAGATGCGCGCCGGCGACGACGCTGCCGCGCTGTTCGGCGACGAGCGTGGCGCGCTCGGCCACCCAGGGGTCGGTGATGGACTCGCCGGGCTGCCGTTCCAGGTCGCTGAGGACGGTGTTGACGGAGACGGAGACGCCGGGGACGACGGCCGCCACATGGGCGTTGACCAGGTCGGTGAGCTGATCGCGGTCGGCGCGGCGGAAGGGGCGCACTTCGAGCGCGGGCACGGGTTACCTCCGGGCAGGGTGCGGGAACCGGTGGCCGCCACGCGATGCGGTACGGGCAGGAGCGTACGGTCCGGGCGGCGCCGGGCACCAGTGGATTTCGCCCCGGATGGCCGACCGGGGAGGCCGGGCTTAGCGTGCTCGAGGGGGTTGCACCGGGGAGGGGCCCGCGGAAGGAGCGCCATGAAGCTGACCGCACCCGTGACCGGCGGGCCCTGCTGGGCCGAGCTGGGGACCAGTGATCTGGAGGGGGCCAAGCGGTTCTACACGCGGCTGTTCGGCTGGATTCCCGCGACCGACACGCGCGAGCAGGCGGGAGGCTACACGGTCGCGCGGCTCGGGGACGCGCCCGTCGCCGCGCTGACCCCGCTGTTCCAGCCCTCGCAGCCCGTCGCCTGGAACGTGTCGTTCTCGGTGACGGACGCGGACGCCTCCGTGCGGGCGGTGCGGCATGCGGGCGGGAGCGTGCTGCTCGGGCCGATGGAGGTCTTCGACCTGGGCCGTTTCGCCGTGGCGGCCGACCCGGGCGGTGCCGTGTTCCAGCTGTGGGAGCCGGGGGCGTTCCCGGGCGCCGGGGTGTTCAACGCGCCCGGGGCGCTGGGGTGGGTGGAGCTGCTCACCCGCGCTCCGGAGCAGGCGGTGTCCTTCTACACCACCGTGTTCGGCTGGAGCGTCGATCCCGCGCAGCGCTATCCGCAGTGGGGCATCGACGGGGCCGACTTCGGCGGCATGACGACCATGGACGACAAGTTCCCGCACGAGGTGCCGTCGCACTGGCTGCCGTACTTCGTCACCGAGGACGTGGACGCCGCCGCCGCGACGGCCACGCAGGCACAGGGCACGGCACTGATGGAACCCACCTCGATCCCCGACGGCCCGCGCATCGCGGTGCTGCGCGATCCCCAGGGGGCGATGTTCGGGGTCTACGCGGCGGCCTACGAGCGCTGAGAACGAGCGTCAGCGGCGCAGCGCGCCGAGGCGGCCCTCCAGCTGGGCGAGCAGCGCGCCGAGCAGAGCGGCGAGCTCGCCCAGCTCCGGGCCGTCCAGGCCGGACAGGACGGCGTTCTCGTAGGCGAGCTGGGCGGGCAGGATGCCGTCGACGAGCTCACGTCCGGCGTCGGTGAGGCGGACGTGGGCGACACGCCGGTCCCTGGTGTCGCCGCGGCGCTCCACGAGGCCGCGTTCGGTGAGCTGCTTGAGGCGCTTGGTCACCGCGGCGCCCGAGGAGAACGTCTCCCGCGCGAGTTCGCTCGGGGTGAGCTCGTGCCCCGTGCGCCGCAGCGCGCCGAGCAGGTCGAACTCGGGCCGGGTCAGTCCGGCCCGGCGCAGCGGGGCGTCCTCGGCCTGCTGGAGCAGGGCGGCACAGCGGTTGATGCGGCCGATGACCTCCATGGGCCCGGTGTCGAGCCCGGGATGGACGGCCCGCCACTGCCGCACCACGGCGGCGACGGTGTCGCCCCGCACGCTGCCGAGCTGGGCGGCGGTGGCGGAGGGTTCGGGGGGCGGTGGGGTGTGGGCGGTCGTCGGTGATCCTGCGCCGGTGGGCGATGCTTCCGTGGCCGACTGGTCCCCGGTGGTCGATGCGTTCTCGGGGGTCGAGGGGCCTTCGGTCGCCGTCATGGCCGTGCGTCCTTACCTGTGCGTGTGCGGGGGGCCGGGAGCAGGCCCTGGCGTCGTACCGTCGCCGCGAGCGTACGGTGTCCGGACTGCTCGGCCCGCACGACCCGCTCCTGGGGCAGCGCACGCTGCCACCATTCGCCCGCGGCCGCGTCCGCTGTGGCCCGCAGCTCCACCAGGGCGGCGGCAAGGTCCCGGCGGGCGCTGTCCAGGGCTGCCGGAGCGGCGTGCGGCTCGGCCAGGAGGCGCGCGGCACGTTCGCGGGCGCGCTCGGCGGCGGCGAGTGCCCGCTCGACACGGCGGCCGGCACGCCGGTTGGTCACGGCCACCGCGGCGGCGAAGCCGACCAGGGCCCCGACGAGGGTGTCCACCACCCGCTCGGTGATCAGCTCACCGGGCCGCTGGTACCCGGCGAACTCGGTGACGAGCAGCGCCAGCGGGGTGACGCAGACGCTGCCGAGCCAGTAGTTGCGGCCGATCAGCGCCTCCGCGCCGAAGTTGAAGACGAGGCAGCACAGTACGAGGGCGAGCGGACCGAGGTGCGCCACCGGGGCGACGGCGGCGAACAGCAGCACCCCGGCGAGGTTGCCGACGACGCGCTGGACGGTCCGGTTCCAGGTGAGGGTGACGTTGGCCTGGTAGAGCGAGGCCGCGGTGACCAGCGCCCAGTAGGGACGGCCGATGCCGAGGGCGAGGGAGGCGTACCCGGCGAGCGCGCAGCCGAGGGCGGTGCGCAGCGCGATCGGGGTGAGCGGTCCGAGCCTGGTCCACAGCGGGCTCGGCGGGGTGGCGCGCTCGGCGGCGACCCCGAGCAGTTCGTCGGTGTCCGTGGCGGTGGAGTCGCAGTCCGGCACCGGACCGGTGCCACGCACGGCGCGGGACCAGGCCCGCAGCCGTTCGGGGTCGGCATCGGCGGGAGCGGCGAGCGCGACCTCGGCCCGGACGACGAGCCGCTCCAGGGCACGGCGGGTGG
>NZ_JAOCQE010000235.1 GCF_025290915.1 Streptomyces sp. 15-116A | reverse complement strand
GGGGGTGTCCGCAAAGTCCCGTCGTCCGCCCGAAGGGCGGGCCCTGCGGCGTCCGGTGCGTGCTCTCGGCGTGCCGGGCGGACACCCGCGTACTGGTTGTACTCGGGTGTTCGCCCGGTGCGGCGAGAGTGCGTGCCGGGCGTCGCGGGGCAGGCGGGACTTTGCGGACACCCCCCAGGGCTGGCCGAGGCGCCGCGGGAGCATCCGCTGCTGTATCCGGGCGCGTGGCCCGAGGACTCGGGGCTGCTGGACGGGGACCTGCTGCTGCCGCTGGACCGGCTGGTCCACGAGGACCGGGTGCCGGTGCTGGCGATCGGCTCCAATGCCTGCCCGGGGCAGCTGCGCCACAAGATGGCCGGGTCCGGCATCACCTCGCCGGTCCCGATGGTGCGGTCCCGCGTCACCGGCGTGGACGTGGGCGTCTCGGCCCATGTGAGCCGCATGGGATACGTCTCGGCGTCCCCGGTGACGGCCGCCCCGGGTGTCGTACGGGAGCTGTTCGTGCTGTGGCTGGACGCCGGGCAGCTGGCGGTGATCGACGCGAGCGAGGGCGTGCCGCTGCCGTACGGCAACTACCGGCGGGCCTGGCTGCCCTTCCCCGATGTGCGGATCGAGGTCGCCGACGGCACCGTGCTGCCCGGCGCGTACGTGTACGTCAACCGCCATGGCGTGCTGCACGACGGCACCGGCGTGCCCCGCACCCATCCCGGTCAGCGGGCGCTGCTCACGGAACTGCTGGTGGGGTCCCCGCGGTTGCGGGAGCTGTTCGGCGTGACGGCCGAGCAGTTCTGCGCGCGGGCCCGTGCCGATCTGGACCTGTGTGCGCGGGGCACGCCTTGTTCGCCGAGGAGAAGCGGGTGACGGCGTCGGGGCTGGAGCGGTATCTGGACGGTCAGCAGTACGGCAGCCCGGGCACCGGTGCGTCGTTGTCGCCGCCCTTGATGTAGACGTCGCTGACCCAGACGCCGGTGTTGCCGCTGTCGTCGTCGGTCTTCGCCCACCAGACGTTGGTCCACTCGCCGTGGGTCTCGCGGCGGCCCAGATTCTGCTGGCAGTAGAAGTAGTTGGTGCCCGCGTTGAGGATGCCGGCCTCGGTGCCGGAGGCGGTGTAGGACGTGGCGGTGCGCCAGACCTGGCAGTTGTACTTGCCGCCGCCGATGGGGTGGCAGACGGGGGCCTGAGTGGTGGCTCCCCCGCCGTCTCCTGCGCCACCGCCGCCTCCCGTCGTGCCGCCGGCGGGCTTGTCCTTCGGAGCGGCGGCGGTGGGGCGGTCGGTGGGGGCGGTGGTCTTGTCCTTCTCGTCGGGCTTCGCCGACGGTGCCCCGCTCTCGTCGTCGCCGTCCCCGGTCGCCTCCGGGCTCTCGGAGCGGCCGGCGTCGGGGCTCACGGACGACGCAGTGGAGGGCCGGGTTCCGGGGCGGGCGTCGGTGGCCTGCTCGCTCGCCCGTGTCTCGTCCGGGGAGCCGAGCAGGGCGACCGTGGTCCCGGCGGCGGCGAGGACGACGGTGACTGCGAGCGCGGCGAGCAGCACGCGGCTCTTGCGGCGGGAGCGGGAGCCGGTGTCCATGGGCCCGGTGGGCGCGGAGACGGAATCGGCGGGGTGGTGCGCGGGCACGGCGCCGGCGGAGGGGTGCGCGGAGACAGCACCGGCGGCGTGCTGGGCGCCGAGGTTGCCGTGGCCGCTGCCCGGGCCTTGCCCGTACCCCGGGCCCTGCCCCTGCCCCTGGCCTTGTCCGTACCCCGGAGCTTGGCCGTGAGCCGGGCCCGCGGGTGGCTGTTGTGGCGGGCCGAAGCCGGGCGGGACCGCGGGGACGCTGCGTTCGGTCTCCGTGCGGGGTGCCGCGGGCGGAGCCTGGCGCAGGGACGTCGTCGAGAGGTCGTCCGTGCCGGTGGCGTTCGCGACCGTCTCCAGCAGGGCGCGGGCCTCCTCGGCCTCCGGACGGGACGCCGGCCGCTTGTCCATCAGCAGTTGGAGGACGGGCGCGAGTGGTCCGGCGCGGCGGGGTTCCGGGAGCGGCTCACCGACGATCGCCGTGAGGGTGGAGAACGTCGACGTGCGGCGGAAGGGCGAGGCGCCCTCGACTGCCGCGTAGAGGGTGGCGCCCAGGGCCCAGACGTCGGAGGCGGGGCCCGGGTCGGCGCCCTGGGCCCGCTCGGGCGCCAGGTAGTCGAGGGAGCCGACGATCTCGCCGCTGCGGGTGAGGTGGGTGGCCGAGCCGTCGCCGGGGTCGTCCATGGTGGCGATGCCGAAGTCGGTGAGGACGACCCGGCCCGAGCGGTCGAGCAGGATGTTGCCGGGCTTCACGTCGCGGTGCAGCACCCCGGCGCGGTGGGCGGCGGCCAGCGCGTCCATCACCTTGGCACCGATGCCGGCCGCCTCACGGGGTTCGAGGGTGCCGCGGTCGCGGAGCACGTCGTCCAGGGACGGTCCGTCGACCAGCTCCATCACGATCAGCGGGCGGCCGTCCACCTCGGCGATGTCGTGCACGGCGATGACGCCGGGGTGGCGCACCCGGGCCGCCGCACGTGCCTCGCGCTGCATCCGCAGCCGGAGGTCGGCCAGTTCGGGCTCGGCGGCGTCGGTGTAGGTGCGCAGTTCCTTCAGCGCCACCTCACGGCCGAGGACCTCGTCGACCGCCTGCCAGACGACCCCCATGCCGCCGCGTCCCAGTTGCCGCGTGATCCGGTAGCGGCCGGCCAGCAGCCGCCCCGCCCCGTCCGCCTGTCCGTGCTCCCCCGATGACACCGCTCTGCCCCGTTCCTGTGGCACCACTGACCGTGCGTGCGGTACAGCCTAAGGGGCTGAAGTGAGCGCGGGGTTCGGCGGTGTCGGCTGTGACAGAGCCGCTACCGGGCTCCCTCCGCCGCCACCCGTGGCCGGGCGTCGGACTCGGGGCCGGGCTCCCAGCGCAGCAGGTCTCCCGGCTGGCAGTCGAGCACCTCGCACAGCGCGGCGAGGGTGGTGAAGCGGACGGCCTTGGCGCGGCCGTTCTTCAGTACCGCCAGGTTGGCGGGGGTGATTCCGACGCGCTCGGCGAGTTCGCCCACGGACATCTTGCGCCGGGCGAGCATCACGTCGATGTCGACGACGATCGGCATCAGATCACCTCGGCGAGTTCGGCCTGCATCCGGGTCGCCTCGGCCTCGCGGGCGACGGCCTGCGCGAGCAGCATGCGCAGGACGAGCACGACCAGCGCGATCCCGAGCACGGCCAGCCCGACACCGCCCACGAGCAGGACGACGCCGGGAGCCACCGTCTCACCGGGCGCCAGGACCACCCCGAGCGCGAACACCAGCAGGGCCGCGGCGACGAAGGCGCCGATCACGATGTGCACGTACCGGAAGGCCGCCTCGGAGAACACGGTGCCGCGGCGCACCATGGTGACGAGCCGCCAGACGCAGACGAGGACGGTCTGGGCCGCGACCACACCCAGGACGACGATCACCAGGACCGGCGTGACCAGGTGGGCCACATCCGCGTCCACGCCCTCCAGGTCCTCGGCGAGCAGCGGCACCATCACCGCCTGCACGAACACGGAGCCGGCCAGCAGCGCCCCGATCACGGCACGCAACGCGAGCACCGTCAGCTTCCCCATCGCCACTCCTCCCATCGAGCCACGATGGAAACCTATCGAGATTCGATAGGAGGAGCAAGCTGGGGAGGGTGCGGCGGGCGGCTACTGCGCCGAGGCGGTCAGGTCGCCGCGCCGAGGTGCCGCGAAGCTCTCGAGGTCGGCGCGGGTCAGTCCGGACAGGCGGGCGACCTCGGCGACGTCCAGGGCGCCGCAGTCCAGGCCGCGCAGCAGATAGCCGCTCAGGGCCTTGGCGGTGGCGGGCTCGTCCATGACGTCGCCGCCGGCGCGGTTGGCGTACCGGGCGAGTCGCCCTGCTGCCTGCTCGAAGCCCTCCCGGTAGAAGGCGAAGACGGCCGCGTACCGGGTGGGCAGGTGGCCGGGGTGCATGTCCCAGCCCTGGTAGTAGGCGCGGGCGAGGGCGCGGCGGGTGAGGCCGTAGTGCAGCCGCCAGGCGGCATGGACCTTCTCGGTCGGGCCGACCGGCAGGACATTGGTGGAGCCGTCCGACACGCGCACGCCCGTACCGGCGGCGGCGACCTGCATGACGGCCTTGGCGTGGTCGGCGGCGGGGTGGTCGCCGGCCTGGTGGGCGGCGGAGACGCCGAGGCAGGCGCTGTAGTCGAAGGTGCCGTAGTGCAGCCCGGTGGCGCGGCCCTCGGCGGCCTGGATCATGCGGGCGACGGTGGCGGTGCCGTCGGCGGCGAGGATGGACTGGCTGGTCTCGATCTGGATCTCGAAGCCGATCCGGCCGGGCTCGAGGCCGTGCGCCTTCTCGAAGGCGTCGAGGAGCCGCGCCATGGCGGTGACCTGCTCGGCGTAGGTGACCTTGGGCAGCGTCAGGACCAGCCCGTCGGGCAGGCCGCCCGCCTCGATCAGGCCGGTGAGGAAGATGTCGAGGGTGCGGATGCCCCGGTCGCGTACGGCGGCCTCCATGCACTTCATGCGGATGCCCATGTACGGGGCGGCGGTGCCGCCGTCGTAGGCCTCGGCGATCAGCCGGGCGGCGCGCGCGGCGGTCTCGTCCTCCTCGGCGTCGGGGCGATTGCCGTAGCCGTCCTCGAAATCGACGCGCAGGTCTTCGATCGGCTCGCGTTCGAGCTTGGCGCGGACCCGGCCGTAGACGTCGTCGGCCAGCGACTCGTCGAGTCCGAGGGCGGCGGCGAAGGAGGCCGCGTCGGGGGCGTGTTCGTCGAGCGCGGCGAGGGCCCGGTCGCCCCAGGCGCGGAGGGTGCCGGGGGCGAAGTCGTCGCCCGGGACGTAGACGGTGTGGACGGGCTGGCGGGTGCCGGGGTCTCCGGGGTAGCGGCGCTCCAGCTCGGCGTCGACCGGCGCGAGGGAGGCGCTGATCTCCTCGCTGACGGCACCCGCGAGGCTTGTCGCCACCCGCTCCTGCTGGCCCTGACCCATTCCACACCCTCCTGATTTCCGCTATACGGAATCAACAATCCGTAGAACGAAGTTATCCGCCGCCTTGCCGCCGGTCAACACCGTCTTACCCCTCGATCCACTCCGCCCTCTCGGCATGTTCACGTCCCTGTGGCACCGTTTCGGACCGGAAGCGAACGGCCACAACCGACGCGAGCAGAAAGGCAGGGCCTTTCGTGCCACACCACCGCCGAGTCACGCGCCGCCTGGGACTGAAGACCGCACTGGCCGCCTCCGTCGCCCTTCCGCTCTCCAGTACAGCACTGTCCTCCGCGCCCGCCGCGGCCGAGGAGCGCCTGGCCCGCTCCCTGGAGGTGATGTCGTTCAACCTGCGCTTCGCGAGCACGGCCGAACCCAACAGCTGGGCCGCGCGCAGACCCGTCATGCGGCAGCTGCTGCGCCGGGAGCGCCCGCATCTCATCGGCACCCAGGAGGGCCTCTACCAGCAGCTGCGGGACATCGAGGCGGACCTGGGCCCCGCCTACGACTGGATCGGCACCGGACGGGCGGGCGGCAGCCGGGACGAGTTCATGGCGATCCTCTACGACACCCGCCGGCTCGCGCCGCTGGAGTACGACCACTTCTGGCTCTCCGACACCCCGTACGTGATCGCCTCGAACACCTGGGGCAACGCCTCGATCCGCATGGTCACCTGGGTCCGCTTCCGTGATCTCGCCACCGGCGGCCGGGAGTTCTATCTGCTCAACACCCATCTGGACAACGCGAGTCAGTACGCACGCGCGCGGGCCGCCTCCCTCACCGCCGAGCGCATCGCGGGCCTGGACCGCTCGCTGCCGGTGGTGGTGACGGGCGACTTCAACGTGGCCGCCCACGAGAACCCGGTGTACGACACGATGCTGGCCGCCGGTCTCGTCGACACCTGGGACGCGGCGGCCGAGCGGAGCGAGCTGTTCGGGACGTTCCACGGCTACAAGCCGCTGGTGCCGGACGGCGACCGCATCGACTGGATCCTGGCCACGCCCGGTGTCACCGTGCACCGGGCGGCGATCAACACCTTCGCGGTGGACGGCCAGTACCCCAGCGATCATCTGCCCGTGCAGGCCACGCTGACCCTGGGATGAGCGAGGCCCCCGTGACCGGCTCGGTCACGGGGGCCTGCTGGGGCCGCGGGAGGATCAGCCCTTGCGGGTCTTGACTTCCTCGGTGAGCTGCGGGACGACGTCGAAGAGGTCGCCGACGACGCCGTAGTCGACCAGGTCGAAGATCGGGGCCTCGGGGTCCTTGTTGATGGCCACGATGGTCTTCGAGGTCTGCATACCGGCGCGGTGCTGGATGGCGCCCGAGATACCGGCGGCGACGTAGAGCTGCGGCGAGACGGACTTGCCGGTCTGGCCGACCTGGTTGGTGTGCGGGTACCAGCCGGCGTCGACAGCGGCACGCGAGGCACCGACGGCCGCGCCGAGGGAGTCGGCGAGCGCCTCGATGATCGCGAAGTTCTCCGCGCCGTTCACACCGCGGCCGCCGGAGACCACGATCGCGGCCTCGGTCAGCTCCGGGCGGCCGGTCGACTCACGCGGCGTACGGCCGGTGACCTTGGTGCCGGTCGCCTTGTCGGAGAACGTGACGCTCAGGGCCTCGACCGCACCGGCGGCCGGGGCGGCCTCGACGGCGGCGCTGTTCGGCTTGACCGTGATGACCGGGGTGCCCTTGGAGACACGGGACTTGGTGGTGTAGGACGCGGCGAACACCGACTGGGTGGCCACCGGGCCCTCGTCGCCGGCCTCCAGGTCGACGGCGTCGGTGATGATGCCGGAGCCGATGCGCAGCGCCAGCCGGGCGGCGATCTCCTTGCCCTCGGCGGAGGACGGGACCAGGACGGCGGCCGGGGAGACGGCCTCGACGGCGGCCTGCAGGGCGTCGACCTTCGGCACGACCAGGTAGTCGGCGTACTCGGACGCCTCGTGGGTGAGGACCTTGACCGCGCCGTGCTCGGCGAGCGTGGCCGCGGTGTCGGCGGCGCCGTTGCCCAGGGCGACGGCGACGGGCTCGCCGATGCGGCGGGCGAGGGTCAGCAGCTCCAGGGTGGGCTTGCGGACGGCACCGTCCACGTGGTCGACGTAGACGAGAACTTCAGCCATGGGAATTGCACTCCTGCGTAGCGAAGATGAGGGACGGTCAGCGAAGTGGGGCTCAGATGAACTTCTGGCCCGCGAGGAACTCGGCGAGCTGCTTGCCGCCCTCGCCCTCGTCCTTGACGATCGTGCCCGCGGTACGGGCGGGACGCTCCGCGGCCGACTCGACGACCGTGTACGCGTTCTCCAGGCCGACCTCGCCCTCGTCGATGTCCAGGTCGGACAGGTCCCAGGACTGCACCGGCTTCTTCTTGGCCGCCATGATGCCCTTGAACGACGGGTAGCGGGCCTCGCCCGACTGGTCGGTCACCGACACCACGGCCGGCAGGGACGCCTCGAGCTGCTCGGAGGCGGCGTCGCCGTCGCGGCGGCCCTTGACCGTGCCGTCCTCTACCGACACCTCGGACAGCAGGGTCACCTGCGGTACGCCCAGGCGCTCGGCGAGCAGCGCCGGGACGACACCCATGGTGCCGTCGGTGGAGGCCATGCCGGAGATCACCAGGTCGTAGCCGGCCTTCTCGATGGCCTTGGCCAGGACCAGGGAGGTGCCGATGGCGTCCGTGCCGTGCAGGTCGTCGTCCTCCACGTGGATGGCCTTGTCGGCGCCCATGGACAGCGCCTTGCGCAGCGCGTCCTTGGCGTCCTCGGGACCCACCGTCAGGACGGTGACCTCCACGTCGTCGTCGGAGTTCTCCGAGATCTGCAGCGCCTGCTCGACCGCGTACTCGTCCAGTTCGGAGAGCAGACCGTCCACGTCGTCACGGTCGACGGTCAGGTCATCGGCGAAGTGCCGGTCGCCAGTGGCGTCGGGCACGTACTTCACAGTGACAACGATCCTCAAGCTCACGCCGGCTCTCCTACTGCATCGTCATTTCTGGCTGCCTGCCTGCAGGCAGCATAGGCACCTGAAGGGGGTGATCCCGGTCGGGGCGACCCGCGCTCCGCACATAAGGTTACTCGCCAGTACACCCAGTTCGTTACGCGCCAGTACACCCAGTCCGTTCCCGCTAAGCAAGCGCTTTGAACTGTGACCTTTGCAACGCAGCGTAACCGGAACTGGACGCGCACGCAGCAGGAGAGGCCGCGGCTCAGTCCCGCAGGCCGTTGAAGCGCCCCTGGTGGTACAGCAGCGGGCGGCCCTGGCCGCCGGAGTCGCCGAGCAGCACCTCGGCGATCACGATGCGGTGGTCGGCGGCCGGTACGCGCGCCACCACCTTGCACACCGTCCAGGCCAGCACGCCGTCGAGCAGCGGAACCCCCTCGGGCCCCTCCGACCAGGCCGTGTCCGTACCGAAGCGGTCGGCGCCGCTGCGGGCGAAGGTGGCCGCCAGGTCCTCCTGGTCCTCGGCGAGGACATGGACGCCGACGTGGTCGCCCGTGGCTATCGCGGGCCAGCTGGAGCTCGCGGTGCCGATGCCGAAGGACAGCATCGGGGGGTCGGCGGAGACGGAGGCGAGGGAGGTGGCGGTGAAGCCGACCGGTCCCGAGGCACCGCGCGCCGTGATCACGGCCACACCCGCCGCGTGCCTGCGGAAGACCGAGCGCAGCAGATCGGGCGAGGCGGGCCGGGCGGTGCCGAGGCCGGACGGGGCCGTCATGGAACTGTCCTTCCGCGGGGGACGACGTGGCGGGCCGGGTACCCGCGCCGGGTGAAGGAGTTCCGAGGACATGCCGTCAGGCTGACGATAGTCGTAAGGCGCCGTCAAGTCGGTCCCGTGAGGTGGGAGATGACTCACGGCGGGCGTGCCGGGCGTCACACGGCCTCCCCGAGGGCGGCGATGACATCGGCCTTGCGGGGCTGTCCCGTGGCGCGCCGCACGATGCGGCCGTCGGCGTCGAGGACCAGCACGGTGGGGGTCTTGAGGATGTCCAGCCGGCGCACGAGGTCCAGATGGGCCTCGGCGTCGATCTCCACATGGGCGACGCCGGGGACGAGTCCCGCCACGTCCGCGAGGACCCGGCGGGTGGCCCGGCAGGGCGCGCAGAAGGCACTGGAGAACTGCACGAGCGTGGCGCGTTCGCCGAGTCCCGTGCCCAGCTCGTCCGCAGCGAGCCGCTTGCCCTCGTCCCGCCCGCGCACCCGTACTCTCCCGCTCCGCCGCCGTTGCAGCACTCCGTAGGCGCTCGCCGCCGCGAGCACCAGAACACACACCACCAGTCCGGTCATCACCAGCTTGCAGCGTTCATGGGACCGCAAAGATTCCCGGCTTCGTGCGGCGCCCCTTCTGCGGAATGCTTGCTTCATGGACATCGATGTGAGGGGACCCCGGTTCGGGGCGGCGGTGACGGCCGTGGTGCTGGCGGTCGTGCTGGTCACCGGGAGCGTCTGGCTGCTCGCCTGGCAGGCGCTGGCGTTCGCCTGTGGCGCGGCGGGCGGGGTGAGCCGGTCGCCGTACGGGTGGCTGTTCCGGAAGGCGGTACGGCCGCGGCTCGGGCCGCCGACGGAGTTCGAGGCGCCCGAGCCGCCGCGGTTCGCGCAGACGGTGGGGCTGGTCTTCGCCGTGGTCGGGCTGATCGGTTTCGCCGCCGGACCGGACTGGCTGGGTCTCGCCGCGACCGGGGCGGCGCTGGCGGCGGCCTTCCTGAACGCGGTGTTCGGCTACTGCCTGGGCTGCGAGATGTACCTGCTGGTGCGGAGGTTGACGGTCCGCGCCGGGTAACGGCCGCGCAAAAGACCGAGGTGGGCCGGGGGTGGACGTGACGAGAATCTCGCCGCGCACGGGCACTGGGGCTGGTTCGCGGCGCGTTCTTCGGGCACCATCAGCGACGAGCCGTAAACCTACGGCTGCGTAACTTCGACTGGGAGTACCTCCTTCCCAGCAGAGAAGGAAGGGTCCGTCCCCGCCCATGGCAGAACTCGTCTACCGTCCCGTGATCGGTTTCGCCCGCACGCTGTTCAAGGTGTGGGACCTCAAGATCGACTGCAGGGGTTCGGAGAACATCCCGCGCACGGGCGGCGCGGTGCTGGTGAGCAATCACATCAGCTATCTGGACTTCGTCTTCAACGGCCTGGCGGCGCTTCCGCAGAAGCGGCTGGTGCGCTTCATGGCGAAGGAGTCGGTCTTCCGGCACAAGGTCTCCGGTCCGCTGATGCGCGGGATGAAGCACATCCCGGTGGACCGTC
>NZ_JAOCQE010000234.1 GCF_025290915.1 Streptomyces sp. 15-116A | reverse complement strand
GGTGGTGTCTGCCCGCAGTGGCTGGTGCGTCCGCGCCGACCCGCTTTCTGTGTCGACCTATTTCGCGCCAGACCGAGGACGGACACCACCGACCCGGCCCCGACTCACCCACCACCCGTAGGCGCTACGCCCGCCCCCACCGAAGCCGCAGCGGCGCCGCAGGCATGGCCACGCGCACCCCCACACAACCCGCACGCACCCTTGACAGTGCCTGGTGCCGCGTCAACTCTGAACCGCAGGGTCGTGAGCTCGCCCCGAGGGAGGCGATGATGCCTGCAGCGCGGGAATCTCTGCTGGACGCCGCTTACACCGCCCTGGCCCGTCGCCCGTGGTCCGCCGTGCGCATGGTGGACGTGGCCGCCGCGGCCGGAGTCTCACGGCAGACCCTCTACAACGAGTTCGGAAGCAAGGACGGCCTCGCCCGCGCCCTCGTCCGCAGGGAGGCCGATGCCTACCTCGCGGGCGTCGACCGCGCCCTCACCAGTCGCACCGATCCGCGCGACCGCCTCACCGCCACCGCCGAGTGGACCACCGACACCGCCCGCGACAACGCCCTGGTCCGCGCCATGCTCACCGGCTGCTGGAGCGAACGTCTGCCCTCCCCGACCCTCGCCCGCGTCCCGTCCAGCTCCGCCGTCCCCGCCCAGCGCCGCGCCGACGGCCCCCTGCCGTCCCCCACCGACTTCGTCACCCTCGTCCGCGACCGCGCGGTCATCGCCCTGACCGGCCACGGCACCCCCGGCACCCCCGGCACTCCCGCCGCTACCGCCGACCTCGCCCGCGCCTGCGAGCTCGCCATCCGGCTCGCGCTCTCCTGCATCGCCGCCCCGCCCGCCGACGGCACCGTCACCGACCTGGTGCGAGACGCCCTGCACGCACACCTCAGTGCGCCGACCCCGACAGCTGCAGCCCGATCACCCCGATGATCACCAACGAGATCGACACGATCTTCAGCGTCGACACCAGATCCCCGAGGAACACCATCCCGTAGATCGCCGTCCCCGCCGCGCCGATCCCCGTCCACACCGCGTACGCCGGCCCCACGTCCAGCTTCTTCAGCGCGAGCGTCAGCAGCCCGAAGCTCCCCAGCGCGAACACGCAGAACGCGATCGTCGGCCAGAGCCGTGTGAAACCGTGGGACAGCTTCAGACACACGGCGAAGCCGGTCTCGAGCAACCCGGCCACGATGACCAGCAGCCACGCCATGTGTCGTCCTCCCGTACGCCCGCGAAGGGCTCCGCCCACCTCAGGCACGAACTCCGGCTCGGTGCGATTATGCACTTACCAGGCGCACGTCAGGACAAACAACGCGAAGCTCAGAGCGAAGCTCAGTCGCCTTCCGTCGGCTCCCGCGTCGACAGCAGCCGCCGCAGCGAGTACAGCCGTGCCGGATCGGCGTGCCCCTCCTCCACCCAGGCGTCCAGCGCACAGTCCGGCTCGTCGTGACTGCACGCCCGCGGACACCCCTCGGTCCCCGGCTCCAGATCCGGGAACGCGTGGATGACCCGCGACGGGTCGACATGCGCAAGGCCGAACGACCGCACGCCCGGGGTGTCGATCACCCACCCGTCCGCCGCGGCCAGCGGCAGCGCCAGCGCGGACGTCGTCGTGTGCCGCCCCCGCCCGGTCACCGCGTTCACATGCCCGGTCGTACGCCGCCGTTCCTCCGGCACCAGCGCGTTCACCAGCGTCGTCTTGCCGACCCCCGAGTGCCCCACGAACGCGGTGATCCGCCCGTCGAGCTGCTCCCGCACCCGGTCGGCGGCCTCCCCGCTCTCCAGCTCCTCGCGGCTGGTGACCACGTACGGAATGTCGAGATCGCCGTACAGCTCCAGCAGCTTGTCCGCGGGCGCCAGGTCCGACTTCGTCAGCACCAGCAGCGGATCGAGACCGCCGTCGAACGCCGCGACGAGGCACCGGTCGATCAGCCGCGGCCGGGGCTCCGGATCGGCGAGCGCGGTGACGATGGCGAGCTGATCGGCGTTGGCGACGACGACCCGCTCGTAGGGATCGTCGTCGTCCGCGGTACGCCGCAGCACGGACGTACGCTCCTCGATGCGCACGATCCGCGCGAGGGTGTCCTTCTTCCCCGACAGATCACCCACGATCGCCACCCGGTCACCGACCACGGCCGCCTTGCGCCCCAGCTCACGCGCCTTCATCGCCATCACGACGCGATCGCCGACCAGACAGGTCAGCCGGCCCCGGTCGACGGTGAGGACCATGCCCTCGGCGGCGTCCTCGTGCTTGGGACGGATGTGGGTGCGCGGCCGGTTGCCCTTGCGGTTGGGGCGCGAGCGGATGTCGTCCTCGTCGGTGTGCTTGCCGTAGCGGCGCATGGTGAACCCCTACGCCCCGAGCATCCCGGTCCACAGCTCGGGGAAGTCCGGCAGGGTCTTCGCCGTGGTGGCCACGTTCTCGATCTGCACGCCCTCGACCGCGAGGCCGATGATCGCACCGGCGGTGGCCATGCGGTGGTCCTCGTAGGTGTGGAAGACACCGCCGTGCAGGCGGCGCGGGCGGATGTGGAGACCGTCGGCGGTCTCGGTGACATCGCCGCCGAGCTCGTTGATCTCCTTGGTGAGCGCGGCCAGCCGGTCCGTCTCGTGCAGCCGCAGATGGGCCACGCCCCGCAGGGTCGACGGCGAGTCCGCGAGCGCGGCCACCGCCGCGATGCCGGGCGTCAGCTCGCCGACCTCACCGAGGTCGACGTCGATGCCCCGGACGGAGCCCGACCCCGTGAACACGAGCCCCGACTCGGTCAGTTCGCAGGAACCGCCCATCTCGGTGAAGATCTCCCGCAGCCGGTCACCCGGCTGGGTGGTGTGGGCCGGCCAGTCCGGGATGACGACCCGGCCACCGGTCACCAGCGCCGCCGCGAGGAACGGCTGGGCGTTGGACAGGTCCGGCTCGACCGTGAGGTCCCGGCCGAGCAGGGCGCCCGGGGTGACCCGCCAGACGTTGGGCTCGCCGCCCGACTCGGGGGTGTCCACCTGGGCGCCGACCGCGCGCAGCATGTCGACGGTCATCCGGATGTGCGGCATCGACGGGAGGGTCGCGCCGGTGTGCCGGACCTCGACGCCCTGGTTGAAGCGCGGCGCGGACAGCAGCAGGGCGCTGACGAACTGGGAGGACGAGGACGCGTCGACCTCGACGGTGCCGCCGTCCAGGGCGCCGCCGCCGTGCACGGTCATCGGCAGCGCGCCGCGCCCGTCGTCGTCGATCCGGGCACCGAGCTGCCGCAGCGCGTCGATGACGCCGTTCAGGGGACGCTCGTACGAACGGGGGTCGCCGTCGAAGCGGACGGGACCGTCGGCGAGCGTGGCGACGGGCGGCAGGAAGCGCATCACCGTGCCGGCGTTGCCGACGTCGACGGTGGCCGGGCCGCGCAGCCCCGTGGGGAGCACCCGCCAGGCCTCACCGGTGCCGTCGGGGCCCACGCCCTCCTCGATCTCGATGCCCATGGCGCGCAGCGCCCCGGCCATGAGCAGGGTGTCGCGGGAGCGCAGGGGGCGGCGCAGCCAGCCCGGCTCGGAGGCGAGGGCGGCGAGGACCAGGGCACGGTTGGTGACCGACTTGGACCCGGGCACGTGGACCGTCGCGTCGACGGCTCCGCTCGCGTGCGGGGCGGGCCAGAGGGCGGTGTGTGCGGGGTTCGGGGCCATGGGGCCACTTTATAAGGAGGCCGACGTTCGGGTGCGGCGCCGTTGTGGCTGGGCGCGCAGTTCCCCGCGCCCCTGAGGTTGGCTGCTCAGACCCCCAGTAGCCACCTGCCCCCACCTATCAGCGAACACAAAGACACCGCGTGGAACAGGAAGAACCACAGCGCCGCCGGCACATGCGTCAACCGCGACAGCTGATCCGCGTCCGAGTCCCCCGCCCCTCCCCGCGCCCGCTTCGCCTGCAGCTCGAACGCCGGGCGCACGCCGCCCAGCAGCAGGAACCACACCACCGCGTACGCGAAAGCCGCCTGCACCTGGGGACCGGTCAGCCAGGACACCGCCACGAACGTCGCGCCGGTCACCAGCACCGTCAGCGCCCCGTACGCGTTGCGGATCATCACCAGCATCGCCACCAGCAGGCCGGTCGCCACCCACAACAACAGGGTGATGCGTCCCGCCCCCAGCAGCGCCGCCCCGCCGAGGCCGAGCAGCGGTGGCGCGGTGTAGCCCGCCGCCGCGGTGAGGATCATGCCGATGCCGTGCGGCTTGCCGCGGCTGACGGTCAGGCCGCTGGTGTCCGAGTGGAGGCGTATCCCCGTGAGCGTGCGGCCGGTGAGCAGCGCCACCAGTCCGTGGCCGCCCTCGTGGGCGATGGTGATGGCGTTGCGGGAGAGCCGCCACAGCGGATGCGGGACGACGACGGCGAGGGCGGCGACCAGCGTGGCGATCACCACCCACAGATCGGGGTCCGGCTGGGTGCCGGAGACCTCGTCCCACAAGGACGCGAGTGAGACGGACGCGGTGGTGACCATGCCGGCTGTGCCTTCCATGTGTGCGCGTGGGCTCCCTCTACGCGGGCGGGGTCTGGCAGTGTTGCACGCCTGTGCGGACGGTAGGGGAGACGTCGGGGCGTCAGCGATCGTTCCTGACGAGGAACGTGCGGATCACGAAATCCGGCCTTATGTAGGTCATTTCCTGGCCGCATTGGCCGATAGCGTGCGCGCATGCGGCAGCAGGCTATTCAGGTCGTCGGTGCTCGTGAGAACAACCTCAAGGACATCTCCGTCGAGGTGCCGAAGCACAAAGTCACCGTTGTCACGGGCGTATCCGGGTCGGGGAAGTCGTCCTTGGTGTTCGACACGATCGCGGCGGAATCGCAGCGGCAGCTCAACGAGACGTTCACCGCGTTCGTGCGCAATCGGCTCCCCAGGTACGGGCAGCCCGACGCCGATGCCATCAGGAATCTCTCGACGGCGGTGATCATCGATCAGAAGCGGATCGGAGGGAACGCGCGGTCGACGGTCGGGACGATCACCGACATCCACGCGCTGCTGCGTCTGCTCTACTCCCGCGTGGGCAAGCCCTGGATCGGCTACTCCAACGCCTTCTCCTTCAACGACCCCGCCGGGATGTGCCCCGACTGCGAGGGGCTCGGGCACCGGGTGCGGGTCGACCTCGACAAACTGCTCGACAGGTCCAAGTCCCTCAATGAGGGCGCCATCCGGCATCCCGCGTTCACTGTCGGCGGCTGGTTCTGGAAGCTGTACGCGCATTCCGGGCTCTTCGACAACGACAAGAAGCTCCGTGATTACAGCGACAGCGAGTGGCAGGCTTTCCTGTACGGGGCTCAGGGGGCGATCGCCCTGGAGTGGCAGGGCGGCAAGGTCAACTCCAAGTACGAAGGACTTCTGGAGAAATTCGACCGGCTGTACCTCCGTAAGGAGCCGGACGAGATGAGCGCCAAGAACCGTGAAGCGCTCGAGCGGGTCGTCACCCGGGGACCCTGCGAGACCTGCAAGGGGCAGCGGCTCAATCAGCGGGCGCTCGACTGCCGCGTCAACGGCCGTAACATCGCCGAACTCGCCTCCCTCGAGGTCGCCGACCTCATGGAGGCGGTCCAGGAGGTCGACTCACCGTCCGTCTCCACCCTGACCGCGAGTCTGATCGAGCGGCTGCGGCACCTCGTCGAACTGGGGCTCGGCTACCTCAGCCTCAGCCGTGAGACCTCCACGCTCTCGGGTGGCGAGTCGCAGCGCATCAAGATGGTCCGTCATCTGAACAGTTCGCTCGTCGACATGGTGTACATCTTCGACGAGCCCACCATCGGCCTGCACCCCAGCGACGTACGACGGCTCAGCCGGCTGCTGAGGGAGCTGGCCGAGAAGGGCAACACCGTGCTCGTGGTCGAGCACGACCGCGACATCATCGAGATGGCCGAGCACGTCATCGACCTCGGTCCCGGCGCGGGGCGGCACGGAGGCGAGATCGTGTACCAGGGCGACGTCCGGGGCCTCGCCGGGGCCGACACCCCGACCGGGCGGTTCCTGCGGGGAGTCGTTCCCCTCAAGAAGCGGTGCCGTGAGCCGAAGGGGCACCTGGAGGTGACAGGGGCCCGGATCCACAACCTCAAGGACATCAGCGTGCGGTTCCCGCTCGGTGTGCTGACCGCTGTCACCGGGCCCGCCGGCTCCGGCAAGAGCACCCTGATCCACGAGGTGCTCCTGCGGCAGCACCCCTCCGCCGTCGTCATCGACCAGTCGGCGGTCACCACGAACCGGCGCTCCAACCCGGCGACGTACACCGGCATCATGGACGAGATCCGCCGGCTGTTCGCCCGCGAGAACCAGGTCAGCCCCTCCCTGTTCAGCTTCAACTCCGAGGGCGCCTGCCCCCGTTGCCAGGGGCACGGCATCATCTACACCGACCTCGCCTTCATGGACCCGATGATCACGACCTGCGAGGTCTGCGCCGGCATGCGGTTCGTCGACGGCGTCCTGCGCCTGACGCTGCGCGGGCGGAACATCCATGACGTGCTGTCGATGAGCGCCGCCGAGGCGGCCGGGTTCTTCACCGAGCCCAAGATCGCACAGACGCTCCGCGCCCTCGACCAGGTCGGTCTCGGCTATCTCCAGCTCGGGCAGCCGCTCAACACACTCTCGGGCGGCGAGTGCCAGCGCATCAAACTCGCCACCGAGCTGGGCAAGAAGGGCAGCGTCTATGTGATGGACGAGCCCACCACCGGACTGCACATGTCCGACGTCGACAGCCTCGTGCGCCTGATCGACGGCCTGGTGGACCAGGGCGGCTCCGTCATCGTCATCGAGCACAACCTCGACGTCGTCAAGCAGGCGGACTGGGTCGTCGACCTGGGTCCCGGAGGCGGCGGCGAGGGAGGCCGGGTGATCTTCGAGGGGACCCCGGCCGCACTGGCGCAGGCAGAGCACTCCGTCACGGGCCGGTTCCTCGTTGCGTCGCTGCCGGGCTGACGGCGGCGGGAAGCGGTCAGCGACCGTCTGCCACCCTTGGACGGGTCCGGGAGCTGACGGACGCGGCACGCCGGTGCCGGCTGAGGTGACGTGATCTGTGACGTGCGCAGGTCGGAGGGGACGGTTTTCCATGTGCGGTCGGTATGCGGCGAGTCGGGGGCCCGAGGATCTCGCGGGCATCTTCGAGATCGAGAAGTGGGAGCCCGAGGAGTCCCTGGAGCCCGACTACAACGTGGCCCCCACCAAGGAGGTCTACGCCGTCCTGGACCGCCCCGTGAAGGATGCCCCCGACCCGCGGCCGGTCCGGCAGCTGCGCAAGCTGAAGTGGGGGCTCGTCCCCTCCTGGGCGAAGACGCCCGAGGGCGGCGCGCGGATGATCAACGCCCGCGCCGAGACGGTCCACGAGAAGCCGTCGTTCCGCCGCGCCTTCACCACCCGCCGCTGCATCCTGCCCGCCGACGGCTACTACGAGTGGGTCACCGGCACCCAGGAGCGGGAGCTCGAGGTCGAGGGCAAGCGGAAGCGGCCCCGCAAGCAGCCGTACTTCGTGACGCCCGCGGACGGCTCGGTGTTCGCGATGGCCGGGCTGTACGAGTTCTGGCGCGACCGCACGCTGCCGGACGACCACCCGCTGGCCTGGTGGGCGACCTGCTCGATCATCACCACGGAGGCGGAGCGGACCCCGCTCGCCGTGGCCCCCGAGGAGGGGCCGCGGGCGCTCGCCGACATCCACCCGCGGATGCCGCTGATGCTCACCCCGGACCGCTGGGACGCCTGGCTCGACCCGGCCCGCACGGACCCCGACGACCTGCGCGAGCTGCTCGCCCCGCCGCCCGCCGGACTGATGCGCGCCTACCCGGTCGGCACGGCGGTCAGCAACGTCCGCAACAACGGACCGGAGCTGCTGAAGGAGCTGGCGGCCCCCGAGGAGGGCACACTCTTCTGATGTGACCACCGCTTCTGATGTGACGACCGAGATCATCGAGACCGACGCCGGCCCCGCCCGCATCACGTGGCATCCGACCACCACGAAGCCCCGCCTCGTCCTCGCCGCGAGCCACGGCGCCGGCGGCGGCATCGAGGCCCGGGACCTCAGGGCCCTCGCCGCCGCACTGCCCGGCCACGGCGTCACCGTGGCCCTCGTGGAGCAGCCCTGGCGGGTGGCCGGCAAGAAGGTCGCCCCCGCGCCGAAGACCCTGGACGCCGGCTGGCGCGGCATCTGGCCCGCGCTGGCCGCTCCCGGCCTGCCGGTGATCTCCGGCGGGCGCAGCGCAGGCGCCCGCGTCGCCTGCCGCACCGCCCGCGAACTGGGCGCCCACGCCGTGCTCGCGCTGAGCTTCCCCCTGCATCCGCCGGGCAGGCCGGAGAAGTCCCGCGCCGAGGAACTGCTCGGCGCCGGGGTGCCCACCCTCGTCGTGCAGGGCGGCAACGACCCCTTCGGCCGCCCCGGGGAGTTCCCCGACGGGTCGTACGCCCTGGTGGAGGTGCCGTACGGGGATCACGGCTTCGCGGTGCCGAAACGGGCGGAGATCACGCAGGAGGAGGCCGTGGCGGTGGTCACGGACGCGGTGGTGGAGTGGACCGGCTCACTCGGGTGACGCCCGGGAATGCCAGGGCGGCGCCCGCTGTTGGAGCGGACGTATGTGCCGGCCGCAGGCACAGCCGTCGTAGGAGAGGGAGTCCGCCGCATGGGTTCGATCCAATGCCCGAGCCGCAACAGCCGCGCCGACCTGGACTGGACGGTGCTGCACGCGGCCAGGACCGCCCCTATTCGGGCGGCGGGCGGACCGGATCGTCGTCTATCCTCCGATTCGGGTGGGACCGGTCTCGGTCTCACGACAACTCTGGAGGAGGTGGGTCCGGTTCCCGGTACCGACGCAGGGACCGATCACGGCCAGGCGGAGCAGCCCGAGGGCCAGGGCGGCACGGGTGCGGAGTCGACCGCGGAGCGCAGCGCGCGCTTCGAGCGTGACGCGCTCGAGTTCCTCGACCAGATGTACTCGGCCGCGCTGCGCATGACGCGCAACCCTGCCGACGCGGAGGACCTGGTGCAGGAGACCTACGCCAAGGCGTACGCGTCCTTCCACCAGTTCCGCGAGGGCACCAACCTCAAGGCGTGGCTGTACCGGATCCTCACCAACACCTTCATCAACTCCTACCGCAAGAAGCAGCGCGAGCCGCAGCGCAGCGCCGCGGAGGACATCGAGGACTGGCAGCTCGCCCGCGCCGAGTCGCACATGTCGACCGGGCTGCGCTCCGCGGAGTCGCAGGCGCTGGACCACCTGCCCGACTCGGACGTGAAGGAAGCGCTCCAGGCCATCCCCGAGGAGTTCCGCATCGCGGTGTACCTCGCCGATGTCGAGGGCTTTGCCTACAAGGAGATCGCGGACATCATGGGGACACCCATCGGTACGGTGATGTCCCGGCTGCACCGTGGCCGCCGTCAGCTGCGCGGCATGCTGGAGGACTACGCCCGCGATCGCGGACTGGTCCCGGCCGGCGCCGGAGAGTCGAACGAAGCGAAAGGCTCGGGGTCATGAGCTGCGGAGAGCCGCACGAGACGGATTGCAGCGAAATCCTCGATCATCTCTACGAGTTCCTCGACCGTGAGATGCCCGACGACGACTGCGTGAAGTTCGAGCACCATTTCGAGGAATGCTCGCCGTGCCTGGAGAAGTACGGCCTCGAGCAGGCCGTGAAGAAGCTGGTCAAGCGGTGTTGCGGGCATGACGACGTGCCGGGCGACCTGCGCTCCAAGGTCATGGGCCGGATCGAGCTGATCCGCTCCGGCGAGACGGTGCCCGACCACGACGTCACGGCCTCACCGGCCACACCCCAGGAGTCCTGAACGGAGTCCTGAACCTCGAGGGTCCAGGAGTTCTGCCCACCCCTCGCGTCACTCGTACGTGCTAATCCGCGGGTTATCGGCCCGCGGAGGCACCCCCCGCCGTCCTAGGCTCCTGAACCTGACAGTGCGGCGGGCCGAGCACCGGCCCGCACGGTCGGGGAGGGGCTGATGGAGGCGTTACCGGCACGGGCCCGCGTCTGCGTGGCGGGTGTCGCCCTCGTGGCGCTGCTGTGCCTCCTGCCGCTTCCGATACCGGCCGAGCCCGGCCGCTGGTGGCCGGCCGCCGCCCTGCTCGCCGCGCTCTACGCCGGCTGCGAGCGGCTCGCCCGCTCGCGCCACTTCGGCACGGCGTATCCCGGTGGCACCTTCTATCCCGTCCTGCTCGCCGGGGCCTTTCTGCTGCCGCCGCACGCCGCCGCGCTGGTCGCACTGCCCGGGGCGCTGCTCGCGCCCGTCG
>NZ_JAOCQE010000233.1 GCF_025290915.1 Streptomyces sp. 15-116A | reverse complement strand
CGCGGTGGCGCGGCTGCAGGACGCGGGCACGGTGCGCCGGCTGCTGACGGAGGCGGTGCGCGGCGGGCACTGCGACGCGGCCGCGGTGGTGCGGGAGCTGAACGAGGCGCGGCTGCTGAACCGGCCGCACGTGGTGGACGCGGTGGACTCGCTGGTCGCCGAGGGCCGGGCGATCGCGGAGGACCGGCTGTACGAGATGGTGCGCGAGCACGGTCTGCCGGACCCGGTGTGGAACGTCGACCTGCGCCTGCCGGGCGGTCCCCACCTCGGCGGCCTGGACGCCTACTGGCCGGAGCAGGCGGTCGCCGTGGAGCTGGACACGCGGGCGCCGCGCCAGGACGACGACGCCCTGTGGTCGGAGTACGCCCGCAAGCGCGAGCACCTCGAACGGCTCGGCATCACGGTCGTCCACGTCACCCCGCGCAAGCTCCGGGACGCGATGGAGCAGCAGGCGGCGGTGATCCGTACGGCGCTGATGGCGGCGGCGGACCGGGAGCCGGCCGCGTATGTGGTGGTGCTGCCCCGCTGAGCCGTCGTAGCGGGAGCCGTATCAGGAGGGGAGAGGAGGGGCCGCCGGCTCGGGCGGCCCCTCCTCGTGTGTGATGGTGTGTCATTTCTTCAGCAGCAGCTCGGTGTTGCGGTCCTGAGGGGTGCCGGCCAGGTCGGTGCGGGCGCCGGGGGCGTTGAGGGAGAGCTCGCGGTAGAGGGCGGCGAGGCCGGTCTGGGAGAGGTCGGAGAAGTCGGTGCGGTGGGGGGCCGCGGACTCGACCAGGGTGGTGAACAGGGAGAGAGTGCCGTCCTTGTTGTCCACCAGCTCGATGACACGGGCGAGTTGGGGGAAGTCGACGTGCGAGGCCGTGGAGATCTCCCAGAAGGAGTTCTCGGGGCCGGTGTGCGGGACGATCGCGTTGCGGTGGATGTGGCCGTTGACCCAGGCGACGACGTTGCGGTGGCGGCCGAGGAGGGCGAGGAGTTCGTCGCCGCTGTGGCGCCGCTCGTCGGGGCGGGCCGGGTCGGGGTGGGTGTTGTCCATCGACGTGCTGGTGTGGTGGCTGAAGACGAGGGCGTAGGAGTCGCGGTTCTTGCGCAGGGTGTCTTCGAGCCAGCGCAGTTGTGCCGTGCCGAGGGAGCCCTCGTAGTGGCCGCCGGGGTCGGTGGTGTCGAGGCTGATGCCGATGACGTCGTCGGAGATGCGGAAGGCGTAGTACTGGGTGCCCGTCTCCAGGTTGGCGGTGGTGTAGCCGTGACCGGAGGGACCGGGGCCGTGGTGGGCAGGGTCCAGGTGGGCGGCAAGGTACTCGGCGGGGGTGAAGGGGGCGCGTCGCTCGTCGGGGGTGACGGGGCGCATGGCGCGGGCGTGGGCCTTGAGGAATTCCCCGTACTGCACGCCCCGCGGGTCGGTGGCCTTCTTGATGGCCTTCTGGAGGCGGCGGGCCTCGGCCTCCGGCACGTCCATCAGCTTGCGGCCGCCGACGGCGAGGTCGGTGAGGCGGGCGTCGCCGTGGGAGGCGTAGCAGCCGAGCGGCAGGGAGTCGTGGTTGCCGACGGTGGAGTACCACGGCAGATTGAGGCCGGGGCTGGTCACCTCGCGGACGGCCGCGGCGAGGAAGCCGTCGAGGTGCGGGAAGCCGAGCTGCTTGTCGGCGTCGCGGACGGCGGTGTCGGGCTGCCAGTACCGCTTGAGGCCGCTGTTCTGGACGCCCTCGTAGTGGCGCGGGTCGCCGGTGTTGGGGCGGATGCGGCCGCCGCTCATGACGGTGAGGTACCAGTCCAGTTCGGAGCGGCAGTTGTTGTCGGTGTTGTCGCCGGTGGTCATCGCGAAGTGCAGCGGGGCGCCGGTGGCGGGGGCGCCGCGCAGCGCGTTGACCCGTTCGACCAGGGCGATCGCGCCCTGCACGGTCAGGGCCTCCTGGGGGCGCCAGGCGTGCACGTCGGTGGCGCGCAGGTACTCCAGGCGCAGCGGGTGCTGGGTGTCGATCAGGTGCAGGTCGGTGAGCTGGACGAAGGCGGTGAGCGCGGTGCGGCGGTTGGCGCGTCCTGAGCGGGGCTCGGCGAGGTCGCCGCGCACCACCCGGCCCCAGGCGGGGCCGTCGCCGAGGCGCCGGTAGCCGGAGGTGCCGCGCGGGGCGGCGATCGTGGTGAGGGTGGTGCCGCGGGTGTAGGGGGCGAGCGGGCCGGCCGGTGCCTGCCGGGAGGAGGCGAGCACGGTGCCTCCGGCGCCGGTGCCGGTCGCGGTGGTGGCGGTGGCGGCGCGTCCGGTCTCGGGGCGCAGCGTGTAGCCGACGCCGGCGGAGAGGGCCACGGCCGCGGAGGCGGCGAGGATCGAACGACGGTGGACCGAGGTGGAGCCGGCGACTGAGCGTATGCGCGACATGGCGCTTTCTCCCCGAGTGCGAACGCGTCGGCAGTGGTCGCGGACCGCCCGTCACCCGGACGCACCGCTCGTACCGGATGCTTGGCACCGGGAATGACCTGCGCGTGAACGCGACGGCAACGCGCAACACCGATCGCCGTACGTGGATCACGCACCCGGCGAGGTGTCGACGCCCGCTCCCGTGCCGGCCGGGAACTGGTCACTCCGTGTTCATCTGACGGGAGACGGGGCCGGCCTCCCTCGGCAGGGGCTCGGCTCAGCTGAAGGCGCGCCGGTAGGTCTGGGGGCTGACGCCGGTGGTGCGTTTGAAGCGGTCGCGGAAGGCGGTGGGTGAGCCGAACCCGACCTGGGCGCCGATGCGTTCGACGGAGTGCTCGGTGGTCTCCAGCAGGTGCTGCGCCTGGCGGATGCGGGCCCGGTGCAGCCACTGGAGCGGGGTGGCGCCGGTGTGGTCGCGGAACCGCCGGATCAGGGTCCGGGTGCTGGTCCCGGCCCGGGTGGCGATGTCGGCGAGGGTGAGGTCGCGGCTCAGGTTGTCGCCAAGCCAGGTCAGCAGCTCCTCGAAGTCCGATCCCCGGGGTGTGGGGGCGTGGTCGTAGGCGATGAACTGCGCCTGTCCGCCCTCTCGTTCGAGCGGCATCACCGACAGCCGGGCGGCGTCGGCCGCGACCGCCGATCCGTAGTCACGGCGGATCATGTGCAGGCACAGGTCCAGGCCGGCGGCGGCGCCGGCCGAGGTGAGGAACTGGCCGTTGTCGACGTAGAGCACGTCGGGGTCGACGTCGACCTCCGGGTGGGCGGCCGCCAGGAGTCCGGCCGCACGCCAGTGGGTGGTGGCGCGCAGCCCGTCCAGGAGGCCGGTGGCGGCCAGCGGGAAGGTGCCCACGCACAGGGAGGCGATCCGCGTGCCCGCGGCGGCGGCCGACCTCAGCGCGTCACGGACCGGGGAGGAGAGCGGGGCCGTGAGATCGGCGACGCCCGGCACGATGATCGTGTCCGCGTCCCGGAGACCGTCCAGCCCCCAGGGGGCACGCAGGGTGAAGGCACCGGCGTCGATCTCGTCGCGCTCGGCGCACACCCGGACCTGGTAGCCGGGCCGCCCGTCGGGCAGGCGGGTCCGGGAGAAGACCTCGATCGGGGTGGACAGGTCGAAGGGGATCACCTGGTCCAGCGCGAGTACGGCGACGGTGTGCATGGCGAGAATGTACCTCTGCGCTGTCGGGAGGATTCGGCACCGGTACCGGGATCACTGCATGTCACAGCGGTCTTGCGATGCCTCTGCAGTGCTTGGCGATATCCCGTTGAAAGGTGTCACTCCTGCCACTGGGCGAGCGTCGCGGCAACCGGTTGACTTCACGCGTCGGAGAGAAACGACACCGAAGGAACCTCCCATGCACATCCAGGTTGTCCTGTTCGACGGCTTCGATCCGCTCGACGTCATCGCGCCCTACGAGGTGCTGTACGCCGGCGGCATGGCGTCGGACGGCGCGGTGACCGTGGAGCTGGTCTCCGCGGAGGGCGCCCGGGACGTGATCAGCGGCACCGGAGGGCTGACGCTGCGGGCCACGGCCGCGCTCGACCCGGAGCGGGCGGACGTGGTCCTGGTGCCGGGCGCCTCCGGGCGCGTCGGTGCACCCGGCGAGGTGCCGGACGCGGAGGTGGGCGCCGGCGGGTGGCGGCAGGACGAGTTCGTTCCGGTGCTCCTCGGGCGCACGTTGACCACCGAGCTGCCCGCTCTGCTGAAGCAGGCGATGGACGATCCGGACGTGACGCTCGCGACCGTCTGCGGCGGCTCGCTCGTGCCGGCCATGGCCGGTCTGCTGGAGGGACGCCACGCGACCACCCACCACCTGGGCCTGGATCTGCTCGACGCCACGGGCGCCCACGTGGTCCGTGCCCGTGTCGTCGACGACGGCGACCTGATCACCGGCGCCGGCGTCACCTCCGGGCTGGACCTGGGTCTCTACCTGCTGGAACGCGAGCTCGGACCCCGTATCGCGCACGCCGTCGAGGAGCTGTTCGCCCACGAGCGACGCGGCACCGTGTGGCATGCGCGGGGACTGGCTCCCTCCGCACTCTGAGGACTCGGTACGAGCCCGTCGCACCCCTTTTGTCTCACCCCTTGACCAACCGTCAGAAAGAACATCGGCATGTCCGTCGAAGGCACCTGGAACCTGTCCATCGCCACACCCCTCGGCACGATGAACGCCGTGGTCGAACTCCGCCGGCACAACGGAGTGCTGACCGGAACGGCCCACGGGGCCGGCGAGGAGGTGCCGCTGCACGACGTCGCCCTCGACGGCGACCGGCTCACCTGGAAGCAGGCCGTCACCAAGCCCCTGCGGCTGAACCTGGCCTTCGACGTGACGGTCGACGGCGACACACTCCGGGGCACGTCCAGGGCCGGCCGCCTGCCGGCCTCGAAGGTCACCGGGGAGCGCCGGGCGTGACCAAGCTCCTTCTGTCCTTGCACGTCCTGGCCGCCATCGTGGCCGTCGGCCCGGTCACCGTCGCGGCGAGCATGTTCCCGCCGACGCTACGCCGCGCCCTCGGCGCCTCCGGCTCCGGCTCCGGCTCCGGCTCCGGCTCCGGCTCCGGCTCCGGCGACGCTCTGACGGCCCTGCGGACCCTGCATCGCATCTGCCGGGTCTATGCCGGTGTCGGTGTCGCCGTGCCCGTGTTCGGGTTCGCGACCGCCAAGAGCCTCGGCGTCCTGGGCGACACCTGGCTCATCGTCTCGATCCTGCTGACCGCGGCCGCCGCCGGTGTTCTCGCCCTGCTGATCCTGCCCGCCCAGGACCGGGCGCTGGACGAGGTGGGGGCCTCCGGCTCGTCCTCGGCGTCCGCGTCCGCTCCCTCCGCGTCCGAACCCGCCCCCTTGTCACCGGGCCGTCTCGCCATGCTCACCGGCGTCTTCAACCTGCTGTGGGCCACGGTCACCGTGCTGATGATCGTCCGCCCCGGCTCCACCACAGGGGCATGACCATGCGTCGGGCCGCTCGCACTGCGGCAGGCCGGCCATGGGGACGCAGGCGGCGCCTGAGCGGTGTTGTTCAGGTCGGGCCGGGACGGCTCTCCCCCCGTGCCGGGCGGCCCGTCGGCGGACGTTCACGCCACAGGTGCAGGGCCGTGTCGACCAGGCGGATGCGGGTCAGGGCCGGGACGGCGTCCAAGGGGTGCCAGGCGGCGAGGTCGGTGGAGCCGTTGGTCTCGTTGCGGAGGTCGCCGCCGGTGATGCGGGCCTCGTAGACGAGGCGTACGCCGTGGTGGTCGACGGCGCGGCCGAGGCGGGCCGGGAAGACGTGGCGGGTGGAGTCGACGCCGAGGAGGGCGGTGACCTCGATGTGGTAGCCGGTCTCCTCCTCCACCTCCCGGCGCACGGTGTCGCAGGGGTCCTCGCCGTGCTCCATGCCCCCGCCCGGCATCACCCACTCGGGGACGCCGCCCGGCCCCGGGGACCGGGCGAGCAGGAGCCGGCCGTCGCGTACCACCACGGCGTAGGCCGCCACCCTCAACTTCTGTCGCACCGAGGGACGTTACCCCGGTCCGGTCGGCGACATGTCGTCTTCGCGGGGCCCTGTCCGGAAAAGCGCATCGGGGGTTTTCCCCATGCATCCATTGCGATTCGGTCAACCCTCCCCAAACACCTGTCCCTTGCGTAAAGCTCAGCGATCGTCCGGAGTCGCCATCCGGACCGTCGCGGCCAGGGCCGATCGGCTCCGGTCGTTCCACGATCGTTCCTTTACGCACAAGGGATGCCGATGACCCACTCCCCCCAGCAGGACCCGATAGCGGGCGCGAGACGCGTGGCCCGTATCGCCGTGGCCGCCGGCCTCGTCGCCGCGCTGTCCGCGGCAGGACCGATACCCATGGCCTTCGCGGCGGACGCGCCACCCGCCGACCAGGACGTCAAGTCCGCACCGAGCAAGCTGGGTTCCGACGACGCGGAGCTGCTCGCCGAGGCGCAGGCCGAGGGCGTCAAGAACGTCACCATGATGATCGCCACCGCGCCCGGCAAGACCGAGCAGGTCGCCGGGCAGCTGGACGCGGTCAAGGGCGGCTCGGTCGGCCGGACCCACGACAAGCTCGGCTACGTCCGCGCCACCGTCCCGACGGCCAAGGCGGAGTCGGCCATCGCCGCCGCCACCAAGCTCTCCTCCGTGCACGGCATCGACCTGCGCGAGGAGATCCCGCTGGACGACCCGACGCCGAGCGCCGACACCACCAAGCAGGCCGGCGCCCAGGGCACCGCCACCTACCCGGCCCCCGGCAAGCGCACCCCGGCGAAGAACCCGTACAACCCGTCCTTCGAGACCGGCGCCGTCGAGTTCGTCGAGGACAACCCGAAGGCGGACGGCCGCGGCATCACCATCGGCATCCTCGACTCGGGCGTGGACCTCGGCCACCCGGCGCTGCAGAAGACCACCACCGGCGAGCGGAAGATCGTCGACTGGGTGACGGCGACCGACCCGATCGTCGACAACGACCGCACCTGGCGCCCGATGGTGTCGTCCGTGACCGGCCCCGCCTTCACCTACCAGGGCAAGACCTGGCAGGCCCCGGCCGGCGAGTACCGGATCAGCACCTTCCTGGAGTCGTACACCACCGGCGGCGACGCGGCCGGTGACGCCAACCGCGACGGCGACACCACCGACTCCTGGGGCGTCCTGTACGACGCGGCGGCCGGCACCGTCCGCGTGGACCTGAACAACAACCAGGACTTCGGCGACGACGAGCCGATGAAGCCGTACAAGGACGGCTTCCAGATCGGGTACTTCGGCACCGACGACCCGAAGACCGAGATCGCCGAGCGCCAGCCGTTCGTCGTGGAGATCCGCAAGGACGTCCCGATGGACCCCTACGGCGGCGACTGGGTCGGCAAGAAGGCCGACTTCGTCAACATCGGTGTCGTGGAGTCCGAGCACGGCTCGCACGTCGCCGGCATCACCGCCGCCAACGGTCTGTTCGGCGGGAAGATGGACGGCGCCGCCCCCGGCGCGAAGCTCGTCTCCTCCCGCGCCTGCACCTGGTCCGGCGGCTGCACCAACGTGGCGCTCACCGAGGGCATGATCGACCTCGTCACCAAGCGCGGCGTCGACATCGTCAACATGTCGATCGGCGGTCTGCCGGCGCTCAACGACGGCAACAACGCCCGCGCCGAGCTGTACAACCGGCTCATCGACGAGTACGGCGTCCAGCTGGTGATCTCCGCGGGCAACTCCGGCCCCGGCGCCAACACCATCGGCGACCCGTCGCTGGCCGACAAGGTCATCTCGGTCGGCGCGTCCGTCTCCCGCGAGACGTGGGCCGCCAACTACGGCTCCAAGGTGGAGAAGAAGTACGCCATGATGCCGTTCTCCTCGCGCGGTCCGCGTGAGGACGGCGGCTTCACGCCGACGCTGGCCGCCCCCGGCGCCGCGATCAACACCATCCAGACCTGGATGCCGGGCGCCCCCGTCGCCGAGGCCGGCTACAGCCTCCCGCCCGGCTACGGCATGCTCCAGGGCACCTCGATGGCCTCCCCGCAGGCCGCGGGCGCCGCGGCGCTGCTGCTGTCGGCGGCGAAGCAGAAGGGCATCGACCTCCCGCCCGCGAAGCTGCGCACCGCCCTCACCTCCACCGCCGAGCACATCAAGGGCGTGCAGGCCTACGAGGAGGGCGCCGGCCTCATCGACATCGAGGACGCCTGGGACGCCATCCGTGACGACGCCACCGCGCACACGTACACGGTGAAGGCGCCGGTCGACACCGCGATCGACCAGTTCCTGAAGACCCCGGGCTTCGGCACGGGCCTGTACGACCGTGAGGGCGGCCTGAAGGCCGGGCAGAAGAAGACGTACGACGTCACCATCACCCGTACGTCCGGCCCCGACCGCGCGATCCGGCACGAGCTCGACATCGAGAACAACGCCGGCCGCACCTTCCGCATCCTCGGCGACGACGACATCGCGCTGCCGCTGAACAAGCCGGTGACCGTGAAGGTCCAGGCCGCGCCCGGCTCGGCCGGCATCAAGAGCGCGATCCTGGAGGTCGACGACCCGCGCACCGAGGGTGTGGACCGGCAGATCATGACGACCGTGGTCGTCTCCGCTCCGCTGAAGCACACCTTCGCCGCGTCCGGTTCGGTGCAGCGCAACAGCCACACCTCCTACTTCGTCACCGTGCCCGAGGGCGCGAAGACACTGGAGGTCGCGATGAGCGGGCTGAAGGACAAGAGCCAGACCCGGTTCATCGCCATCCACCCGTACGGCGTCCCGGCCGACCCGACGTCGACGATCAACTGCTACCCGAATTACACCAACCCGGCCAACACCTGCCGCCCCGACCTGCGCTCGTACGCCGACCCGCAGCCGGGCGTGTGGGAGATCGAGGTCGAGTCGCGCCGCACCTCGCCGCTGCTCGACAACCCGTACAAGCTGGACGTCGCCGTGCTCGGCGCGGCCTTCGAGCCGGAGACCGTGACCGTGCCGGAGGCGAAGGTCGGCACGCCGGCCGCCGCGTCCTGGAAGGTGACCAACCAGTTCGCCGCCCTGGAGGGCAAGCTGGTCGGCGGGCCGCTCGGCTCGGCGAAGACGGACCGCCCGGCGATCAAGCAGGGTGAGAAGAAGACCGTGACGGTCGAGGTGCCCGAGGGTGCCGCCTCGCTCGACGTGGCCATCGGCAAGGTGTCCGACACCGCCGCCGACCTGGACCTCACGGTCTACGACAAGGACGGCAACGAGGTCGCCCAGTCCGCCGACGGCGACTCGGAGGAGTCGGTGTCCATCGCCAAGCCGGCCGCCGGTACGTACACGGTGGAGGTCGTGGGCTACTCGGTCCCGGCGGGCTCGACGGACTACGACTACCGGGACGTGTTCTTCGCGGCCACGCTCGGTTCCGTGACGGTCGACGACGCGGCGCCGGTGAAGCTCGGCACGGGTGACTCGGCGGAGGTCTCCGCCAAGGTCACGGCCGCCGCGGCGGCTCCCGAGGGGCGTGCCTTCTTCGGCCGCGTCCAGCTGGTCAACGCGCGCGGCACGGTCGCGGGCCTGGGCAGCGTGGCGATCGAGAAGGTCGTGCCGTAACGCCTTCGGCTGAGATGAGCAAGGTGAGATGAGCGAGGGGCGGGCGTCCGGAAGTGGACGCCCGCCCTTCGTCATCCCGTCATTCGCAGGTGAGGGTGCGGGACTCGGGGAGGGACGCGGTGATCCGGGCCCGCTCGGGGGCGATGTTCTTCTCACCGACGATCACCATGTCAGGGAACTGGTCCCCCAGCGGTATGCCGACGAGCACGAGAGCGCCGACGTGGAGACGGGGCCGGCCGACGGTGGCGATCGGGAAGGTGAGCTCTTCGGTCCTCCCCTCCTCGGCCTTGTAGGGGCGGGTCACGGTGAGGGTGACGCGCTCGAACTCGCCGGACGGCGTCGGCTTCACGGCGGAGACCGTGCCCTCCACGACCGTGCGGGCGCAGGCGAGATAGCGGGGGCTGCCGAAGGCGACCCCGCCCCCCTGCTCGCCGGCGGCACTGTCGGCGGCAGCCTTGCTCCCGGCGTCGTCGGAGGACGTCCCGGTCTGCGTCACGAGCCACCCCATCCCGACGACGACGCTCGCGGCAGCGGCAGCGACGAGGGCCCCGAAGGCGACCTTGAGGGGCCGACGGGTGCGCCGCCGGGCAGCAGGGTGGGCGAGAGGGGTCACTCCCGACGGGGTGGCGGCCGCCGCCCCCGCGTCCTCGGTACTGTCCGACGCCCCGCCCCGGAACTCACCCTCCGCGTGCCTCCCCGGCCCCGGGTGGCCGAGGGACGTCACCGGTGCCGGGGCGGCCTCCAGGCCGCCGGCCCCCGTCCCGCCCGGGGATCCGGTCGCCGCGCCGAACCCCGGGCCAGC
>NZ_JAOCQE010000232.1 GCF_025290915.1 Streptomyces sp. 15-116A | reverse complement strand
GGCGGGCAAGACGGTCACTGCCGTCGTACCGTGCCCCACGGGCGTCACCCCGCGGAGCTGATGAGCCGTGTCGAAAGGTGCCGTGAGGAACGGCAGCTGAGTTGCGTGTGGACGGGGTGACGAGGGACAGGATCCAGTGTCCTGCAGCAGTCCCTGGTCCACCGCAAGGGAGGCGGTAGGCCGTGCCGCGACTCAGTGTTCGCTCGGGTGGTTCACGAGGCTGAGGGGTTCTCGCTGTGAGGGGCGTGCTCCGAGGGACGACCGGGCCCGCTGACGTCGAACTCCACGTCCACGACCCCTTCAACGGCGCGGATCAGACGTGCGGCCACGGGGACCAGGGACGTGCCGCGGATGCGGCCGCTGAGCGTCACGATCCCGTCCCGCACGGCCACACGCGCGGCGGACGTCGGCGCGGGGAAGAGGTAGGACACCACCTCCCGGCGGACCTCCTCCGCGATCTCCTCGTCCTCGCGCAGGAACACCTTCAGCAGGTCGGCGCGGCTGACGATGCCCTGCAGCATGCCCAGCTCATCGACGACCGGGAGCCGCTTGACCTTGGCGTGTGCCATGGTCCGCGCGGCCCGGGCGAGGGTCGCGTCCGCGTGGACGGTGAGGGCGGGGGAGGTCATCAGCTCCCCGGCGGTCACCGCGCCGGCGTTGGCGAGGTCGGGGTCGCTGTCGCGGAACTCCTCTTTGTGCAGCAGATCGGCCTCGGAGACGATCCCGACGACGCGGCCCTCGCCCTCCAGGACGGGAAGGGCGCTGACCTTCCAGTCCTGCATCGTCCGCACGATCTCCTTGAAGGAGGCGCCGCGGCCGATGGCGGCGACGGTGTGCGTCATCGCGTCGCTGACGATGTGCGGGCTGCCGTGCATCGTGCCTCCCGGGGCGCTGTCGCTTCGAGTCGTCGGTGTCGTCACAGGAGGCTGCCGCTGCCATAGGGGGCGTACAGGTCGAGCAGCCGGGTGCGGGTCGAGCGCAGCCGGTGGGCGAGAACGCCGCCCACCCAGTGGGCGACGCTCGCGCCGAGCGCGGGGTCGTCCTGGCACATCGAACGGATCGCGGTGGCATCGAACTCGTAGGCGCGCACCGGGCTGGTCGCCTCGGCGCCCAGGTGCCAGGAGTGCGGGGCGAACAGCCAGGACCAGCCGATGAGTTCGTTGTGCCGGAGGGTCTCGATGACGGCGGGCTGGCGGTCGGGCACGCGCATGTCGAGAGCGACACTGCCGGTGCGGATGATCCAGAACCGGTCGGCGCGGCCCCCTTCCTCGCAGAGGCGGGTGCCCTGGGGGAACGACACCTCCCGGGCGCAGCGCATCAGCCGCTGCCGGTGCTCGGCGGGCAGGGCCTGCAGCATGCCGGCCGTGGCGGGAGCGTTCATGACGTGCCTCCAGTCAGGGCGTCGTGGGATCGGCCGCTTCCAGCGTGCTCCCGTGCCCTGTGCCGGACGATGGGCCACCAGGCCCCATGGCCGGGCCGACCGGCACCGCGTCCGGGTCCTTCGGCACCCTGTGCCGGAACGGCTCCGGATGTTCGATGAAGACGAAAGTCGACTCGGTGGAAGGGGGTGCAGTTGTGGTTACGTCATGACCTCGGAGTTCTGGAGGCTGTTCGTGGTTCTTCTGGTGGTCTCCACGGCGGTCACTTGTGCAGCCAGGCCTGGTCGACCGAGGTCTTCTCCGCGCCCGCTTTCTATCGCCTTCGATCAGGCGGAGAACCGGTTGCGCACCATCAGCGCTGTGTTCGTAGCCACCCTGGAGGTCCAAAGCCATGCGTATCGTCATCGCCCTGGGCGGCAACGCCCTGTTGCGCCGGAGCGATCGTCCCGACGCCCACGTTCAGGAGGCGAATATCGACCGGGTGGCCACCGCGATCGCCGGCCTGGCCCTGGAACACGAGATCGTCGTCACCCATGGCAACGGGCCGCAGCTCGGTCTTCTCGCCGAGGAGAGCGCCGCCGATCCGGTGCTGAGGGCTCCCTACCCTCTGGACCTGCTCGGTGCCCAGACACAGGGGATGATCGGCTCGCTGCTGGTCCGCGCGCTGTACGACGTGCTGCCGGGGCACCGGATCGCCGCGCTGGTCACCCATACCCTCGTGCGGGCCGACGACCCGGCATTCGGCCGGCCCACGACGTTCGTCGGCCAGGTGTACTCCCGCAAGATCGCCGAATCCCTGGCCCGCAGGCACGGCTGGCACATCGCCAAGGACGGCAGAGGCTGGCGCCGCGTGGTCCCCTCACCGTCGCCCGAACGGATTCTGGAGAGCGAGACCATCCACGACCTCCTCGGCAGCGGCGCCGTGGTCTTGTGCGCCGGCGGTGGAGGCGTCCCTGTCACCGCCGACAACGACACCGGCGCACTGACCGGCATCGACGCGATCGTCGACAAGGACCTCACGGCGGCTGTGCTCGCCGAGGACCTCAAGGCCGACTTCCTGCTCATCCTCACCGACGTCCCGTGCGTCTATGCCGGCTATGGCACCCACGACCAGCAGCCCGTCCTCGACGCAACGCCCGACGACCTGCGCCGCGCCGGCTACCCCGACGGTTCCATGGGCCCCAAGGCGGAGGCCGCCGCCCGGTTCGTCGAGCGCACCGGAGCACTGGCGGCCATCGGAGCCCTCGACGCCGCGTACGAGATCGTTCACGGGAGGTCGGGGACGTTGGTGCGTGCCGACCTGATCGTCGGCTGAGATGCCTCGCCCTGGGGGAGGGGGCGGCCCACAGTGCAATGTCCCGTGGGCCGAACTGGAGCTCCTGGAGGCAGGTGACCCGCCCGCCCGTGTCCTCGTAAGCCTTGACCACACTCCGGCGGCCGTGGCCAGGCGTGGATCATCCGGTCTTGTGACTCCACTGAGGACCGACCAGGTCCCAGTCCCTGCCCCACTGCTCGATGCGCTGCCTCTGGAGCCTCCACCGTGAGAGGGCTCCGGCGCCGCAGACGAGGCCGGCGAAGGCGAGCGCGGCCCCGGCGGCCAGAACACCGGCTTCGGCAGCCGCTTCCGTGCCACTGGGCGGTTCAGCGGTGATCTCGCCCCGCCCGTCCGTCCAGACAACGACCCTGGACCCGGCCTTCAGAGCGGTGTCCACTAGGCCCTGTCGTCGAATCCCCGTCTGCCTGGCGACGCCATGCACGCTCCCCCACTGCCTTAAGGGCGTGGGAGGTGCCCCCACTCGCCGCACCGGGCGCCGACCACGTACAACCAGTACGCCGGTCGACGCCCGGCACGCCGAGAGCACGCTCCCCCACCCTCGAACCGCGCTTCGCACGGCTCGGGCGGGAGGTGCCCCCACGCCGCCGCCAGGCCCGCCCTCCGGGCGGACGACGGGGATTTGACGACAGGGCCTAGGGTCCTGTCGGTGTGGACGGAACCGTCGGGGTCCGTCCACCGGACTCGCGCGGCGGTCTTGTCGCTGCTGCTCCCGGCCCCCGACACGCTCCGCGGGACGTCGGCGAGGAGCACACCGCGCACGGAGAAGCGCTCGGCGCGCTGCTGGGCGAACACCTCGTCGGCTGCGTGAGCCGTCACCAGAGCGACGACCGCGCCGCCCACCGCCATGACCACCCACACGGCCGGCACGACCCACGCTTCGACGATGTCACCGCGCCGTCGTGGGGGTCCCCCCGCTCGAGCGAAGCCGAGAGTGGGGGAGGGTTGTTCCGCCACCGCCAGAACTTCTGCTTCGCACGCCAGCTGCCATCCATCGGTCTGCCCCTCCTCTGCATCGTGACGGTCACGAAGGTGACAGCCGACAGAAAGCCTGGGCATGGGCCGACCAGGCAGCATCGGAGGGCCGGACGGGACCAACTCGTAGTCGATGTCGAAACGTTCAGCCCATACGCGGAGGTGGCCGGAGGAGGCAGGCACGGCAGTGTGCCCGTCCGCCGCGCACGCGGTGAGGTGTGGCCCGTCCGGGCCCGGCGGCGGGACCATCGGCCCCTCACTGCGCGGTGGCCGGGCGCCCACGCTCGTAGGACAGCACCCCCGGTCGCATGCCGACGCGTGAGGAGGACATCATGCACAGCACAGTTCTGGACAGGGTGATTCCGGAGACCTGCGTGTCGGCCGCGGTCGCCGCGCCCTCGATCCACAACACCCAGCCCTGGCGCTTCCGCCTGGACGCCGAGTCGGCCACGCTCCAGGTGCGCGCCGCCCCCGAACGCGGCCTGCGGCACACGGACCCGGCAGGCCGCGCCCTGCACCTGTCGGCGGGGGCGAGCCTGCTGAATCTCCGGGTCGCGATCGCGCACTGCGGATGGTCACCGGTCAGGCGCCTGTTGCCCTCCCCGGAGGACCCCGCCCTGCTCGCCGTCGTCCGCGTGGCCGGGGCCGCCGGCCGCCCCACGGGGCATCGCACCGACCTGTATGAAGCGATCTGGCGCAGGCACAGCAGCCGCCTGCCCTTCTCGGGCCGGCCGCTGCCACCGCAGCTGCGCAGCGAACTCGGTGAAGCGGCCCGCGTGGAGGGCGCGCGGCTGTGGTTCCCCGACCCCGTCGAGACGGCGCGGCTGCTCCGCCTGACCGCGGAAGCCGAGCGCCGCAACCGCATCGACGCCGACCGCGCTGCGGAGAGCAACCGCTGGGTGCACCACGACCGGCGGCCCACTCCCGATGTGGGCCTGCCACAGGCAGTGCTCGGCCCCCAGGATTCCCGCGAACGTCTTCCCCTGCGGGACTTCACCGCGCAGCGGCACACCGAGCGGCTCATCGCCCAGCTGTTCGAGGTGGCGCCCACCATCGCTGTCCTGATCACCGAGCACGACCGCCGCGCCGACTGGCTGCGGGCCGGACAGGCACTCCAGCACGTGTGGCTCCTCGCCACCGCCCATGGACTGCGCGCTTCCCTGCTGCACCAGGCGCTGGAGTGGCCGGACCTGCGCAGGTCCCTGAGCCCGACGCCCGGGCGGACCGGCCATGCGCAGATGCTCATCCGCCTCGGCTACGGCCCCGAGGGCGCGGCGAGCCCGCGGCGCGCCGCGCGCGCGGTGCTCGAGGAGGCGCAGGCAAGCTGCTAGCCACCCGTCCCGCCATTCAGCCCGCGGCGACGGCCGCGGACGTACGGTCCAGGGCCGCGCTCAGGCTGGAGTGCAGCTCGAAGACACCTGCCAGGCCCACGGCGCGAAGGATCCGCCGGAAGCCGGTGCTGTCGGTGACCAGCCGCAGCCGGCCGTACCGTGCCTCGGCTCGGTTCCGTGCCCGGCACAGCACGCCCAGGCCGGTGCAGTCGATGAAGGCCGTGGAACGCAGGTCGAGCACCAGATCGGGGTGCGGGCCGGCAGTCAGGGCCTCCAGCCGGGCCGCGAGGGGCGGCGCCGTGAAGATGTCGATCTCGCCGCGCAGCTCCACGACGGTGGTTTCACCGACGGTGTGTTCCGTGTGGTGAGGCGCGGACCTGGGGTCAATTCCGGACATGGTCTGAGACAACAGGGCAAAGCGAGGTGGCGGTAGGGCCGGTCGGCCCTACCGCCCGGTTCGGGTGGGGTCGGCCGCGCCCGCCGTGCGGGGGTGAAACGGCCGACCGGTCCAAACGATGCCAGCGCCTCCCCGGAAGGGCCGGGACCACGGGGGGATCGATCGCGGTGTGACACGGGTCGTTCTCCGGGCCGGCCGGGACCGATGGCCCCCTCATTCCCCGTCTCACGCGGTTCAGGATGGAAAGCCGCAGTACCGCTGTACCAGGCGAAAGACAGGTTGGCTCATGTACCCCAACGACGGTTTCCGCGAACTCGGGCGGTACGAGTGTCTGCGGCTGATGGCCAAGGTGCCCGTCGGCCGCATCGTCTTCACGCACCGGGCCCTGCCCGCCGTCCTCCCGGTGAACTTCAGCCTCGACGACGACGGCGCGGTCCTGCTGCGCACCTCAGCGGCCTCGGATCTGGTCCGCGCGGTCGACGGCGCGGTGGTCGCCTTCGAGGCAGACGACGTCGACGCGACCCGGCACTCCGGCTGGAGCGTTGTCGTCACAGGCTCGGCCACGGTGGTGACCGACCCCGACGAGCATGAACGCCTGACCGGTACCGGCCCGGTCTCCTGGGTGCCCGCGCCGCAGGAGGTCTTCCTCCGCATCGAGCCTGAGCTGGTCACCGGGCGCGAGCTCATCGGCGGACGCACCCTGTATGGCGTGGACCTCAGCGCTTGAAGGTCTCCTGCCGCCGTCCCCGGGAGCCCGCTCGTCCGGCCCGGCCGGGGTCTGCCCGGGCCTTTCGTCCCGACTGGACGGGCCGCACGGCGTGCCGAGGGGTTCCATCGGCCCCTGCCCCTGGCCGCCGCGGACGCCGAGCATCCTTCGTGGACCCGCCGTGGACCCGTCGTGGGATCGACGCCCCATCGACGGCGTGGGTTCGCCACCGCCCTCGGCGTCACGCCGAGGGGTGAACACCCCGCGCACGGAAGGGAAGGAACAGGACAATGACTGATCGTCATGTGGTCGCCGGAGTGGACGGTTCACTGGTCGCCGTACGGGCCCTGGACCGGGCCGCCGAGGAAGCGGTGCGCCGCGGCACCGCGTTGCGCGTCGTCTACGCCGTGGCCGACCGCGACGAGGCGGGGCCGGTGCTGGCGTCGGCCGCCACACGGGTCTACGACCGCCATCCCGGTCTGCCGGTGGAGACCAGGGCCGTGGAGGACGGCGCCGTGCGGGCGCTGGCGCGGGAGAGTGAGGACGCGGCCCTCACCGTCGTGGGCACCCGGGGGTTCGGCACCGTCTCCGGTCTGCTTGCGGGCTCGGTGAGCTGGCGCCTTGCCGCGCACGTGCACGGTCCCCTGATGGTCGTACGCGGGGACCATCCCTGCGACGAGGGACACGGGGTACTGCTCGGTCTGGAGAGCGGCGCAGACGAGGCCGCAGCCGCCTATGCCTTCCAGGAAGCGGCACGGCGCGGCGTCCGGCTGCGTGTCCTGCATGCCTCGACGCACCGGCACACCACGCCCGAACTGCCCTCGCTGGTGGCCGCGACGAGCCGAGGCCAGGAGCGCCAGGCCCGGATCGACGTGGCGGAAGAAGCCGTGCCGCGGTTCAGTATCGCCCGACTGAGGGAGGAGTATCCCCAGGTGGAGGTCGACAGCCGCACGGTCCGCACCGGCCCGGCCCACGCCCTGCTGGCGGGCACGCGCGAGGCCGGCGTCGTGGTCATCGGCATGCGCCGGAGCGCGGTCCGGCTGGGGCCACCGGTCGGCCCGGTCGCGCACGTCCTGCTGCAGAACTCCCACTGCCCTGTCGTGCTCGTGCCGACCGGATGACGGGCACCGCGATTCCGGGATGGTCCGGTCGGCCCTGTCGGGTGCCCGGCGCGTCGGGGGAGTGTGGGGAGGTACGGACCCGCATGCACCACCCGCATGCACCTCCGACCGAGCCCCGATCCGGAAGGGACCCGATGATGTCCGTCGACACGCAGCGGACGCCGACCCCGCTCTCCGACGACGAGCTGAGGCTGCTGGACGCCCACTGGCGCGCCGCGAACTACCTGTCCGTCGGCCAGATCTACCTCATGGCCAACCCCCTGCTGGCCGAGCCGCTGCGCCCGGAGCACGTCAAGCCGCGGCTGCTCGGCCACTGGGGCACCTCACCCGGCCTGAACGTCGTCTACACCCACCTCAACCGCGTCATCCGGGCCCGGGAACTGGACGCCCTGTGCATCTGGGGCCCCGGCCACGGCGGCCCCGCGGTGGTCGCGGGCTCCTGGCTGGAGGGCTCGTACACCCAGACGTATCCAGACATCACCCGCGACGCGGCCGGCATGGCCCGGCTGTTCAAGCAGTTCTCCTTCCCCGGAGGGGTGCCCAGCCACGTCGCGCCTGAGACGCCGGGCTCCATCCACAGGGCGGCGAGCTGGGCTACTCCCTCTCGCACGCCTACGGGGCCGCGCTGGACAACCCCGGCCTGCTGGTCGCCTGTGTCGTCGGGGACGGCGAGGCGGAGACCGGGCCGCTGGCCGCCTCCTGGCACTCCAACAAGCTCCTCGCTGCCGCCTGGTCATGGACGTCATCGACCGCGTCCCCGGCCTGGCGGTGCGCGCCGCGGCCGTACGCCAGCGGATGGAGGACGCCCGGCTGCGCCACCACGACTGGATCCGCGCCCACGGAACCGACCTTCCGGAGGTCGCCGACTGGTCCTGGGACGGCTGACCGACGCCAACGGGCCCGGACGGAGGGGCCGTTCGGCCCGCTGGCCGGGCCCTGCAGCCCCTCTTCCGGGCGCTGACGACGCGGGACATTGAAGGCGCAACGAAAGTCGTCCACATTCCGCGCGTCGCACCCTTCGAAAGGGATGAGCATCATGGCAGTGCACGACCACCCCCACCGGCATCAGGGATTCCGCTTCCCGTCCCTGCGCAGGGCGGGGACGGCTCCCGCCTCCGCCGACGAGACGACCGCCGCGGCGACGGCGACCCGCGCGTACGTGTTCGCCGGACTCCGCCTGCTGACCGGGTTCGTCTTCCTGTGGGCGTTCCTCGACAAGACCTTCGGCCTCGGCTACGCCACGCCGTCCGGCAAGGGCTGGATCGACGGCGGCTCGCCGACCAAGGGCTTCCTCAGCGGCGTGACGGTCGGGCCGATGGAGTCCACCTTCCACGACTGGGCCGGGGCCGCGTGGGCCAACTGGCTGTTCATGCTGGGCCTGCTCGGCGTCGGCCTGGCGCTGATCCTCGGTATCGGCCTGCGGCTCGCCGCGGTCGCCGGCACCGCCATGATGGCCCTGATGTGGATCGCGGAGTGGCCTCCGGCCCAGCACCTGTCCGACGGATCGCCGAGCATGTCCACCAACCCGTTCGTCGACTACCACCTCATCTACGCCGTCGTCCTCATCGCCCTCGCGGCAGCAGGCGCAGGCGCCACGTGGGGGCTCGGCAGGGCCTGGGCACGCCTGCCCTTCGTCAGCCGCAACCGCTGGCTGCTCTGAGGGCCGCATGCCGGTCAAACCGGGGCACCCCCGCTCATCGGCGGGGGTGCCCCGGTCGCTCGCCGCCACCTGCTCGCCGAGGGCGAGGTCCGTTCCCTGACCGGGCCCAACGGCCCGGCACGCGAGGGACTGACGGCGTGCCCCGGGTACGCCGACAGGCCCTCCCAGCAGGGATCGCGGGCGAGGAGCATCGACAGTGCAGAGATCCTGAGTGCAAGTGAGGGAGAGACCGGCGATGACGGCAACGGTGACAGCTGGACCCCGGGCCACGACCGAGGCATGGCGAGGCTTCTCCGGTACGCACTGGCGGGACCAGGTAGATGTGCGCGGCTTCATCCAGGCCAACTACACGCCGTACGAAGGAGACGCAGGCTTCCTGACCGGCCCGACCGAGCGCACCCGCACGGTCTGGGAGAAGGTCAGCGCCCTGTTCCCCGAGGAGCGGCGGCGCGGCATCCTCGACGTGGACGCCGCCACCCCGTCGACGATCACCTCGCACGCGCCCGGTTACATCGACCCGGACCGTGAGCTGATCGTCGGCCTGCAGACCGACGCCCCGCTGAAGCGGGCGATCATGCCGAACGGCGGTCTGCGGATGGTGGAGAACGGTCTGAAGGCGTACGGCTACGAGCCCGACCCGTTTGTGAGCAAGGTCTTCGGCAGCTACCGCAAGACCCACAATGACGGTGTCTTCGACGCCTACACCGCCGAGATGCGCGCCGCCCGCAGGGCCGGGATCATCACCGGCCTGCCGGACGCCTACGGCCGTGGCCGGATCATCGGCGACTACCGTCGCGTCGCGCTGTACGGCACCGACCGGCTGATCGAGGCCAAGCGCGCCGAGCGGGTCCTGCTGGACGCCGAGCCCTCCAGCCCGGACGTCATCCGCGACCGCGAGGAACTGGCCGAGCAGATCAAGGCACTGGGCGAGCTGGCGCGGATGGCGGCCACGTACGGCTGCGACGTCACCCGGCCGGCCACGACCGCGCACGAGGCCGTGCAGTGGCTCTACCTGGGCTTCTCGGCCGCGGTGAAGGAGCAGAACGGTGCCGCGATGTCGCTGGGCCGCACCTCCACCTTCCTCGACGTCTATCTCCAGCGCGATCTGGACGAGGGGCTCATCGATGAGACCCGCGCCCAGGAGCTGATCGACGACTTCGTGATCAAGCTGCGGATCGTACGGTTCCTGCGCACCCCCGAGTACGACGAACTCTTCTCCGGTGACCCGACCTGGGTGACCGAGTCCATCGGCGGTATCGGCACCGACGGCCGGCCGCTCGTCACCCGCACCTCCTTCCGCTTCCTGCAGACTCTCTACAACCTGGGCCCGGCCCCCGAGCCCAACCTGACCGTGCTGTGGTCGCCCCGACTGCCGTCCCGCTTCAAGGAGTTCTGC
>NZ_JAOCQE010000231.1 GCF_025290915.1 Streptomyces sp. 15-116A | reverse complement strand
ACGGGGCGGTGGTGTCTGCCCGCAGCGGCTGGCGCGTCCGCGCCAGTACCTCTCCAAGTCACCCATTTCGCGCCAGACCGAGGACGGACACCACCGCCCCGGCCCCGACTCACCCACCCACCGTGGGCGCTACACAAGCCCCCACCGGAGCCGCGGTGGCGCCGCAGGCATGGCCACGCGAACCCCCACCACACCCGCACCGCCCCCCGCTTGGGCCCCCGCCCAGGGATTCGCTAGGGTCTCGGGGCATGGCTGACACCCACAACCCGCAGGGCAACCACGACCCCGCCGGCAGCACCCAGATGTTCCGCGCGTTCGTCGACGAGGCCCCCCAGGCCCGCCAGTCCGGCGCATCCGGTGGCGGCCCCCGCATCGGGCTCATCCTCGGCGTCATCGTCGCCGTAGCCGTCGTCGCTGCCGTCGCCTGGCTCGCGTTGAAGTAGTCCCCCTCAGACAACACGGCGGCCGCCGTTGCGCCCCTCAAGGCACCCCGGCGGCCACAACACCGCGTCAGTCGGAGATCAGACCCTCCCGCAGCTGCGCCAACGTCCGCGTCAGCAGCCGCGAGACATGCATCTGCGAGATGCCGACCTCCTCCCCGATCTGCGACTGCGTCATGTTCGCGAAGAACCGCAGCATGATGATCCGCCGCTCCCGCGGCGGCAGCTTCGCCAGCAGCGGCTTCAGCGACTCCCGGTACTCGACACCCTCCAGCGCCGTGTCCTCGTACCCCAGCCGGTCCGCCAGCGAGCCCTCCCCGCCGTCGTCCTCCGGCGCCGGCGAGTCCAGCGACGACGCCGTGTACGCGTTGCCGACCGCGAGCCCGTCGACGACGTCCTCCTCGGACACGCCCAGCACAGCCGCCAGTTCCGTCACCGTCGGCGACCGGTCCAGCTTCTGCGACAGCTCGTCGCTCGCCTTCGTCAGCGCCAGCCGCAGCTCCTGCAGCCGCCGAGGCACCCGCACCGACCACGACGTGTCCCGGAAGAACCGCTTGATCTCCCCGACCACCGTCGGCATCGCGAACGTCGGGAACTCCACGCCCCGTTCGCAGTCGAACCGGTCGATCGCCTTGATCAGCCCGATCGTGCCGACCTGGACGATGTCCTCCATCGGCTCGTTGCGCGAGCGGAACCGCGCCGCCGCGTAGCGCACGAGCGGCAGATTGAGCTCGATCAGCGTGTCCCGGACGTACGCCCGCTCCGGGCTGTCCTCGTCGAGCGCGGCGAGCCGCAGGAACAGGGAGCGGGACAGGGTGCGGGTGTCGAGAGCCGACGCGGCCGGAAGCTCCGGAGCAGGCTCGGCGTCGAGCGCCGCGCCTTCGTCGACAGGCGGGACGAGAGGCGGAACGACGGTCGGGACGGGGCCGAGTGCGTCGAGAGCATCGGGAGCTGTCTCGCTCTCCGCGAGCGTGAGCACCTTCGAGCTGCCCTGGTCTGCGGACATGCCACCCCCTTTGGGTCGCGGGACGGTCGCGGCGAACGCTCCCGTCTGAGGAACGCAGCCTTCACCTGAATACCGGCGCCGAAGCCCCGGCAAACGCGCTTCCCGCAGAATGTCACATGTCGGCAACGCGCTGTAGTGACATGTCGACATCTGAGATACGAATCAGCCCTGGAAACAAGGGGTCTGACGGTGTTTCGGCCCAGAACCGCACACAACGCCACTGGTGAGGGATTCGCCCGCCCCGGCGATAGAGCGAACGTCTGTCCGCCGACGGACGAGCCTCGTGCCGAGCCTACGCGTCGATCCGGTTCGCGGACCGCAGCCGCTGGAAACTACGCGCCAGCAGCCGCGACACATGCATCTGCGAGACCCCGAGTTCCGCACTGATCTGCGACTGCGTGAGATTGCTGTAGTACCGCAGCAGCAGGATCCGCTGCTCCCGCTCGGGCAGCTGCACCAGCAGATGCCGTACGAGATCGCGGTGCTCCACGCCGTCCAGCGCCGGGTCCTCGTAGCCGAGCCGGTCCAGCAGCCCCGGCAGCCCGTCCCCCTCCTGCGCGGCCTCCAGCGAGGTGGCGTGGTACGACCGTCCCGCCTCGATGCAGGACAGCACCTCCTCCTCGCTGATGCGCAGCCGCTCGGCGATCTCCGCGGTGGACGGCGTCCGCCCGAACGCGGTGGTGAGGTCCTCCGTCGCGCTGTTGACCTGCACCCACAGCTCGTGCAGCCGGCGCGGTACGTGCACGGTGCGCACGTTGTCGCGGAAGTACCGCTTGATCTCGCCGACCACTGTCGGCATCGCGAACGTGGGGAACTGCACGCCCCGCTCCGGGTCGAAGCGGTCGATGGCGTTGATGAGCCCGATGGTGCCGACCTGGACCACGTCCTCCATCGGCTCGTTGCGCGAGCGGAACCGCGCGGCGGCGTAGCGCACCAGCGGGAGATTGGCCTCGATGAGCGCCGCGCGTACGCGGGTGTGCTCCGGCGTGCCCGGCTCGAGGTCCTTGAGCTGGGCGAAGAGGACCTGGGTCAGCGCCCGTGTGTCGGCGCCCCGGCGCTTGGCCGGGACGGGCGCGGGCGCGGTTGCGGTCGCAGTCGCGGTCGCGGTCGCGGGCACCTCGTCCTGGGGCGGCGCAGTACTGGCCGACACGGTCAACGCCACCTCTTATCCGTCAACTCATCCGTCAAAAGCGGTCATAGCATCACAAGACAGGCTAACCGTGTGCAAGCACCGCATATTTCGTGTTGAGCGCGAACAGGTGCATAAGGCACACGAAAGCCCCCCGCCGTGACGGCGGGGGGCCGGAAGACCTCGGGGAACGGGGCGGACCCGAACGCTCAGAACTCGTAGTCGGCGATCACCCACGTGGCGAACTCCCGCCACTGCCCGACCCCCGCCTGATGCTCCGGGTGCTCCACATACCGCCGCAGCGCCTCCGCGTCGTCGAACGCCGAGTTGATGGCGAAGTCGTAGGCGATGGGCCGGTCGCTGATGTTCCAGGCGCACTCCCAGAAGCGGATCTCCGGGATCTTGCCCTCCAGCGAGCGGAAGGCCTCGACACCCTTCACGACCCGCGGGTCGTCCCGCTCGACGCCCTCGTTCAGCTTGAACAGCACCAGGTGGCGGATCATCACTTTCCTCCGTTGGCCAGCCAGGTCATGAAGTCACCGATGGCCTTCGCGGCCTCCGAAACGCCCTCGAACCCTATCTGGACGTAGTCGGCCGCCTTCTCCGGGTCCGTGATGATCACGTACAGCACGAACACCGCGACGACGTACACGGCGACCTTCTTAGAGTTCACCGCCATCGCGGCCCTCCCCTGTCACGGTTGTCACGGTGATGCGCAGACGTCACGCGCCGAGCGGGCCCCATGATCGCACGAAGGGCCCCGTCCGACGACGAGGCCCTTCACAAGCGGTAGCGGAGGGATTTGAACCCTCGGTGACTTGCGCCACACTCGCTTTCGAGGCGAGCTCCTTCGGCCGCTCGGACACGCTACCGAGGGAGACCTTACAGCACAGTGCGGCATGGTCTGAAATCGATATGCGGGGCGCCCGCGGAGGTCACCGGCCGCGGAAGAACTCCGTCAGCGGGCGGGCGCACTCCTCGGCGAGGACGCCCTCGATCACCTCGGGGCGATGGTTCAGGCGCCGGTCGCGGACGACGTCCCACAGGGAGCCGACCGCGCCCGCCTTCTCGTCCCGGGCGCCGTAGACGACCCGGTCCACCCGGGCCTGCTGGATCGCGCCCGCGCACATCGTGCAGGGCTCCAGCGTCACCACCAGGGTGCAGCCGGCCAGCCGCCACTCGCCGAGCTTCGCGGCGGCCCGCCGCAGCGCGAGCACCTCGGCGTGTGCCGTGGGGTCGCCGCCGGCCTCGCGCTCGTTGTGAGCGGAGGCCAGCACGGTGCTGCCGTCCGGGCCCAGCACCACCGCGCCCACGGGCACGTCCCCGCCGCGGACGGCCAGTTCGGCCTCCTCCAGGGCGAGCCGCATCGCGGGCCGCCAGGGATCGCGTACCGGATCCGGCGGTCCTGGTGTGTTGTGCATGGTCAGCGGACGGTCTCCAGGACCTCCGAGGCACCGAGGGCCTCGGCGATCGTGTTGACGGCGTCTTCGGTCAGGGAACGCAGCTCCTTCTCGCTCACGCCCAGGTCGTCCAGGACCTGAGCGTCACCGACCGGCCCGTGCGGCACGGCGCCGGCGGCACCGGTGTCCGTCGCGCCGTCGGGGTCGGCGGCGTCGGTGTCGTTGTCGGGTTCACCGTCCTCCGTGCCGTCGAGGTCGAGGGCGTCCAGGTCGGCGCCGTCGTCCCCGGGTTCACGGCCGAGCAGCTCGTCGGTGAGCAGGATCTCTCCGTAGCTGCTGCGGGCGGCGGCCGCCGCGTCGGAGACGTAGATACGAGGGTCCTCCTCGCCGTCCACGCGGACGACGCCGAACCAGCCCTCCTCCTGCTCGATCAGCACGAGCACCGTGTCCTCGTCGGGAGAGGCTTCCCGGGCCAGGTCGGCCAGATCCGACAGGGTCTCCACGTCGTCGAGCTCTGTGTCGCTCGCTTCCCACCCGTCTTCGGTGCGCGCGAGCAGTGCGGCGAAGTACACCGTGACTCTCCCACTGGTCATAGGCGTGCCGGTTGGGGATCCCCCCGGCGGAGGTTGCGGGCGGGAAGTGCTCTGCCGAGCCCCACCCACTCGGAATCGTGGCAGAAACAAGGCCCCTGAGGGACGTCTTCGGCTCCCTGTGTCCGGCGGTTCTGATCGCATGGTGCGTCGGATGTCGCGTCGCATGGTGCGTCGTCTGTCGCCGAGCGGGTCCGTGCGGGACCCACCGGCGCACTCGTTGTCGCCACATGCGGATCGTACGCGGCTTTCGCCGCCCGTCCCCGCAGGGCCACTTCGGCAAACGCCCGTGTGGGCCGGGAACTTCCCGGGTTCCGGGCGCTGTGCGCGCCGCGACGGGCCGGGGTGTCCGGGGGCTTCCTACCAGCGGAAGGTCCGCATGCGCATGGCGTGCCGCAGCCGGGCGGCCTTGGCGCGGCGCGGCTGGACACGGTCGCGCAGGGCGCGGGCCTCGGCGAGTTCCCGCAGGAACCGGGCGCGCCGCCGGCGGCGTTCCGCGTCCGTCTCGGACTCGCCGGGCGCGCCGGGAGTGTCCCGGTCGCGCGGGGCGTCCGGGCCGCGGAGCGTCCCGCGTGTCGACGGATCGTCTCGGAAATCCTGCTCAGGCATCGGCTCACCACCCCAGTCCGTCCCTCCCACCTTCCCCCCGACGGGCGGTTTGACGCCAGCGAACGGGTGAGAAGCGGGCCGGGGGGCTTGCCCGTGCGCGGGGACGCCGGTGCCGTGCCGCCCGGCTACTGTTGGGGGCATGCGTCTCCACGTCGTCGACCACCCCCTGGTCGCCCACAAGCTCACCACGCTGCGCGACCAGCGCACCGACTCCGCGACCTTCCGCCGTCTCGCCGACGAGCTGGTCACCCTGCTCGCCTACGAGGCCACGCGCGACGTGCGCACCGAGCAGGTCGACATCCAGACGCCGGTGGAGCGGACCACGGGCGTGAAGCTCTCCCACCCGCGCCCGCTGGTGGTGCCGATCCTGCGGGCCGGGCTCGGCATGCTGGACGGCATGGTCCGGCTGCTGCCGACCGCCGAGGTGGGTTTCCTCGGCATGATCCGCAACGAGGAGACGCTGCAGGCCTCGACGTACGCCACCCGGATGCCGGAGGACCTCTCCGGCCGTCAGGTGTACGTGCTCGACCCGATGCTCGCGACCGGCGGCACGCTGGTCGCGGCGATCCAGGAGCTGATCAAGCGCGGCGCGGACGATGTGACCGCCGTGGTGCTGCTGGCCGCGCCGGAGGGCGTCGAGGTCATGGAGCGCGAGCTGGCCGGCACCCCGGTGACGGTCGTGACCGCCGCGGTCGACCAGCGGCTGAACGAGCACGGCTACATCGTGCCGGGCCTCGGCGACGCGGGGGACCGGATGTACGGGTCGGCGGAGTAGGACCCGGCGCTTCTCAGCGCCGCCGCGCGCTCAGCACCCCTTCTTCGCGGTGGGCGCCGGTGAGGGCGTGGCCAGGGCGGCCAGGGCCTTGTCGGCGTCCGCCTTCTTCGTCAGTGCCCGGAAGCCGTCGCCGATGATCAGGTCGACCTCGGTGCCCTTGCGGGCGGCGTCGGTGCGGCGCTCGGCGCCGGTGAGCTGGGTGCCGAGCACCGGCAGCGAGGTGTTGAGCGCGGAGGTGGGTCCGAGGAGCACACCGGTGCCCTTGACCTTCTTGTCGTACTGCTTGGTCGCGTTGCCGACCTCGCCGATGGTGAAGCCGCGCTTCTTCAGCTCGTCGGCGGTCTTCTTCGCCAGGCCGCTGCGGGTCGTGGCGTTGAGGACGTTGACCTTGATGGTGCCGGGCTCGGGGAGGGCCTTCGCGCGGGGCGAGGGGCTTGCCTTCGCGGCGCAGGCGGCCTTGGTGCCGGCCGCGCTCGCGGGGTTGCCGCCGCCGGTGAAGACCTCGATCAGCTGGAGCGTGCCCCAGCCGGCCACACCGAGCACCGCGGCGCCGGCGACGGTGAGGACGACGAGCCTGCCGCGCCGCCGGGGCCGGCGCATCCGCGGGTACTTGTCACCCGTGATCCGGTACTGGCCGCCCATGCCGGGGGGAGTCAGCATGCTCATGAGCGCAGCGTAGTGCGCTCAGGCGACTCTGCCTACTAGATGATCATTCGACTGGGTCAGTCCGACCCGAAAGGGTCACACCAGGGCGCCAGAGGGCGGAGCGGATCAGTCCAGTTCGAGCACGCGTGCGTGCAGCACCTGGCGCTGCTGGAGCGCCGCGCGCACCGCGCGGTGCAGACCGTCCTCCAGGTACAGGTCGCCCTGCCACTTCACGACGTGCGCGAAGAGGTCGCCGTAGAAGGTCGAGTCCTCGGCGAGGAGCGTCTCGAGGTCGAGCTGCTGCTTGGTCGTCACGAGCTGATCGAGGCGGACCGGGCGCGGCGCGACGTCCGCCCACTGCCGGGTGCTCTCCCGGCCGTGGTCGGGGTACGGCCGGCCGTTTCCGATGCGCTTGAAGATCACACGGAAAGCCTACCGGTCCAGACGTTCCGGGCGCAGCCATGGCGACGCAGTGCGACGCTGAAAAAGACACCCGAAAGCCGGATGAAACGGGAACAGGGGCCCGAGATGAGCGAGCGCAAAACGATTCCGCCGGCCACCGCTCCCGAGGCGCCCGCCGGCGCGCCCGCGCTCCCCGAGGAGGCCCTGCGGATCGCCGCCGGTTACGCCTTCGCCGGGCCCGCGCTCGACCTGGGCGCCCTCGTCTGGGGCGGGGAGTGCAGGGCGGACGCGCAGATCAGGGTGCCGCTGTCGATGCTCAACCGGCACGGGCTCGTCGCGGGCGCCACCGGCACCGGCAAGACCAAGACGCTTCAGCTGATCGCCGAGCAGCTGTCCGCGCAGGGCGTGCCGGTGTTCCTCGCGGACATCAAGGGCGACCTGTCCGGGATCTCCGCGCCGGGCGAGCCGGGTCCGCGTGTCGAGGCACGCGCGAGTGAGGTGCAGCAGCGGTGGTCGGCGACCGGGTTCCCCGCCGAGTTCTACGCCCTCGGCGGCATCGGGCGGGGCATCCCCGTGCGGGCCACGGTCACCAGTTTCGGGCCACTGCTGCTGTCCAAGGTGCTGGAGCTCAACCAGACCCAGGAGCAGTCGCTCCAGCTGATCTTCCACTACGCCGACACCAAGGGCCTGGAGCTGATCGACCTCAAGGACCTCAGGGCCGTCGTCGCCTTTCTGACCTCGGACGAGGGCAAGCAGGAGCTGAGATCCATCGGCGGTCTGTCCACGGCGACGGCCGGGGTGATCCTGCGTTCCCTCACCGCCTTCGAGGCGCAGGGGGCCTCCGGGTTCTTCGGGGAGCCGGAGTTCGACACGGCGGAGCTGCTGCGGACGACCGAGGACGGGCGCGGGGTCGTCTCCGTGCTGGAGCTGGCCGCCGTGCAGGACCGGCCGACGCTGTTCTCCACGTTCCTGATGTGGCTGCTCGCGGATCTCTTCCACGATCTTCCCGAGGTCGGTGACATCGACCGGCCGAAGCTCGTCTTCTTCCTCGACGAGGCGCATCTGCTGTTCGACGACGCCTCGAAGGCCTTCCTCGACTCGATCGCGCAGACCGTGCGGCTGATTCGCTCGAAAGGGGTCGGCGTGTTCTTCGTGACGCAGACCCCGAAGGACGTACCGGCCGAGGTCCTCGCCCAGCTCGGCAACCGGGTGCAGCATGCGCTGCGCGCGTTCACGCCGGACGACCAGAAGGCGCTCAAGGCCACGGTGAAGACGTTCCCCGACTCCCCGTACGACCTGGAGGAGGTCCTCACCGGCCTCGGCATCGGGGAGGCCGCGGTGACCGTGCTCAGCGAGCGGGGCGCGCCGACACCGGTCGCCGTGACCCGGCTGCGGGCGCCGGAGTCCCTGATGGGGCCGGTGCCGGAGGCGGAGCTGGAGCGGGCGGTCCGGGCGTCGGCGGCGTACGACCGTTATGCACAGGCTGTGGACAGAGAGTCGGCGTACGAACGCCTGGCCGAGCGGGAGGGCGGGGCGAAGGGGCCCGATGAGGTGAGAAGGGCTGGCGGGGCCAAGGGGCCTGACGAGGTGCGAGGGGTCGGCGGGGCCAAAGGGCCTGACGAGGTGCGGGGGGTCGGCGGGGCCAAGGGGCCGGATGAGGTGCGGGAGGCGGCGAAGGGGGGTGGCGGGCGGCGTGCGGAGCGGGACTCGCTCGTCGAACAGGTCGCGGGGAGCCGGGTGTTCACGTCCCTGGCACGCTCGCTGGGCACGCAGATCGGCCGTGAGATCTCCCGCAGCCTCTTCGGCACGGCGCGCCGCAGGAGGCGGTAGCGGCGGCTCGCTCGCGCTCGTGCTCGACATGGCGGGGCCTGGCTCCTGAATCGAGGCATGCCCGGACCAGCCGGCCTTCGTGCGGCGGAGGGAGCGACATGGCCTGCCTCCGCCGCCTCGGCTTCGTCAGTCACGGCTCCGTTCGTGGGCCGGGTGTGGGTGCTTGGACGTGTCCGGCTTCTTGGGGGCGGGCTTCGGGCGGTCGGTCCTCGGGGGCAGGTGTGTGCCGTTGCGGGCGGCCTCGGCGCGCAGCAGGGCGCGCATGACGGCGTACGGGTCCCTCAGCATGACGTGGTCTCCTGTTCCGTTCGTTTCCGGTCGGTCTCTGTGCGGGCTGGTGGACGGGCGGTGCCCGGTGACCTCAGCAGCGCAGGACCACGGAGCGCAGGACGTCCGGCGGGCGCACGAGGTGTGCCGCGGCCGGCAGGAGGACGGGGGACAGGGCCCGGTGCGGGTGGGCCGCGACCGGGGGAGGCGTGGGGCGCAGGGCGGTGACGGGATGCCGGGTGGTGGCGCGGGCCGCCGGCCGCGGCGCGGTGTCCTGGAGGTCGTGCTCGACGGTCGCGTCCGCGCCCCCGGCCCAGCCGACGCTGATCGCGTCCGCGGGGTCCGCCGGGGCCGTCTGGAGGTGCGCACCCGGCAGGAGCAGGGCGAGCAGCAGCACCAGCGCCCGGAGCAGCCGTGCGCGGCGGCTTCCCCCGGCGGCTATGCCGTTCATCCGACCGGGGCCGGGATCCGCCCGCGCGGCCCGTGCCCGCCGCGGATACGCAGGGCGGTGACGACCTCGACGGCGCCGACCGCGACGAGCCAGCAGCCGCCGACGAGCGTGAGGACGGCGACCGACTCGAACGGCGAGTCGATCAGGACGATGCCGGCGACGACGGTGAGGACGCCGAGGAAGATCTGCCAGCCGCGGGCCGGCATCTGGGGGTCGTGGATCGCGGCGAGGGTGTGGGTGAGGCCGCGGAACAGCCAGCCGATGCCGATCCACAGGGCGAGCAGCAGGATCGACTGCATGGGGCCGCGGAAGCAGAGCAGTCCCAGCAGGATCGACAGGGCACCGCTGATGAACGCGAGGACACGCAGTGAGGTGGTGCGGTGGGTGCCGAAGGCGGAGACGAGCTGGAGGACGCCGCTGAACAGCAGGTACAGCCCGAACAGCACCCCGGCGGCGAGCAGCGAGGCGCCCGGCCACACCAGGACGAGGACGCCGAGGACGAGTGAGGCGACGCCGGTGAGCAGGACGGCCTGCCAGGCGGTGCGTGACAGCAGGCCCAGGGGGACTTCGACGGGCGGATCGGCCGGGTGGACGCCCGGGGTGGCTCCGTAGGGGTCCTCGTCGTCCGCCGGGTCCTCGTCGTCCGCCGGGCTTCCGTCGTCCACGGGCGGGTGTTCGCGGGGGCCTTGGGGGCCGTGCGGGTCCGTCGGGGCCTTCTCGTGCGGGTCGTGGGGATCGGGCGGGGCGGGTGAGCCGGGGGTGCCAGGGGGGCCTGGGGGG
>NZ_JAOCQE010000230.1 GCF_025290915.1 Streptomyces sp. 15-116A | reverse complement strand
ACCGGCACTCCGCTCACAGACCGCCGGCGCCCGAGCCCCGAGCAACCTCGCCGACGTCAGCCTCCCCGGGTCTCAACGCCACGAGCGGCAACGGCTCCGCCGGCTCCAGCTCCGGATCATCGACCCGAAACGTCTTCACCCGCCCCGGCGGAGAATCCGGCGTCTCGAACCGCACCGTGACCCGCCCCAGCCCACTCCCCTGCACCCACCCATGCCCATACACGGCATGCCGCACATCATGCCCCGCCGGCCAACGCCGCTCCGCCGGCGCCGCCGCCTCCTCCTCGGCAGCCACCACCTCCGCCTCCTCGCCGCCCGCCGTCTCCTCCCGCTCCCCCGCCGCCTGCGCGAACAGATCCTCCTGCGTGTAGTCGGCCAGCCCGCTCACCCCCACACCCAGCAGCCGCACCCCGCCCGTCGTGTCCACCGAGTCCAGCAACCGCGCCGCCGCCTCCCGCACCACCGCCGGATCGTCCGTCGGCCCCCGCAGCGTCTCGGACCGCGTGAGCGTCGAGAAGTCGTACCGCCGCACCTTCAGCACGATGGTCCGCCCGGACAACCCCGCCCCGCGCAACCTGCTCACACACCGGTCGGCGAGCCTGCGCACCTCCATCCCGACCCGCACCCGGTCATGGATGTCCACGTCGTACGTGTCCTCGACCGACACAGACTTCGCCTCCCGCTCCGCCACCACCGGCCGCTCGTCCCGCGCCAGCGCCATGGCGTACAGCGCGTGCCCGTGCGCCTTGCCGAGCAGCCGCACGAGCTCGTCCTCGCCCGCCTCGGCGAGTTCGTCGACCGTATGGATCCCGGCACGCCGCAGATGATCGCCGGTGGCCGGCCCCACCCCCGGCAGCGTGCGCACCGACAGCGGTCCCAGCAGGGCCCGCTCGGTCCCCGGCTCGATCACCACGAGCCCGTCCGGCTTGGCCTGCTCGGACGCGATCTTCGCGAGCATCTTGGAGGCGGCGAGCCCCACCGACCCGGTGAGCCCGGTGACCGCCCGTATGTCCGCGCGCAGCTTCGCCCCGGCCAGACGCGCCGACCGCTCGTCCCAGGCCGCCCCTCCGGCCTCCAGGTCCACGAACGCCTCGTCCAGGCTCAGCGGCTCCACCAGCGGAGACAGCGCCCGCAGCAACCCCATCACCTGCTCGCTGATCGACCGGTACAGCGCGAACCGCGGCACCAGATACGCGGCGTTGGGCGCCAGCCGCCGCGCCTGGGCCATGGGCATCGCCGAATGCACCCCGAACACCCGCGCCTCGTAGGAGCAGGTGGCGACCACCCCGCGCGGCCCCAGCCCGCCCACGATGACGGCCTTCCCGCGCAGGCTCGGCTTGGACGCCTGCTCCACCGAGGCGAAGAAGGCATCCATGTCGAGATGCAGGATCGTAGGCGCGGACCTCACATCTCCGATGCTGCCCTACACCACTGACAATGCCCTGCCGCACGTCCCGGCGGGGCCACTCCGCGCTCGGGCGGTGCCCTCGGCCGACGCCCTCAGACCGCCCGGTTCCGCCGCCGTGCCAGCTCGTCCGCCGGGTTGTGCCCGACCAGCGTCTCCCCCGTGTCGATGCGCTCCCCGTGCAGCTGGGACAGCGCGCTCTCGACATCCCGCCACACCACACCCACAGCGATCCCGAAGATCCCCTGACCGCCCTGGAGCAGCGCGTGGACCTCGTCCGGCGAGGTGCACTCGTACACGGTGGCGCCGTCGCTCATCAGCGTCATGCGCTCCAGATCGCGGAAGCCGCGCTCGCGCAGATGCTGCACGGCGGTGCGGATGTTCTGCAGCGACACACCGGTGTCGAGGAAGCGCTTGACGATCTTCAGGACGACGACGTCCCGAAAGCTGTAGAGCCGCTGTGTCCCCGACCCGTAGGCGGGCCGCACGCTCGGTTCGACGAGCCCCGTGCGGGCCCAGTAGTCGAGCTGCCGATAGGTGATGCCGGCGGCCGCGCAGGCCGTGGGCCCTCGATAGCCGATCTGCTCGGACGCCATGGACGCCGCCCCTCCGCTGTCCGGCACCGCTGTCGGCCGCTGCGGAGCATGATCGGCGGCGCTGCTCTGAGCGGGGTAGCCCCTGCTCGACCGGAGCCGAGCGCCGGGAGGAGGGTACGGCCCGCCCGCCCCGAGACTGCGCCCGGGGGCACCCCCCACCGTACCGTCGCCGCTGCTTCTCACGCCGACCTCCGTCCTTGACCTGCCTCCTCGAAGGTAGGCAGTCACCAAGGGTGCGTCAACGATCGCCACACTCGGCACGCCGAGTGATAATCACCCTAAGAGTGGTTTGGCGTGCCCCTCCACGGGGAAAGGCTAGCCGAATGGCCTCGGCCGGCCGCCGGGTCTACGCGCCCCCGCGTGACATGCCGGCGATCACTGACTGCTGGTCCCGAAGTCCTCCGGCGAGATCTGGTCGAGGAACTCGCGGAACTTCTCCACCTCGTCCTCCTGCTCGTCCGGGATGGCGATACCGGCGTCGTCGAGCACCGTGTCGCTGCCGTAGATCGGCGTCCCGGTGCGCAACGCCAGCGCTATGGCGTCGGACGGCCGGGCGCTCACCTCGACCCCGCTGGCGAACACCAGCTCCGCGTAGAAGACGCCCTCACGCAGGTCCGTGATGCGCACTTCCGTGAGCTCCTGGCCGACTGCCTCCAGCACGTCCTTGAACAGGTCGTGGGTCAGCGGCCGTGCGGGAGCCATGCCCTGCTGGGCGAAGGCGATGGCCGTCGCCTCCCCCGGTCCGATCCAGATGGGGAGGTAACGGTCCCCTCCCACTTCACGCAACAGCACGATCGGTTGGTTGGAGGGCATTTCGACCCGGACACCTACGACATCGAGCTCGTTCACACAGCAACCCTAGGCCGTGCTCGGGACGTTTGGGTAGTCGGGCCGGGAACGGGTGGCCGATCGGGCCGCCCGGAGACCCGTGATCAGGGCAGGCGCACCCCGAGCGCCGTCTGCACCAGTGCCGCGTGCAGCTTCACGGTCAGCCCGGCCAGCTCCTTCGCACGGGCCTCGGCATGCGCCCTGGTCTGCGGATTCCGGTGTCGTCTGAGCGGGGCGACGACCTGTTCCACCAGGCCGGCCTCCCGGTCGGCGGCCGCCTTCATCGCCCTGAGGTGCCGGGGCTCGATCCCGAACCGCCCCAGCTCGGTGACGAGCCCGGCCACGGTGACCGCCTCGGCGTCGTAGACCCCGTCCTCCACCTGGGTGAGCAGGCCGTACGACTCCCACTCCGCGAGCTCCCGCTCCCCGATGCCTGCGGCCGCGAGCAGCTGGTCCCGCCCGATCCGGGCGGCCGTGGGCGCCCCGGAGGCCGCCTCACCGGCATCGGCGTCGCGCTGACGGCCCACCACCGGCAGCTGGACGGTCTCACCGCGCTCCAGGGCCTCCAGATGCTCACGGATCACCTTGAGCGGCAGATACAGGTCCCGCTGCATCCTGAGCACATGGCCGAGGCGCTCGACATCGGCCGCGCTGAACTTGCGGTACCCCGAGGGGGTCCGCTGCGGCTCGATCAGCCCCTCCGACTCCAGGAAGCGGATCTTGGAGATGGTGACTTCGGGGAACTCCTCGCGCAGCACGTTCAGCACCGTGCCGATGCTCATCAGTCCGGTCTCCGCTGCGGCGGTACCGTGCCCGGCACCGCCGCTCGGTGTGTGAAGCATGGGCCTTCCCTCGGGTCCCCGGTCGGCGTCCGGGGAGGGTCAGTAGCCCCGCTGGCTCGCGTAGAAGACCAGCCGGTACTTGCCGATCTGCACCTCGTCGCCGTTGGACAGGGCGACCTGGTCGATCCGCTCGCGGTTGACGTAGGTGCCGTTCAGGCTGCCCACGTCCGCGACCGTGAACGAGCCGTCCGGGCTGCGGCGGAACTCCACGTGCCGCCGGGAGACGGTCACGTCGTCGAGGAAGATGTCGCTCTGCGGATGACGCCCCGCCGTGGTCAGGTCCCCATCGAGCAGGAAGCGGCTGCCGGCGTTCGGACCGCGGCGCACGACCAGCAGCGCGGAACCCACGGGCAGCGCGTCGACGGCCGCCTGCGCCTCGGGGGACAGCGCGGGCATCTGGGTCTGCCCGGTGACTTCGGCGTCGTAGGCCTCGATACCGGAGATGGAGATGGTGGACGTCGTCTCGGACGAGCGCTCCGGGGCGACTCCGGGCCTCAGCGGGGCGCCGCAGTTGGAGCAGAAGCGGCTGTTCTCCGCGTTGCGGTTACCGCACCTCGTACACACCAGGGCCGACATGGACGGATCCTCCTGCCGCGGCTGCCCACCGGGGGCATGGGACGCGTACGGGTCCGAAAAGTCTCCACCCGTACCTGAGGTCGACGGTTGTCCGAAACCTATGCCGCCCTGCTGGGCAGGGTCAACCGACGGCGCGCCCTGACCGCCGACCTCGTCCCGGAACAGCGGACGCTGCCCTTCCGCGTCGGGCTGTGCGCGATGACGAGCGGTCGCGTTGTCGCTGCCCTCTCGCGCGCTCTTGCCGAACAACTTCGCAAACAACTTCACGGGCGATTCCCCTTGACCGAAACAGACCCGCCCGTGGGGCAGGACGAACCCTGACTGAACACACTGGCCGACCCGGACATCCTCACAACGTCCGTATCCACCAGACAGTTTCCACCACGCACCACCCAATCGGTGCGCCGACCCCCCGCAACCTCATGCCCTCGCCGGACGCCCCCCATGCACCCCCGGTTCACTGGGAGGACGACCGAGCGTAGTCAGGCCGCTTCGCCGCTCGCAAGGCATCCACGACGATCTTGGTCGACCGCTCCACGGCCACGGTGGCCTGTTCCTTCTCGAGAGTCTGCACCACGCCTCCGGGAATGTTGAGCGCCGGCTCCAGGTCCTGCGGCTTGCCGATGACCTTGAAACGATAGGGCGCGGTGATCTTGTTCCCGTCGACGCTCACTCCGTTGCCGGAATCTGTGAGATAGGTGTCGGCGACGACCCGCACCCCGTTCACCTGGATCGCCTCCGCCCCGGCAGCGCGCAGCTCCTGGATGGCGTCGAGCAGCATGTCCGCCTCGACCGTCCCCTTCGTGTCCTCGATGGTCATCGTGATGCCGGGGCCCTGCGCGGCCACGGTGCCCGCGAGCACGCCGAGTTGCCGTTCCTTCTCGATCCTCTGCTTGCGGGCCTCCTCGGCCTGGTCGGAGCTGTTCTCCAGCTCGTCGCGCTGCTTCTCGAGCCCCTGCTTCTCGTCCTCAAGACGCTGTGTGCGGTCGTCGAGTTCATCGAGAATGCGGACGAGATCTTCCTGACGTGCCCCGCGCAGGGCGCTGTCGCTGTCGCTGTTGGAGGCCACCTGGACCGCCAGCCCGAAGCCGAGGCCGAACAGCAGCAGTGCCACGATGAGTTGGGCCCGAGTGACCCGCGGCGGCCACAGGCCCTTGATCAGCCGCTGCCGCCCGGTGAGCTGAGGCCCGGCCTGCTGCGCGGGGGTCTCCTCCGCGGCCGCCTCGTCGGCCGGAACCTCCTCGGGCAGCTCCTTGCGCAGGCCGCCGGCGGGTGAGGGGGCGGACGAGGCCGCGGGTGCATGCCCGGCCGCCCGCTCGGGAGCCCGCTGCTCGCGTTCGCCTTCGTGCTCGTGCTCGTGCTCGCTCATCGGCCTCACGCCCGGAACACGTGGCGGCGGATCGCCGCGGCGTTGGAGAAGATCCGGATACCGAGGACGACCACCACACCCGTGGACAACTGCGCCCCCACGCCCAACTTGTCGCCGAGGAACACGATCAGCGCGGCGACGACCACGTTCGACAGGAACGACACCACGAAGACCTTGTCGTCGAAGATGCCGTCGAGCATGGCCCGCAGCCCGCCGAAGACGGCGTCCAGCGCCGCCACGACGGCAATCGGCAGATACGGCTCGACGACGGCCGGAACCTCGGGCCGGACCAACAGGCCGGCCACGACTCCCACGACGAGGCCCAGTACGGCGATCACGATGTGCCCTTCTCGGATGCAGATATCGGCTGTGCGGTTCGTACGGTCACACTGGGTGCGGCGGGCAGCCGGAGGTCGTCCTCCACGGAGATGGCGGTCCGGATGCCGTAGTTCTCCTGCAGGGCGTGCAGATACAGCCCGTCCGCGCTGTTCTGGAACCGGTCGCTGAGATTCCGGCCGTCCCCCACCGCGAGCACCGTGTACGGCGGCACCAGCGGTCTGTTGTCGACCAGTATCGCGTCTCCCGCGGCCCTGATCGCCGACAGGGCCGTCAGCCGCTGCCCGTTGATCGAGACGGCTTCGGCGCCGGATTCCCACAGGCCGTTGACCACCCGCTGCATGTCACGGTCGCGGACCCGCCCCGTGTCGGAGAACCCGGAGGTCGAGCGCGGATCACCGTCCCCGCCGGCACTCGTGTCCTTGGCGTCGTCGACGACGAGCTTCACCCCGGGGCCCTGCACCGCCACGGCACCCGACAGGATCCCCACCAGCTCGGACCGGTCGCTGTTGCCGCCGTGCCCGATCGCCTCGCGCTGCCGGGCGCCGACGTCCGCCCGCAGTTCGTCCACGCTGTCCTCGAGCCGGTCGGCGGCCTCGGTCTCCCGATCGATCCGGTCGATCAGCTCCTCGCGCTCCTTGGCGACCACTGGAGCGGCCACCCGCGCCTGAGCCGCCCCGACGGTGACGACCAGCGCGGCGAGCACCAGCCCGACGGCGAGACCCAGCTTGGCCCTCAGGGTCTTCGGCAGCCCGCCTTCCCCCTCGGCCTTCTTCCGCGCGGCGGCCTCGGCGTAGCCGTCGTCGAGGCTGTGGTCCATGACGTTGGTGAGCAACGACATCGACGCATCCGGGCGCGGGAGCCGCTGGGGGGTGCTCCGAACGGGGGATTGCTGCGGCATGCCGCACATCGTCGCACGCCGCGGCCACTGCCTTCGAACGGCCCTGCCCGCGTGCCGGACAGGGCCACTGAGGTCCCCCTGTCCGGCACGCGCGCGTACTGCGCCTCTACGGGCCTACGGGTGGCCTACCTCTATCGTCCCGCGCTGTCCACGACCGCCGACCACTCGTCGAGCAGCGCCTGCGCGGAGGCGTCGTCGGGCCCCTCGGCCCACAGGTGTGTGACCGCCTCCGCGGGGTCGGGCAGCACCATCACCCAGCGCCCGTCGGTCTCCACCACCCGCACACCGTCGGTGGTGTCCACGAAGCGGTCTCCGGCCGCCTCGACGACCCGCCGCATGACCAGGCCCTTGACGGCCCACGGGGTCGCCAGGTCCCGCTTGATCACATGCGCTCGCGGAATGCGCGCATCGATCTGGCTGAGCGTGAGCTGCGTCCGCGCCACCAGCCCGATCAGCCGCACGAAGGCCGCGGTGCCGTCGTAGACACTGCTGAACTCGGGGACGATGAAGCCGCCCTTGCCGTCGCCGCCGAAGATCGTGCCTTCCTCACCGCCCACGCGCGTGAGGTCGTCCGGCGAGGTGGTGGTCCACTCGACCTGCGTGCCGTGGTACGCGGCCACCTGCTCGGCGATCCTGGTGGTGGTCACCGGAAGCGCCACACGGCCGCTGCGCCGCTCGGCCGCGATCAGGTCGAGCATCACGAGAAGGGCGCGGTCGTCCTCGATGATCCGCCCCTTCTCGTCGACGAGCGACAGCCGCTCACCGACCGGATCGAAGCGCACGCCGAACGCGGCACCGGAGGATGCCACGATCTCCCCGAGCCGTACCAGCCCGGAGCGCCGCATGTCGGCCGTCTCGGTCGGCCGGGACTCGTCCAGTCCGGGGTTGATGGTCAGCGAGTCCACCCCGAGCTTGCCGAGCAGGCTCGGCAGCACCAGACCAGCGCTGCCGTTGGAGGCGTCGACGACCACCTTCAGCCCGGACTCCGCGATCCCCGTGATGTCGACATTGCGCAGCAGCGACCCGGTGTAGGAGTCGAAGACGCTCGACGGGAAGTGCAGATCACCGATCTCGCCGGGGAACGCACGCCGGTACTCCTGCCGCGCGAACACCCGGTCCAGCTTGCGCTGGCTGCCCTGGGAAAGATCGGCGCCCTGCCCGTCGAAGAACATGATGTCGACGGAGTCCGGCACCCCGGGCGTCGTCCGGATCATGATGCCGCCGGCGCTGCCCCGTGCGGTCTGCTGCCGGGCCACGGGCAGCGGCACGTTCTCCAGGTCGCGTACGTCGATGGCGCTGGCCTGCAGCGCGGAGATCACCGCCCGCTTCAGCGCACGGGCACCTCGGGAGTGGTCGCGGGCCGTGGTGACCGTCGAGCCCTTCTTCAGGGTCGTCGCATAGGCACCGGCCAGCCGCACGGCGAGCTCCGGGGTGATCTCGACATTCAGGATCCCGGAGACACCGCGGGCGCCGAAGAGATGCGCCTGTCCTCTGGATTCCCAGATCACCGAGGTGTTGACGAAGGCACCGGCCTCGATGGTCTTGAACGGGTAGACCCGGACATTGCCCTGGACGATCGATTCTTCACCGATCAGGCACTCGTCACCGATGACGGCACCGTCCTCGATCCGCGCCGCCCGCATGACGTCGGTGTTCTTCCCGAGAACGCAGCCGCGCAGATTGCTGTGCGGCCCCACATACACGTTGTCGTGCACGACGGCCTTGTGGAGAAAGGCGCCGCTCTTCACGACGACGTTGGAACCGACCACCGTGTGCTCACGGATCTCGGCGCCGGCCTCGACCTTGGCGTAGTCGCCGATGTAGAGCGGCCCGCGCAGTACGGCATCGGGATGCACCTCGGCTCCCTCGGCCACCCACACACCGGGGGAGATCTCGAAGCCGTCGATGTCGACGTCGACCTTGCCCTCCAGGACGTCGGCCTGCGCCTTCACATAGCTCTCGTGGGTGCCGACGTCCTCCCAGTAGCCCTCGGCGACAAAGCCGTAGATGGGCTTGCCTTCCTTCATCAGCTGCGGGAAGACATCACCGGACCAGTCGACGGGCACATCGGGCTCGACGTAGTCGAAGACCTCGGGCTCCATCACATAGATGCCGGTGTTCACGGTGTCCGAGAAGACCTGCCCCCAGGTCGGCTTCTCCAGGAAGCGCTCGACCTTTCCTTCCTCGTCCACGATGGTGATGCCGAACTCCAGCGGATTCGGCACACGGGTCAGGCAGACCGTGACGAGCGCGCCCTTTTCCTTGTGGAAATTGATGAGCTCGGTGAGGTCGAAGTCGGTCAGCGCATCGCCGGAGATGACGAGAAAGGCATCGTCCTTCAGGGCCTCCTCGGCGTTCTTGACGCTTCCGGCGGTACCGAGTGGCTTCTCCTCATTGGCATAGGTGAGCTCCATCCCGAGCTCCTCGCCGTCACCGAAGTAGTTCTTGACCAGTGACGCCAAGAACTGGACAGTCACAACGGTTTCGTTGAGCCCATGCTTTTTGAGCAGCCGCAGAACGTGCTCCATGATCGGCCTATTGGCCACCGGCAGGAGCGGCTTGGGCATGCTTGAGGTCATGGGGCGCAGGCGGGTGCCTTCGCCCCCGGCCATCACGACGGCCTTCATGTCGGAAGCGTCCTCCTCGAAGAGACGACGGTCTAGCCGACTTCACCCGCCAGAGTTGCCCCGCACTTTTTCCCTGCGGGCCATCACGCCGCCATGCGCGTGCCAATCAGCGAGTTCAATCGGCCATGGCGTCCGCACGGACCAGGCGGCGGACTTGTACCACGTAGAGGACTCCTGCCCACCAATACAGCGTTGTACCCCATCCGGCGAACGCCCATCCGAAAATAGCAGCGAGTGACGCGATCCAGCCAGTTCCGTCACTGAGCAGGAGGAGCGGGAAGGCATACATCAGGTTGAAGGTGGCCGCCTTGCCCAGGAAGTTCACCTGCGGCGGCGGATAGCCGTGCCGCCTGAGGATGCCCACCATCACCAGCAGAACCAGCTCCCGCGCCAGCAGCACGCAGGTCAGCCAGAGTGGCAGAATCTCACGCCAGGTGAGCCCCACCAGAGTCGAGAGAATGTAGAGCCGGTCGGCGGCGGGATCAAGAAGCCGGCCCAGGCTGCTGATCTGGTTCCATCGCCGCGCGAGCTTGCCGTCCAGGTAGTCGCTGACACCGCTGAAGGCCAGCACCAGCAGGGCCCAGCCATCGCTCTTCGGGCCACCGAACTCGGGCCTGAGGATCAGCCACAGGAAGAGCGGCACGCCGACGAGCCGCGCCATGCTGAGGATGTTCGGGATGGTGAGGACACGGTCCGTCTGGACGCGAGTCTCCTGGACCTCCACCCGGGGGCCTCCTGTGGGGAAACGAGCCAACGATGCTCCCTGACCTTACCTCAACGCAAAAAAGCTCTGGCCCTCGGGCTGTACGCCCAAGAGCCAGAGCTCAAAAAGGAGTTCGGCGGCGTCCTACTCTCCCACAGGGTCCCCCCTGCAGTACCATCGGCGCTGTAAGGCTTAGCTTCCGGGTTCGGAATGTAACCGGGCGTTTCCCCTACGCTATGACCACCGAAACACTATGAA
>NZ_JAOCQE010000023.1 GCF_025290915.1 Streptomyces sp. 15-116A | reverse complement strand
GGCTCCGGGCCCGACGAGCTGTGGCTGCGGGCCCCGGGCACGCTCCCGCAGGAGCCCGCCGCCGCGCTGCACGCGACCGTCGCGCTGGGCAACCTGACCCCGCTGAACGCCGCCGTCCGCCGGCTGAGCGGGCTGTCCCCGCACATCCTGCGCGGAAACTCCGCCTCCGCGCTCGTCGGCGCCCTGCGCGTCCTGCTCACCCAGGCACCGCACCCGCCGTACCCGGTCACCGGTCTCGTCCGGGCTCTCCTCGACCGCGAACCCCTCACCGGCGCCGGAGTCTTCACCGCCGCCGGCCGGACTCTCGCCTTCCGCCGCAGCAGTTGCTGCCTGTACTACCGCGCCCCCGGCGGGGGTCTCTGCGGCGACTGCGTACTGCACGACCGCTGAGGGAACGGTTCCGGCCGACGAACCATCAGGAGCCAACAGATTCCGACGGGATGATTGCTTCGAATGTGTGCGAGTCCTAGGGTGTGCCTGGCTCCGTAGTTGCTCCGTCACCACCAGTTGTGAACAGCCCCCACAGCAACGCCCCTCGCCCTCAGTCAGTGCAGCGCCCTGTCGAACCGAGGAAGGCCACCCCCATGCCGTACTCGCCCGTCACGCCCGTCAGCCGCCGCCGTCTGCTGGAGTCCGGGGCCGCCGTCCTCGGCGCGCTCGCCCTGGGCGCCCCCACCGCCACGGCCGCTCCCCGCCGGCCGGCCGCCGACCCCGCGCCCGAGTGGAACGGCCGGATCTCCGTCTTCCGGCTGGGCACCGAGGCCCCCCACACCACGCTCATGCCGTACGCGGACCTGAAGCAGGCCCTCGCCGCCGACCGCACCCGCTCGCCCTACCGGCTGAGCCTCGACGGGACGTGGAAGTTCGCCTACGCCGACCGCCCCGACGACCGCGACACCGACTTCCACCGCACCGACGCCGACGACAGTGACTGGGACACCATCCCCGTCCCCTCCTGCTGGCAGCTGCACGGCTACGACTTCCCGATCTACGTCAACATCACCTACCCCTGGTGGGGCCCCAACGGCCTCGGCGAGGACGCCCAGCCCCCGGCCGCGCCCACCCGCTACAACCCCGTCGGCCAGTACCGCCGCACCTTCACCGTCCCCCGCTCCTGGTCGGGACGGCGGACCTTCCTGCACTTCGAGGGCGTCAAGTCCGCCCACTACGTGTGGATCAACGGGCAGCTGGCCGGCTACAGCGAGGACTCCTACACGCCGGCCGAGTACGACATCACCGAGCAGCTGAAGCCCGGCACCAACCAGATCGCCGTGGAGGTCTACCGCTACTCCGACGGCGACTGGCTGGAGGACCAGGACATGATCCGGCTGAGCGGCATCTTCCGCTCCGTCTACCTGTACTCCACCCCGTCCGTGCACCTGCGCGACTTCAAGCTGGACACCCCCCTCGGCGACGACTACGCCTCCGCCGAGCTGAAGGTCACCGCGAGCATCCGCGACTACGGCGGTGAGGGCGGCGGCGAGTACACCGTCGACACCTTGCTGTACGACGCCGGCGGGCACCCTGTGTGGCCGCGGCCGCTGCGCCGGTCCGCCGACGTCCCGGCGGGACAGGAGATCACCGTCACCGCCGCCAGGGCCGTACCCGCGCCGAAGCTGTGGTCGGCCGAGCACCCGCACCTCTACACCGCCGTGCTCCAGCTGCGCGACCCCGCGGGCAAGGTGATCGAGACCCTCTCGCACCGCGTCGGCTTCCGCGAGTTCGCGCTCAAGGACGGCCTCATGCGCATCAACGGCAAACCGGTCTCCTTCCGCGGCACCAACCGCCACGAGATGCACCCCGACCGCGGCATGTCCCTCACCCGCGCCGACATGGTGAAGGACATCGAGGTCATCAAGCGGATGAACATCAACACCGTCCGCACCTCGCACTACCCGAACAACCCGCTGTGGTACGAACTCGCCGACGAGTACGGCCTGTACCTCGTCGACGAGACCAACCTCGAGACCCACGGCATCCGCGACGAGTACCCGGGCAGCCACCCCGAGTGGACCGAGGCCTGCGTGGCCCGCGCGCAGAACATGGTGCACCGCGACAAGAACCACGCCGGCGTGGTCATCTGGTCCCTCGGCAACGAGGCGGGCGGCGGCAGCACCTTCAACGCCATGTACGACTGGATCCGCTCCTACGACCCCACCCGCGTCATCCAGTACGAGGGCGACGACCGCCCCGGCATCAGCGACATCCGCTCCGAGATGTACGAGAGCCCCGCCCGCGTCGAGGCCCGCGCCAAGGACACCGCCGACAAGCGGCCGTACGTGATGATCGAGTACTCCCACGCGATGGGGAACTCCAATGGCAACTTCAAGAAGTACTGGGACGTCGTCCGCCGCCACGACGTCCTCCAGGGCGGCTGGATCTGGGACTTCGCCGACCAGTCCCTCAACTGGCCCACCCCCACGCGCACACTCCTCACCGAACAGGGCCCCAGGAAGCTGCGCGGCGAGATCCTCGCGCCCAGCGGCACCTTCAGCCGCGACAAGGGCCTGTCCGGCGGCACCGTCTTCGCCCGCGACGACGCCCTCGACCTCACAGGCTCCCTGACCCTGGAGGCGTGGGTCACCCCCCGTGTCACCGGCTACCACCAGCCGATCCTCGCCAAGGGCGACACCCAGTACGCGCTCAAACAGAGCGACGAGAAGCTGGAGTTCTTCATCCACGGCGACGGCCAGTGGATCACCGCGAGCTGGGCGCTGCCGGACGACTGGACCGGCAGAGAGCACCACATCGCCGGTGTCTTCGACGCGGACGCCGGCACGCTCACCCTCTACGTCGACGGCACGGTCAGAGCCACCCGGACCACCACCCGGCGCCCCGGCAGCACCACCGCACCCCTGGCCCTCGCCACCGACGCCGACCACCCGACCCGCGAGTTCAGCGGCACCGTCCGGCGGGCCCGCGTCCACGCCCGCGCCCTGAGCGCCCCCGAACTGGCCTCCGGCGACCGCGGCCCGGACGACGAGGGCGTGCGGTTCTGGTTCGACGCCGCCACCGCCGGCTTCACCGAGCAGCGGCCCCGCGAGAAGACCTTCCGCGCCTACGGAGGCGACTGGGGTGACTTCCCCAACGACGGCAACTTCGTCGCCGACGGCATCGTCACCGCCGACCGCGGCCACACCGGCAAGGCCGCCGAGGTCAAGCAGGTCTACCAGGCGATCAACGCCACCCCCGGCAAGGGCGGCCCCGGCGCGGTCACCCTCACCAACGAGTACCTGTTCACCAACCTCCGCGCGTTCGACGGCCGTTGGTCCCTGATCGCCGACGGCAGGGCCGTGCAGCGCGGGAAACTGACCCGCGATCAGCTCGACGTGGCCCCGCTGAGCAGCAAGGACATCACCGTGCCCGTGCGCCTCCCGGCGGACCCGGCGCCCGGCACCGAGTACTTCCTGCACCTGTCCTTCACCACCAAGGAACGCACCCCCTGGGCCGACGCCGGCTTCGAGGTCGCCAAACAGCAGCTGGCCCTCGACGCGAACAGCCCGGCCGTGACCCCCGTACCCCTCGCCGGCGTCCCGGCGCTGCGCCACGACGACGGCGAGGCGTCCGTCACCGTCACCGGCAAGGGCTTCTCGGTCACCGTCGACAAGCGCACCGGCACCATCACCTCCTACGAAGCCTCCGGCACCCGGCTGATCACCTCCGGACCCGTGCCGAACTTCTGGCGGGCCCCGACCGACAACGACCACGGCAACGGCCAGCACGTCCGCAACCAGACCTGGCGCGACGCCGGCGCCCGCCGGAAGGTGACCGACGTCCGGGTGCGCACCCTGCGGGACCGGGCCGTCGAGATCACCGTCACCGGAACCCTGCCCACCACCGCCGAGTCGACGTACGGCACGACCTACACGGTCTTCGGCAACGGCGAGATCAAGGTCGACCACACCCTCCACCCGGGCGCGCCGAACCTGCCGTACATCCCGGAGGTCGGCGCCCTGCTGTTCCTGCCGCGCCGCCTGGACCGCCTGCACTACTACGGCCGCGGGCCCGAGGAGAACCACTGGGACCGCAACAACGGCACCGACGTGGGCCTGTACTCCGGAACCGTCGCCGACCAGTGGACGCCCTACATCCGCCCCCAGGAGAACGGCAACAAGACCGACGTCCGCTGGGCCGCCCTCACCGACGACGACGGCACCGGCCTGCTCGTCTCCGGCGAACCCCTCCTGGAGATCAACGCCTCGCACTTCACCCCCGAGGACCTGTCGTGCGGAGCGCGGCACGACTACCAGCTCACCCCGCGCGAAGAGGTCGTCCTGCGCGTCAACCACCGGCAGATGGGCGTCGGCGGCGACAACAGCTGGGGCGCCCACACCCACGACGAGTACAAACTGTTCACCGACCGGGACTACGCGTACACGTACCGGCTGCGCCCGCTGACCGACGTACGGAAGGCGACCCAGCTGTCCAGGCGGCCCACGGCGGGGCAGTGACCCGGGAAGCCGCAGCGCACGGAAGGACCATGTCGGATTCCCGCCAGCATCGGCGGCCGCCGTCGCCGATGCTGGAGCCATGCACACGGGGATGCACACCGACACCGAGCGCTGCGTGCGCGCCGTCCGCTCCAAGGACGCCCGCTTCGACGGCTGGTTCTTCACCGCGGTCCTGACCACCGGCATCTACTGCCGGCCCAGCTGCCCGGTGGTGCCGCCCAAGCCGGAGAACATGGTCTTCCTCCCCAGCGCGGCCTCCTGCCAGCAGGCAGGGTTCCGGGCCTGCAAACGCTGCCGGCCCGACACCAGCCCCGGTTCCCCCGAGTGGAACCAGCGCGCCGACCTGGTGGCCCGCGCCATGCGGCTGATCGCCGACGGCGTCGTGGACCGCGAGGGAGTCCCCGGCCTCGCCGCGCGCCTCGGCTACAGCGCCCGGCAGGTCGAACGCCAGCTGCGCGCCGAGCTCGGCGCGGGCCCCCTCGCACTCGCCCGCGCCCAGCGCGCCCAGACGGCCCGCCTGCTCGTCGAGACGACCGACCTGCCCATGGCGCACATCGCGTTCGCCGCCGGCTTCTCCTCCATCCGCACCTTCAACGACACCGTCCGCGAGGTCTTCGCGCTCTCCCCGAGCGACCTGCGCGCCCGCGCCCCGAGGACACACACCGGCACCGCGTCGGGCGCTCTGTCCCTGCGCCTGCCGTTCCGCGCCCCCCTCAACCCCGACAACCTCTTCGGCCACCTCGCCGCCACCGCCGTACCCGGCGTGGAGGAATGGCGGGACGGCGCCTACCGGCGCACGCTGCGGCTGCCGTACGGCCACGGCGTCGTGGCGCTCACCCCGCGCCCCGACCACATCGCCTGCCGGCTCACCCTCACCGACCTGCGCGACCTCACCGTCGCCATCAGCCGCTGCCGCCGCCTGCTCGACCTGGACGCCGACCCGGTGGCCGTCGACGACCAGCTGCGCACCGATCCGGTGCTCGCGCCCCTGGTCGACAAGGCGCCCGGCCGCCGCGTCCCGCGCACGGTCGACGAAGCCGAGTTCGCCGTACGGGCCGTCCTCGGCCAGCAGGTGTCCACGGCCGCCGCCCGCACCCACGCCGCCCGCCTGGTCACCGCGCACGGTGATCCGGTCGACGACCCCGAGGGCGGTCTCACGCACCTCTTCCCCTCCGTCGAACGACTGGCGGCACTGGACCCGGACAGCCTGGCCATGCCCCGCACCCGCCGCACGACCCTGACCACACTCGTACGCCAACTCGCCGACGGCTCACTCCACCTGGGTGTGGAGAGCGACTGGCCTGAGGCCCGCGCGCGACTCCTCGCCCTGCCCGGCTTCGGCCCCTGGACGGCCGACGTGATCGCCATGCGCGCTCTGGGCGACCCCGACGCCTTCCTCCCCACCGACCTCGGCATCCGCCGCGCCGCCCAGGAACTGGGCCTGCCCTCGACACCGGCGGCGCTCACCGCACGGGCCGCGCCCTGGCGCCCCTGGCGGGCGTACGCGGTGCAGTACCTGTGGGCGACGGACAGCCACCCGATCAACTTCCTCCCCGTATAAGGACCAAGGATCAAGGACCCGGGATCTCGCATGAAGCAGCACACGGTGATCGACAGCCCCTACGGCCCCCTGACCCTCGTCGCCGACGACGGCGTCCTGTGCGGCCTCTACATGACCGACCAGCGGCACCGCCCACCGGAGGAGACCTTCGGCGACCCCGACGACACACCCTTCGCCGAGGCGCAGGACCAGCTCGCGGCCTATTTCGCGGGCGAGTTGAAGGACTTCACCCTCGAACTCCGCCCGCACGGCACCCCGTTCCAGCGCCGCGTCTGGGCCGAGCTGGCCCGCATCCCCTACGGCGAGACCCGCACCTACGGCCAACTCGCCGACGCCCTCGGCAATCCCAGGGCATCCCGCGCGGTGGGCCTCGCCAACGGCCGCAACCCGATCGGCATCATCATCCCCTGCCACCGCGTCATCGGCGCCTCCGGCAGCCTCACCGGCTACGGCGGCGGCCTCCACCGCAAGCGGCAGCTGCTGGACTTCGAAAGGGGCACCCGGGTGGGCTCACACCTGGGCGGCGATGCCCCGCAGCAGCTCTGGTAGAGCCGTACCGATCGGCTCGCGGACGACCTCGTCGGCCAGGTCGTCGTACGGCGTCGGCTCGGCGTTGACGATGACCAGACGCGCCCCGTGATCGGCGGCCACGCCCGCGAGCCCGGCGGCGGGCTGGACCTGAAGGCTGGTGCCGACGGCGATGAACACCGTGCAGGCCTTGCTGATCGCCAGCGCGTTCCCCATCACCTCGGGGTCGAGTCGCTCACCGAACATCACCGTCGCCGACTTGAGAATGCCGCCGCACGCCCGGCACGCCGGATCCTCCTCGCCCGCCTCCACGCGGGCCAGGGCGTCCTCCATGGGACCGCGCTCGTGGCAGGACGTGCACACCACGCCGCGGGCCGAGCCGTGCAGTTCGAGCACCTTGCGGGCCGGCATCCCGGCGAGCTGGTGCAACCCGTCCACGTTCTGCGTGATCACCCGCACCGGCACCCCGGACCGCTCCAGCTCGGCCACCGCGCGGTGCGCCGCATTGGGCTCGGCCGACAGGGTCCGGCTCCTGAGCCGCATCTGCCACGAACGGCGCCGGATCTCCGGATCGCTCATGTAGTACTCGTACGTCACGAGCTTCTCGGCCTCCGGATCGCGCCGCCACAGCCCGTTCGGGCCGCGGTAGTCGGGGATCCCGGAGTCCGTGCTGATGCCGGCGCCACTGAGGAGGGCGACGAGGGGCTTGCTCATGCTGCCGAGCGTAGGGCGGCCGGTGCCGGTGCGGCGAGCGGGTTTCCCGGCCCGCGTCAGTGCACCCGGTACCCGTCCTCCAGCTCCGCGGTGCCCGAGCCCTCGGCGAGGACGTCCAGCGCGGCGAGCACACGGCGGCCGAGAGCTCCGTGGAGGTGGTCGGCCAACTCCTCGCGCGGCACCAGCTTCCAGGACAGCAGCTCCTCCTCCTGGAGCCGGATCGCCGCCAGATCGTCCTCGCCGAGCACCCCGCCGTCGTACAGGTACGCCACCAGTGGCGGCCGTCCCTCCCCGTGCACCCAGTCCACCGCCAGCAGCCGCCCGGGCTCACGGTCGAGCCCGATCTCCTCGGCCGTCTCCCGGCGCGCCCCCTGCCGCGGGGTCTCCCCGTCGTCCGACTCGATCGTCCCGCCCGGCAGCGCCCAGCCCTCCCGGTAGTTCGGCTCGACGAGCAGCACCCTGCCGTGCGCGTCGCGGAGGAGCGCGGCGGCCCCGGCGAGGACACGCGGAAGGGAGGCGAGGTAGGCGGCGAAGCCCTGTGCGTCCTGGGTCGTGGTCATGCGGGAAGGGTAACGGCGCGACCGGACCGTCCCCGGGGCCGTCGCCCGGCACCCCCGGGCGCACGGCAGCACACGCCCGGCCCGCGATCACCACCGCACCGCGCACACGCCGGAGCGCTCAGCTCCGCGCCGCCGGCGGCACCACCCGGATCCCGAATCCGTACGAGCCGATGGCCTCGGCGATGCCCACGAACAGCAGCGCGTAGTGCTCCTGCCCCCGCGCCGTGGCGATCCCCCCGAGGTCGAGCACCGAGTCCGCCGGCCAGCCCAGATCGGCCAGCAGCCCGGTGACGGTGCGCTTGGCGTCCGCGTCGTCCCCGGACAGGAAGACGGTGCTCGGGCCCTGGAGCGAGTCCGGCGCCACCATCAGCTCCCGGTCGACCGTGCAGAGCGTCTTCACGACCCGCGCCTCGGGGAACGTCCGCTGGATCTCCTCACCCAGGCTCTCCGTCAGGTGGGAGAGATTCCCCTCCGCGTCGAACCCGACCCCGACATCCAGCAGCACCTTCCCCCGCAGCGCGGGCGCGCCGACCGCGGCGAGCGCCGTCACGGACGCGGTGCCCGGCGTCGCGTTGACCACCACCTCCGCGTCCGCCGCGGCCGAGGCGGGATCCGCGACCCGCACGGCCTGCCCCACCTGCTCCGCCAGCCCCGCCCGCAGCTCCGCGTCCTCCGACCGCCGCGAACCCAGCACGACGTCGTGCCCGGCACCGGCCCAGCCCGCGGCCAGCGCCCGGCCCACATGCCCCGTTCCCAGAATCCCGATCTTCATGAACCCGAGGCTAGGCGCGCCCCGGCCCCACCGCGTCGGGCCGCGGCCCCGGACGCCGTACGCCGTCGGTCCTAGGGCACGGGTCCCTGCTCCTGTGCCAACCGCAGGGTCCGCTCGGCGAGTTCGCTGATCCGTACGCCGTCGAAGCCGAAGACGGCGCTGCGCACGGTGTCCTGAAGGGGGTCCTTCCAGTGGGCGGGGATCGCCTCGGCGCCGCACAGGACCCCGGCCACCGAACCGGCCGTCGCACCGTTGGAGTCGGTGTCGAGGCCGCCTCGGACGGTCAGGGCGATGGTGCGGGTGAAGTCGCCGTCGCCGTACAGGAGCCCGGCGGTGAGGACGGCCGCGTTCGGGACGACATGGATCCAGCCGAGCCCCATCGTCTCCTCGGTCAGCGTGGAGAGCGTGTCCTCCCACGGCAGCCCCGTCTCGTGCAGCGAGGCGACCCGGCGCACCGTGCGGGCCAGGCGGCTGCTCGCCGGGATCATGGTCAGCGCCTCGTCCACGGCGTGCCGCACCGTGGGCGCGGTGAACGCCGCCGCGATCAGCGCCGCCGCCCACATCGCGCCGTACACCCCGTTGCCGGTGTGCGACAGCACCGCGTCCCGGCGCGCCAGCGAGGCGGCGCGGCGCGGAGCGCCCGGCGAGGTCCAGCCGTGGACGTCCGCGCGGATCAGGGCCCCGATCCACTCCTGGTACGGGTTGTCGTACGTGGCGGTCAGCGGCGGCTTGAGCCCGTTCGCCAGATTCCGGTACGCCGCACGCTCCGCCGTGAACGTCTGCAGATACGGCAGCCGCAGCAGCCACAGATCGCCGACCTGCTCGGTGCTGAAGCCGAAGCCGTGGGTCTCGAGCAGGTCCAGGCCCAGGATGGCGTAGTCGATGTCGTCGTCGCGGCAGCTGCCGTTGATCCGGCCCCGGACGCAGGCCCGCCACTCCGGGCGCAGATCGAGGCCCTCGCTCTCGGAGAGCGGCTCGGGCAGGTAGTCGGTGAGCGGGAGGGCGCCGGTCTGCCGCAGATAGCGGTCGATGCGCTCCCGCGTCCACACCTCGCCCTGCTCCACCGGTTTGCCGAGCATGTTGCCCGCGATCCGGCCCAGCCAGCCTCCGAGGATGCGGTCGGCCAGGTCCGGCCGTTCTGACTCCGTAGCGGTCATGGCTCCGGTCTACCGTTCCTATGTTGCTTGGCCCATGCTGGCCTAATCAACGTAGACCGGATCGGTGATCCGGTGACCCCACGAACGGTCTTCGGGGTCTGGGAGCAGCGCGAGTCGGTCACCTTGGCACTGTCGAGTCTTACCGTCCGGTATGGGCGTGCTCGCTGTCCTGGGTGGGCTCGTGGTCCCGCGTGGCCTGGGAACGAATACGGTCTGGCCGGTAGCTCTCCGCGAAGCGATCCTCTGGTCGCTTGCGGTCACACCTGGCCGACGCCGGATCCTGTGTCCCAGGCCACGCCTGCCGATCGCCACAGCGGCGCCGTGGTGCCGGGTGACGGTGGTCTTGCTGTTCTGCTGCTGGAGCGGGGCCTTCCAGTACCTTTCGCCCCAGATACTGGTGTACGCCGGATCAACGGCGATGACGACGAGCCCGGCGTGGAACGCCATGCCGCGCAGCCGCTCGCGGAAGCGTGCGGTAGGGATGCCGGCGACGGTCCTGCGGAACTTCTTGCCGCGCCCGCCTCGGCCCATGTGTTCGCGGCCGGTGGCGCGGGCGTCGTCGAAGTCGAGGTTCTCCACCACGATCCCGGCACAGTCGTGCCGGCGGGCTAGCTGGATCAGCTCGGTGATCGCGGCGCGCAACCTGCCGTCCCGCTGGGAGGCGGGGCCGACCAGATCGAGGGGGATGGTCTCAGGTCGGCCGATCGGATTGCCGTGCTCATCGAGGACGTGGGCGGCGAGGTGGTCGGCGTTGAGGTCGACGCCGATCGTGCGCTCACCGGACGCCCGGATCTCGTCCGGTGTGGGCAGCACGGCAGTGTCGGCTCCCCAGGACGCATCCAGGTACCAGCGGCCCCGGACCGGCAAGTACACGAAGTCGTACCGCACAGCCCGGTTCACGGTCACGCGGTCGAGCCACTCGTCCCGGCGGTGAGAGAACTGCACGGTGCCCTCTAGCCGGTACCGGCCCCGAGGAGCGTTGGCGAGATGCCGCAGCGGTTCGGGGAGGACGATCGTCACCGACCCGTCGTTCGGATCCACCGTGATCGTGTAGTTCCCGAACGGTGCCCCCGTCTCGCCATCGGCGGTGAGGAACATCCGCTGGGCATCCCACCGTTCCCGCCACTGCTGCTCGGTCAGCCGGGACTTCTCCACGTTGTGCCGGGCTTTCGCCAGGCGTCGCCCGCCGACCACAATGCTCGGGCGGCCGGCTCTGATACGCGCCTCGACGCGGGCCAGACGGGCCTTGAGAGCCTGCAACCGGCGCTGCTTCTGGAAGCGTTCGGCCTGGTCCCGGTAGCCGCGAACCTTGCCCTTCCTGGTTCCGCACGCGACGGCCGCGCGGCGGGTGATGGCGCGGATCGCACGCCGCAACGAGGATGCCTCGTCGTACAGGCACCGCAAGCCGAGCTGGTACTGGTCTTCCGAGGCACGGGTCATCGACCCGGCCATGCGCGAAGAGGACTGCTTCGTCAGCTCGCGTTTACGCTCAGCGCGCTGGTTGTCCTTGACGCGCACCTTGCCGATCCCGACACGGTGGGCGAGATCGGCCCGCTGGTGGTGTCCGAGGTGCCGGCCGACAAGCCGCAGTACTTCATCATCCCGGCCGGTGGCGTGCACCCGGTCCCCTATCCGGGCACCTGACGGCGCGGCGACGGTGAAAGGGGCAGCCAGGGCACGCAAACGCCTGCCACGCTTCTCACGCGCCACTCGCCGACCTCCTCTCACCTCGACAAGACCTGCACATCCGGATGACAGACAGCGGTCTTGACAGCCTTCGTCAACGCCCTGGTTTTCGTCGACCGCTGCCCGTACAACCTGCCGGAGAACGACGCGACGACCGCCAGCATGTCCCGCACCAACTCCGACTCCTGCGAAACGTCCAGATCTTCATCCATACCGGTGATTCCCGGCCGGACGCCGAACGCCGGCGGTATCACTTCCCGTACAAGCCCAGTACCGAACCGGGCCAGACGCTCCTCATGCTCGACCAGCGGTACCGACACCTCCGGCCGTCGGTACGACGTCAACGCCCGCCGCAGGCCCGTGGCTGGCCGGACAGGCGAAGCAACGTCGAAGAACTCCCCCACGATCGGCCGTCCCGCCGCGGCTTTCCGCAGCGGGCCATCTGTCGATCAAGCCGCCCTCGGAACGCTGCCGCTGCGAGGACACTCACCCGTACAGCTGCGCCCTCGACGTCCGGGAGTTTCCCTGCCCCGGCACGCAGAGCTTCCAGCTCGACCACAGAGGAAGATGCGCTTGCCGCCCGGCGACCGACGGTCGACCCGATCCGCCCGGATCCGCACGCCACCGCGCACGCCGCACGGTCCACGGGATGGGCAGGGCATGACGGCGACGGCGCGCGAAGGTTAAGGTCACAGCGGCGCGACTGGCCTCCTCACGCGTGCGAGGCCCGAGAGCGAGGGGAAAGCAAGTGGCGGACGCAGTGAGCGGTACCTGGTCCGAGCGGTCGGAGGTGTCGGCGCAGCGGGTGCTCGTCGCCGCGGACAAGTTCAAGGGGTCCTTGACGGCCGTGGAGGTCGCCGAGCGGGTGACGGCCGGGCTGCGCCGGGTCGTGCCGGGCGTGTCGGTCGAGGCGCTGCCGGTCGCCGACGGCGGTGACGGCACGGTGGCCGCGGCGGTCGCGGCGGGATTCGAACGGCGCGAGGTACGGGTCGCCGGGCCCCTCGGGGGCGAGGTGACCGCGGCGTACGCGCTGCGCGGCGACACCGCGGTCGTGGAGATGGCCGAGGCGAGCGGGCTCCAACGGCTCCCGGAGGGCGTCTTCGCGCCGCTGACGGCGTCGACGTACGGCTCCGGCGAGCTGCTGCGGGCCGCGCTGGACGCGGGGGCGGCGACGATCGTGTTCGGGGTGGGCGGCAGTGCCACCACCGACGGCGGTGCGGGCATGCTGTCCGCGCTGGGGGCGCGGTTCCTGAAGGCCGACGGGGAGCCGGTGGCGCCGGGCGGAGCCGGTCTCGCCGAGCTGGCGACGGCTGATCTGTCCGGGCTTGACCCGCGGCTCGCCTCGGTCGAGTTCGTGCTCGCCAGTGACGTCGACAATCCCCTGACCGGGCCGAAGGGCGCGCCGGCGGTGTACGGGCCGCAGAAGGGCGCGTCGCCGGAGGACGTCGAGCGTCTGGACGCGGCGCTGGCGCACTTCGCGAAGGTGCTGGAGGGGGAGCTGGGGGAGAAGGCCGCCGAGTACGCGGCGTCGCCGGGTGCTGGGGCGGCCGGCGGGATCGGCTACGGCGCGCTGCTGGTCGGGGCGCGGTTCCGTCCCGGTATCGAGGTGATGCTGGAGGTGCTGGGCTTCGCTCCGGCGCTGGAGCGGGCGGATCTGGTGATCACCGGGGAGGGTTCCCTGGACCAGCAGACGCTGCACGGGAAGGCTCCCGCGGGTGTCGCCACGGCGGCGCGGGCGGCGGGCAAGGAGGTCGTCGCGGTGTGCGGCCGTCTGGCGCTGCCGCCGGAGACGCTGGGCAAGGCCGGGATCCGGCGCGCCTACGCGCTGACGGACATCGAGCCGGACGTCGAGAAGTGCATCGCGGATGCGGGGCCGATCCTGGAGCGCACGGCGGAGCGTATTGCGCGGGACTTCTTGAGCTGACCCACCCAGGGGGCTCCGCCCCCTGGACCCCCGTTTCCCACCCGCCCAGCCGACTCGGTTGGTTGTGAGGGCGCCCTTTTCACTGACCGAGACGGGTGGGCTGGGTGGGCAAACGGGGGTCTGGGGGCGGAGCCCCAGGGGCAAGCGAAGGGCCCCAAACCGGCAACAGGTCCAGGGCCCCACACTCAGCTCGCGCCGCTACGGCAGTTGCGCCGCCCGCGCCTCGCGGCGATTGTCACGGAAGTTGTTCACTCGCCGAGCCGTCGCGAACAGCGGAATCACCGCGCCCATCACCAGCTGCAGCGCACACCCCGTCTGCAGCAGCAGCTGCCCGCTCGGCGCGTCGAACGCCCACGCCGCCAGCAGCCCCATCGACAGCACGATCCACGACAGCATCGCCACGGCCAGCCGCCCCCGCGGCTTCGGGTACTCCACGCGGCTCACCATCAGCCAGGCGGTCCCCAGGATCGCCAGCAGCGTCGCCACGAACGGCAGCTCCAGCAGCACGATCGACACGACCGTGAGCGCCCCGAACGGCGACGGCATCCCCTGGAACGTGCCGTCCTTCACCGTGACGCACGAGAACCGAGCCAGCCGCAGCACGACCGCCAGCAGCACCACGATCGCCCCGACCGCGGCCACTCTCTGGTGCGCGTCGTCCGCGACCATGCCGTACACCAGCACGAAGTACGCCGGGGCGAGCCCGAAGCTGATCAGGTCGGAGAGGTTGTCCAGCTCCGCGCCCATCGGCGAGCTGCGCAGCTTGCGCGCGACCAGCCCGTCGAACAGGTCGAAGACGGCCGCGCACAGCATCAGGATCACCGCGGTCGCCGCGCTGTGGCGGGCCATGCCGGTCTCCTGGCTGCCCGTGAGGTGCGGGATCAGGATGCCGGTGGTGGTGAAGTACACCGCCATGAAGCCACAGGTGGCGTTGCCCAGGGTGAGGGTGTCCGCTATCGACAGGCGCAGCGAGAGGGGCATCTCCTCCTCGTCGTCCGCCTCGTCGGCCTCCGGCACCCAGCCGGCCTGAGTCTCCGGATCAATCACGGTCAATGCGAGTCACCCCAGCCACCGTCTTCTGGCCGACTTCGACCGCCACCTCCACGCCCTCGGGCAGGTAGATGTCGACACGCGAGCCGAACCGGATCAGACCGATCCGGTCGCCCTGCTCGACCTTCGTGCCCTGCGGCACGTAGGGCACGATGCGGCGGGCCACCGCGCCGGCGATCTGGATCATCTCGATGTCACCGAGCTCGGTGTCGAAGTGCCAGACGACCCGCTCGTTGTTCTCGCTCTCCTTGTTGAAGGCGGGAACGAAACCACCGGGGATGTGCTCGACCGACGTGACCGTGCCGGACAGCGGTGCGCGGTTCACGTGGACGTTGAGCGGGCTCATGAAGATGGCGACGCGGGTGCGGCCGTCCTTCCACGGCATGATGCTCTGCACCACACCGTCGGCGGGCGAGATGACCCGGCCCTGGGCGATCTCGCGCTCGGGGTCGCGGAAGAACCACAGCATCCCCGCCGCCAGCGCGGTGGCGGGAACGGCGACGGCCTTCGCCGCGCCCGAGCGGCGGGCACGGAGAAGGCTGACGGCTGCGGTGGCGACGGTCGGCAGAAGCCACGGCGATGCTCCGCGCGCGAGGCGTACGCCGGCGAGGCTGTCGCGAGGTGCAGAGGTTTGGCTGTGGGGCATGGATGACCTTCGTAGCGGATGATGCCGCGCACTTGCGGGGGACGGCGGCTTTCCGGCGATCGTAGCGGCTCCGGGCCGCAACTGGGTAAGCCAGTCAGCCGAGTCGGCGGCCGAAGAGTGCATACGGGGTGTGATCCTCTTCTCCAAGAAAACACCCCGTATCCGGACATCTAGCCCTGGAATCGATACTCTTCGAGCAGTCGGCGGCCGATGATCATTTTCTGGATCTCGGCCGTGCCTTCACCGATCAGCAGCATCGGCGCCTCCCGGTAGAGGCGCTCGATCTCGTACTCCTTCGAAAAGCCGTAGCCGCCGTGGATCCGGAAGGCGTCCTCCACGACCTCCTTGCAGTATTCGGAGGCGAGGTACTTCGCCATCCCTGCTTCGAGGTCGTTTCGTTCCCCGGAGTCCTTTTTGCGCGCTGCGTTGACCATCATCGCATGCGCGGCCTCCACCTTGGTAGCCATCTCGGCCAGCTTGAACTGGATGGCCTGGTGCTGGGCGATCGGCTTGCCGAAAGTGTGGCGCTGCTGGGCGTACTGGACACCGAGCTCGAAGGCACGCTGAGCGACGCCACAGCCACGCGCCGCCACGTTGACCCGGCCGACCTCGACCCCGTCCATCATTTGGTAAAAACCTCGGCCGGTGACCCCGCCGAGCACCCGATTCGCCGGAATGCGCAGGCCGTCCATGATGAGCTCGGTCGTGTCGACGCCCTTGTAGCCCATCTTGTCGATCTTGCCGGGGATGGTGAGGCCGGGACGGACCTCGCCGAAGCCGGGCTCCTTCTCCACCAGGAAGGTCGTCATCGACTTGTGCGGGGCCGTGCCCTCGGGGTGACCCTCGTCACTTCTGACCAGAACGGCCACGAGAGACGACGTACCGCCGTTCGTCAGCCACATCTTCTGGCCGTTGAGGACGTACTCGTCGCCGTCCTTCACCGCCTTCGACGTGATCGCCGACACATCGGAGCCCAGGCCCGGCTCCGACATCGAGAAGGCGCCGCGGATGTCGCCGGCCGCCATCCGGGGCAGGAAGTGGTCCTTCTGCTCCTGCGTGCCGTGCTGCTTGAGCATGTACGCCACGATGAAGTGCGTGTTGATGATGCCGGACACCGACATCCAGCCGCGGGCGATCTCCTCGACGCAGAGGGCGTACGTCAGGAGGGACTCGCCCAGGCCGCCGTACTCCTCGGGGATCATCAGGCCGAACAGGCCGAGTTCCTTGAGGCCGTCGACGATCGCTTGCGGATACTCGTCGCGGTGCTCCAGCTCGGTGGCGACCGGGATGATCTCCTTGTCCACGAAGTCGCGGACGGTGGCCAGGATCTCCTGCTGGACGTCGGTCAGACCGGCGGTCTGGGCGAGACGGGCCATCGCTTACTTCCCCTGTTCCTCGAGCTCGGGGCGGCCGGGCTGCTCGCCGCCGCGCTCCTTGATGTACGTCTCGGTCGGCACCATCACCTTGCGGCGGAACACGCACACCAGCGTGCCGTCCTGCTTGTAGCCCTTGGTCTCGACGTAGACGATGCCGCGGTCGTTCTTCGACTTGGACGGCCACTTGTCGAGCACGGTCGTCTCGCCGTAGATGGTGTCGCCGTGGAAGGTCGGCGCCACGTGCCTGAGCGACTCGATCTCCAGGTTGGCGATCGCCTTGCCGGAGATGTCCGGCACGCTCATGCCGAGCAGCAGCGAGTAGATGTAGTTCCCGACGACGACGTTCTTGCCGAAGTCCGTCGTCTTCTCCGCATAGTTGGTGTCCATGTGGAGCGGGTGGTGGTTCATGGTGAGGAGACAGAACAGGTGGTCGTCGTACTCGGTGACCGTCTTGCCCGGCCAGTGCTTGTACGTCGCCCCGACCTCGAACTCCTCGTAGGTGCGTCCGAACTGCATCGCGCTCAGGCCTCCGGGATCTCGAACGTGCTGGTGCGCTGCATGCCGGCGGCGCGTCCCTTGCCCGCGATGACCAGGGCCATCTTGCGGCTGGCCTCGTCGATCATCTCGTCGCCGAGCATCGCGGAGCCCTTCTTGCCGCCCGCCTCGGACGTGTAGTAGTCGTACGCGTCCAGGATCAGCTCGGCGTGGTCGTAGTCCTCCTGCGACGGCGAGAAGATCTCGTTGGACGCCTCGACCTGGCCGGGGTGCAGCACCCACTTGCCGTCGAAGCCGAGCGCGGCGGCGCGCTGGGCGACGGCGCGGTAGCCGTCGACGTTGCGGATCTGCAGGTAGGGGCCGTCGATCGCCTGGAGGTTGTTGGCGCGGGCGGCCATGAGGATCTTCATCAGGATGTAGTGGTAGGCGTCCGCCGGGTAGCCGGGCGGCTGCTCGCCGACCACCAGCGACTTCATGTTGATGGACGCCATGAAGTCGGCCGGGCCGAAGATGATGGTCTCCAGGCGCTGGGAGGCCTGGGCGATCTCGTTGACGTTGTTCAGGCCCTGCGCGTTCTCGATCTGCGCCTCGATGCCGATCTTGCCGACCTCGAAGCCCATCGTCTTCTCGATCTGCGTCAGCAGCAGGTCGAGGGCGACGACCTGCTGGGCGTCCTGGACCTTCGGCAGCATGATGCAGTCGAGGTTCTGGCCGGCGCCCTCCACGACGGTCACGACATCGCGGTACGTCCACTCCGTCGTCCAGTCGTTGACGCGCACGACGCGGGTCTTGCCGGTCCAGTCGCCCTCGTTGAGGAACTTGACGATGGTGTGCCGCGCCTCGGGCTTGGCGAGCGGGGCGCAGGCGTCCTCCAGGTCCAGGAAGACCTGGTCGGCGGGGAGGCCCTGGGCCTTCTCCAGGAAGCGCGGGTTCGAGCCCGGTACCGCCAGGCAGGAACGCCGGGGGCGAAGGCGGTTGACCTGCGGAGCAGGGCTGGTCATGCGGGGACCTCCAGGGGGTCGAGCTTGTTCGCTGTGCGGATCTCGTCGACGATGCGGCCGATGATTCCGGTGATGTCGAAGTCCTTCGGGGTGAAGACCGCGGCCACTCCGGCGGCCCGCAGCTGTTCGGCGTCACCGCTGGGGATGATGCCACCGGCGATCACCGGTATATCTGTGGCACCGGCCACATGGAGCCGCTCGAGCACGTCGGGCACCAGCTGGGCGTGCGATCCGGAGAGGATCGACAGGCCCACCGCGTGCACGTCCTCGGCGAGAGCGGCGTCCACGATCTGCTCGGGCGTCAGCCGGATGCCCTGGTAGACCACCTCGAACCCGGCGTCACGGGCCCGCACGGCGATCTGCTCGGCGCCGTTGGAGTGGCCGTCCAGGCCCGGCTTGCCGACCAGGAAGCGGAGCTTGCCGACGCCCATCTCCTGGGCGGTCAGCTCCACCTTGCGGCGGACCTCGGCCAGCTTGGAGCCCTCCTCGGCGGGGATCGCCACCGGCGCCGACGACACGCCCGTCGGGGCGCGGAACTCGCCGAACACCTCGCGCAGGGCGCCGGCCCACTCGCCGGTGGTGACACCCGCGCGGGCGCACTCCAGGGTCGCCTCCATCAGGTTGTCGGTGCCCTTCGCGGCCTCCTTCAGCTTCTCCAGCGCCTTGCAGGGGCGCGGGTGGTTGAAGGGCGGCTGGTAGCGGGTGTCGCGCCAGTTCTGCAGCGACTCGATCACCCGGGCCTCGACCGCCGGGTCCACCGTCTGGATCGCGGTGTCCAGATCGGCGGTCAGCGGGTTGGGCTCGGTGCCCTCGAAGATGTTGACGCCGACGATCTTCTCCTGGCCGGACTCGATCCGCGCCCGCCGCTCGGCGTGCGAGGCGACCAGCTGGGACTTGAGGTAGCCGGACTCCACGGCGGCCATCGCGCCGCCCATCTCCTCGATGCGTTCCATCTCGGCGAGCGAGTCGGCGACCAGCTGCTCCACCTTCGCCTCGACCACCTTCGAGCCCTCGAAGATGTCGTCGTACTCCAGCAGGTCGCTCTCGTAGGCGAGGACCTGCTGGATGCGCAGCGACCACTGCTGGTCCCAGGGGCGGGGCAGGCCGAGCGCCTCGTTCCAGGCCGGCAGCTGCACGGCACGCGCGCGTGCGTCCTTGGAGAGGGTCACGGCCAGCATCTCGAGGACGATCCGCTGGACGTTGTTCTCCGGCTGCGCCTCGGTCAGACCGAGGGAGTTGACCTGGACGCCGTATCGGAAGCGGCGGTGCTTGGGGTTCTCGATGCCGTACCGCTCGCGCGTGATCTTGTCCCAGATGCGGCCGAACGCCCGCATCTTGCACATCTCCTCGATGAAGCGGACGCCCGCGTTCACGAAGAAGGAGATCCGGGCGACGACATCGCCCTTGCGCTCCTCGGGGATCTGCCCGGAGGCGAACACCGCGTCCAGCACGGCGATCGCGGTGGACATCGCGTACGCGATCTCCTGCACGGGCGTGGCGCCCGCCTCCTGGAGGTGGTAGCTGCAGATGTTGATCGGGTTCCACTTGGGGATGTGGTTGACCGTGTAGCAGATCATGTCGGTCGTCAGCCGGAGCGACGGTCCCGGGGGGAAGACGTGCGTCCCCCGGGACAGGTACTCCTTGACGATGTCGTTCTGCGTCGTCCCCTGGAGCTTGGTGATGTCCGCGCCCTGCTCCTCGGCGACGACCTGATAGAGCGCCAGCAGCCACATGGCGGTGGCGTTGATCGTCATCGAGGTGTTCATCTGCTCCAGGGGGATGTCCTGGAACAGCCGGCGCATGTCACCGAGGTGCGAGACCGGCACGCCGACCCGGCCGACCTCGCCGCGGGCGAGGATGTGGTCGGGGTCGTAGCCGGTCTGCGTCGGGAGGTCGAACGCGACCGACAGACCGGTCTGGCCCTTGGCGAGATTGCGCCGGTACAGCTCGTTGGACGCCTCCGCCGTGGAGTGACCGGCGTACGTGCGCATGAGCCACGGCCGGTCCTTCTGACGCTCAGTCATTGACGACCGTCCTCAGACGTTCCGGAAGCGGTTGATGGCGTCGATGTGCTTCGCGCGCTTCTCGTGGTCACGCACGCCGAGGCCCTCCTCGGGGGCGAGGCACAGCACGCCGACCTTGCCCTGGTGGAGGTTGCGGTGCACGTCGTAGGCGGCCTGGCCGGTGTCCTCGAGCGCGTAGGTCTTCGACAGGGTCGGGTGGATCTTGCCCTTGGCGATGAGGCGGTTGGCCTCCCAGGCCTCGCGGTAGTTGGCGAAGTGGGAGCCGATGATGCGCTTCAGCGACATCCACAGGTAGCGGTTGTCGTACTGGTGCATGTAGCCCGAGGTGGAGGCGCAGGTGGTGATGGTGCCGCCCTTGCGGGTGACGTACACGCTGGCGCCGAAGGTCTCGCGGCCGGGGTGCTCGAAGACGATGTCGATGTCCTCGCCGCCGGTGAGCTCGCGGATGCGCTTGCCGAAGCGCTTCCACTCCTTGGGGTCCTGGGTGTTCTCGTCCTTCCAGAACTTGTAGCCCTCGGCGTTGCGGTCGATGATCGCCTCGGCGCCCATGGCCCGGCAGATCTCCGCCTTCTGCGGCGAGGACACGACACAGATCGGGTTGGCGCCGCCGGCCAGCGCGAACTGGGTGGCGTAGGAGCCGAGTCCGCCGCTCGCGCCCCAGATGAGCACGTTGTCGCCCTGCTTCATGCCGGCGCCGTTGCGGGAGACCAGCTGGCGGTAGGCGGTGGAGTTGACCAGACCGGGAGCGGCGGCCTCCTCCCAGCTGAGGTGGTCCGGCTTGGGCATCAGCTGGTTGGACTTGACCAGTGCGATCTCGGCGAGACCGCCGAAGTTGGTCTCGAAGCCCCAGATGCGCTGCTCGGGGTCGAGCATCGTGTCGTTGTGACCGTCGGAGGACTCCAGCTCGACGGACAGGCAGTGCGCGACGACCTCGTCGCCGGGCTGCCAGGCGTTGACGCCGGGGCCGGTGCGCAGCACGACGCCCGCGAGGTCGGAGCCGATGATGTGGTACGGCAGGTCGTGGCGCTTGGCCAGCTCGCTGGTGCGGCCGTAGCGCTCCAGGAACCCGAAGGTGGACAGCGGCTCGAAGATCGAGGTCCACACCGAGTTGTAGTTGACCGAGGAGGCCATGACGGCCACCAGGGCCTCGCCCGGGCCGAGTTCGGGCAGGGGCACGTCGTCGAGGTGGATCGACTTGCGCGGGTCCTTGTCCTTGGTGGCGAGCCCGGCGAACATCTCCGTCTCGTCCTTGTGGACGGTGATCGCGCGGTACGACTCGGGGAGCGGCAGGTTGGCGAAGTCCTCCGACGTGGAGTCGGGCGACTGGATCGCGGCCAGGATGTCCTTGACGGTCACGGTGGTGCCTCCGGCGGTGAGCGCCCTGAGGGAGGGGCGCTGAGGGTTACGTCGGTGCTGCTGAGGGTTTTCGAGGGTGTGCCGTCGGTTCGGCGGGTGGTGCTTCGGCAGCGCTTGGTGGCGCGGGAGGTTGCCTGTGACGCAGGCGTCCGGGTTCGCGGGGGATGGCCCGCGGGGACAGCCCGGACACCTTCAACGTATGACACCGCGTGTCACCCCGCAAGGCACTGAGTGCCAGAACTTGCTCTCAGATGAAATCTTTACGTAACAGATGAGCGATGATCGATCGAATCGGTGGTAAGAGGCCGCCCAAAACGGGCCCTGACATGCCAAAACGGCCACCCGGTGGGGTGGCCGTTCTCACAGCGGGCGGAGGCTGCTTCAGCGCTCTTTGAGCGCGTGCTCGATGGTCCGCATCACCTCGTCGAGCGGGGCGTCCGTGCGGGCCACGGTGACCAGCACCTCGCCGTGCGTGGTGGTCTGCGCGGCCGGCGGCTGCGGGGGAGCGGAGCGGCGGCCCGCCATGATGCCGCTGCCGAAGGTCTTGCGCACGATGGCGAAGGCGTGGTCCAGCTGGGCCTCCACATCGCCCTGGCCGCCGGCCCTGAGCCAGCGCCGCAGCACATGGTTGTGGGCGGTGACCACCGCGGACGCGGCGACCTCCGCCAGCAGCGGGTCGTCGTTGGCGTCGTCGGCGTGCACGCGCTCGTCGAAGTGGCCGAGGAGATAGCGGGTGAACAGCCGCTCGTAGCGGGCCACCGACGCGATCTCCGCCTCGCGCAGGGTGGGCACCTCGCGCGTCAGCTTGTAACGGGCGACCGAGATCTCCGGCCGCGCCGCGTACATCTTCATGACCTCCTTGATGCCCCGGCACACCGTGTCGAGCGGATGCTCGTGCGCGGGCGCGGCGTTGAGCACCGCCTCGGCGCGGACCAGGGTGTCGTCGTGGTCGGGGAAGATCGCCTCTTCCTTGGAGCGGAAGTGGCGGAAGAAGGTACGGCGGGCGACCCCGGCCGCGGCCGCGATCTCGTCGACCGTGGTGGCCTCGTACCCCTTGGTCGCGAACAGTTCCATCGCGGCGGCCGCGAGCTCCCGGCGCATTTTCAGCCGCTGGGCGGCGGCGCGACTGCCTGCGGCACTTTCCGGCGGCTCGGTCGTGGCGGGCGTACGTGCGGACTTGGCGGGCTGGGACATGCCCCGAACGTACTGCATGTGCGCAGCTCGGTGCGCATGACCGGCCTCTTCCCCGCCCTCTGCGGGCGGGGGAGGGGCACTGCGTGCGGCAGGCGGGAACCGGTCGGGATCGAGCAGCCCGCCCCATTCCGCGCCCGCCTGGAACCAGTCGCCCAGGCGCCGCTCAGCGCTTGGCATATTCGCGGAAGCCACGGCCGGTCTTGCGGCCGAGGCAGCCCGCGGCCACCAGATGCTCCAGCAGCGGCGCCGGGGCGAGCCCCGGGTCGCGGAACTCGCGGTGCAGGACCTTCTCGATGGCCAGCGAGACGTCCAGACCGACGACGTCCAGCAGCTCGAACGGGCCCATCGGGTAGCCGCCGCCCAGCTTCATCGCGGCGTCGATGTCGTCGAGGGAGGCGTAGTGCTCCTGGACCATCTTGATCGCGTTGTTGAGGTACGGGAACAGCAGCGCGTTGACGATGAATCCGGCCCGGTCGCCGCAGTCCACGGCGTGCTTGCGGATCTTGCCGCAGACCTCGCGGACGGTCGCGTGCACGTCGTCGGCGGTCAGCACCGTGCGGACCACCTCGACCAGCTTCATCGCCGGCGCGGGGTTGAAGAAGTGCATGCCGATGACGTCCTGCGGGCGCGAGGTGGCGCGGGCGCAGGCGACGACCGGGAGGGAGGAGGTGGTGGTGGCGAGCACCGCGCCCGGCTTGCAGACCTTGTCGAGCGTGGCGAACAGCTGCCGCTTGATCTCCAGGTCCTCGGCGACCGCCTCGACCGCCAGGTCGACATCGGCGAAGTCGTCGTAGGTGCCGGTCGGCCGGATCCGCCCCAGGGTCTCGGCGGCCGCCTCGGCGGTCATCCGGCCCTTGTCGACGGAGCGCGCGAGGGACTTGCCGATCCGGGCCTTGGCGGCCTCGGCCTTCTCCTCGCTGCGCGCGGCGAGCACGACCTCGTAGCCGCCCTTGGCGAAGACCTCGGCGATCCCGGAGGCCATGGTGCCCGAGCCGGCCACACCCACCGAGCGGACCGGACGTCCTGCGGTCAGCGTGCCGCCCTCCAGCGGGGTCAGCGCGTCCCGCACCACCGTGCCGCTGCCGGGTGCCTCGTAGGTGTAGAAGCCGCGGCCCGCCTTGCGGCCCGTCAGGCCCGCCTCGCTGAGCTGCTTGAGGATCGGGGCGGGGGCGTGCAGCCGGTCGTGTGAGGCGGCGTACATGGCCTCCAGGACCGTGCGGGCGGTGTCGATGCCGATCAGGTCGAGCAGCGCCAGCGGGCCCATCGGCAGGCCGCAGCCCAGCCGCATCGCGGCGTCGATGTCCTCGCGGGAGGCGTAGCTGGCCTCGTACATCGCGGCGGCCTGGTTGAGGTAGCCGAACAGCAGCCCGTCGGCGACGAATCCGGGCCGGTCACCGACCGCCACGGGCTCCTTGCCGAGGTCCAGGGCGAGATCGGTGACGGCGCTGACGGCGGCGGGCGCGGTCAGCACCGAGGAGACGATCTCGACCAGCTTCATCGCCGGGGCCGGGTTGAAGAAGTGCATGCCGAGCACCCGCTCGGGGCGGGCGGAGTCGGCGGCGAGCCGGGTCACGGACAGGGCGTTGGTGCCGGTCGCCAGGATCGTCTCCGGCCGCACGATGCCGTCGAGTTCCCGGAAGATCTGCTGCTTGGTCTCGTACGACTCCGGCGCCACCTCGATCACCAGGTCGGCACCGGCCGCCGCGGTGAGCTCGGTGGAGGTGCTGATCCGGGCGAGGAGGCCGGTGCGCTCCTGCTCGGTGAGGCGCCCGCGCTCCACGGCACGGGCGGTGGAGGCCTCCAGGGCGGCGACGCACTTCGCGGCCTGGGCCTCGCTGATGTCGATGCCGACGACCGTGCGGCCGGCCTTGGCGAGGACCTCGGCGATGCCGGTGCCCATCGTGCCGAGGCCGACCACGGCGATGGTCTGGAGCGGGGACAGAGGGGTGTCGGACAGGGGAGTGGCCATCGCGGGACTCCAGGAATGAGGGTGACGACGGGAAACGCGCCCGGGTGCGCCGAGAGGCGCACCGGGTGCGTGCGAAGTGCGGGTGTGAGCCGGGCTGCTAGCGCACACGCCCGGTGCCGTCACGGTCAGGGCGTGCACACGCCCTGCGCCGGCGGCGGGTCCGACCGGCCCTGTCCCGAGGCCGGGTCGTACTGCGGTACACGAAGTACCGAACCGACTGCGTCTCGCGGCGGCTGCGTCACCAAACCACCGCGAGGGGATACGAGTGGGTAACTCGCTCGTCTGAGCTTAACTTGCGGGTAACGAGCGCGCCAGCCCCCGGTGTTTGTGATGTACGTCCCGCGGCGACCCCGCCACCCCTAACCTCTGAGACATGAACGAAGAGTTGCGATCGCTCACGGAACGCTTACGGGCTGAGTCCGGCGGCTCGGCGGCGTACGACCGGCTCGCGGCGACGCAGGACCACGACGCGCTGGCGGCGGTGCTCACCGCGCCCGGACAGCCGCTGTGGGCCCGGGAACTCGCCGCGTTCCGGCTCGCACTGGCCGGGGACCGGCGCGCCTTCGAGACCCTGGTGCTCCTCCTCAACCACCGCGACCCCCCGCGCTGCGCCTCCGCCGCGTACGCGCTGGCCCGCCTCGGCGACCCCCGCACCGCACGGGCGGCCGCCGCCCTCGCCACCAACGAACTGCGCGTCGCCTACGCCCTGCACCCGGTGCGCCTGCTGACCGAACTGCGCGCCCCGGAGTCCGCCCCCGCCCTGATCACCACCCTGCGCCGCCGGCTGCGCCCGCACGACCCGTACCGGCGCGTCGCCCTGGCCTGTGTGGAGGGCCTCGGCACCCTGGCCGACCCGCGGGCCGAAGGCGTCCTCAACGAGGCCCTCGCCCACCCGGCGCTGGCCGAGGCGGCGGTCCAGGCGCTGTCGCGCATCCCCGGGCAGCGGTCCGGGCAGCGGGCCTCCGAGGGGCGGATCCCCGGCCCTCGGTGAGCTGGTCAGCCGCGCAGGTCTCTGACGTACCGCACCTCGGGCACCGTGACCCCGTCCACCTCGAAGGGCTCCTCCGCGCCGTCCGCGGCGAAACCCGCGCGTGCGTAGAAGCGGCGGGCGCGGGTGTTGGCCTTCACCACCCACAGGAGCATGCGGGGACGTCCGGCGCTCGCGCAGCGCCGGACCGCCTCGGTGAGCAGGGCCCGGCCCACGCCGCGCCCGATGTACTCGGGGCGCAGATACAGGGCGTACAACTCGGCGTCCCCGGTGAGCGCCTCGCCGTCCCGGTACGGTCCGAACGCCGCCCAGCCGACGAGCGCTCCGTCACCGCTCTCGGCCACCAGGTTGACCACGAGACCGTCGCTGTGCTCCAGCCGCGCGCGATGCCGCTCCGCGTCCGCCGCCGTGTCGAGTCCGTCGAGATACGCCTGCGGGACCATGCCCCGGTAGGCGTGCCGCCAGCCGCGGACCCGGATCTCCGCGACCGCGTCACAGTCGCCGGCGGTCATGGCACGCAATCGGTACCCGGCTGCCGGTGACATCCGGGCGGAATTGTGCGGCTCGGTCATGGGTCCATCCTGGACCACGGGTCTGACAATGCCCGCCCCCACGGATCGTCAGGTGCTCGGGCGGGACCGTCAGGTGCTCGGGGCGGGATCGTCAGGTGCTCAGCCCCGGAAGCCGAGCAGCCCGTGCAGGGTCGAGCCGCGGGCCGTGCCCGGTGCCGCCTTGGACGCCGACGGCTTCGGCTCGGGCAGCGCCTCGCACTCCGCGTCGGCGTCCCCCTGCCCGCCGCGCGGCACCGTGCCGTCGGTCAGATACGCGGCCAGGTGACGGTCCAGGCAGGCGTTCCCGCTCAGCGTGATGCCGTGGTTCCCGCCGCCCCGCTCGACCACCAGGCTGGACCCCGCCAGCAGATGATGGACCGTGACACCGCCCAGATACGGGGTGGCCGCGTCGTTCGTCGCCTGGAAGAGCAGCGCCGGCGGCAGCTCGTCGTTGGCGATCGGCACCGTCCGCACCGCGTCCGTCGGCCAGAACGCACACGGCGCGTTGTACCAGGCGTTGTTCCAGGCCATGAACGGCGCCTTCTCGTACACCGCCCAGTTGTCCTTGCGCCACTGCTCCCAGTCGCGCGGCCAGCCGGCGTCCCGGCACTCCACGGCCGTGTAGATGCTGTAGCCGTTGTCGCCGTCGGCGTCGATCGCTCCGAAGTTCTCGTACGCCTCGACCAGCGGCGCGTCGTCCCCGTCGTTCACATACGCCGAGAACGCCTCCGCGAGATACGGCCAGTAGCCGTTGTAGTAGCCGCCCGGGACGTAGGTGTCCTCCAGCTCGGCCGCCCCCACCTTGCCGTCGGCCGGCTCCTTCGCCAGGGCCGCGCGCATCGCGTACCACCGCGCCTCGATCCGCTCCGGGTCGGTGCCCAGCCGGTAGTGCGCGTCGTGCCGCGCGACCCAGGCCATGAAGGCGCGGTGCCGGTCGTTGAAGGCGAGGTCCTGGTTGAGGTTGGCGTCGTACCACACCTCTGTGGGATCCACGACCGAGTCCAGCACCAGGCGCCGTACGCGCTGCGGGTACAGCTTGGCGTAGACCGCGCCCAGATAGGTGCCGTAGGAGTAGCCGAAGTAGTTGACCTTCGGCGCGCCCAGCGCCCGCCGGATCACCTCCAGGTCGCGGGCCGCACTGACGGTGTTGATGTACGGCAGCACGTCCGCGTACTTGGAGCGGCAGGACTCGGCGAAGGACTTCACGCGCGCGAGGTTCGCCTCCTCCACCGCGCGGGTCACCGGCACCGGGTCCGGGCGCACCGGGTCGAAGTGCCCCGGCCTGCAGTCCAGGGCCGGGGAACTGGCGCCCACGCCGCGCGGATCGAAGCCGATGACGTCGTACTGGGCCGCCACCCTCTTCGGCAGCGACGAGGCGACGAACCCGGCGAGCGTGCGCCCGCTGCCGCCGGGACCGCCCGGGTTGACCAGCAGCGGGCCCTGGTACTCCTTCGCGGTGTGCGGGACGCGGGACAGCGCCAGGGTGATCGTCCGCCCCTCCGGGTCGGCGTGGTCGAGCGGCACCTTCACCGACGCGCACTGCAGCGTCGGGTAGTCCTCGGTGGCGCACGCCCGCCAGGCGGGCTTCGCCGCACGGAAGGTCCGGTCGGCCTGCGGTGTGCCGGCCTCGGCCGGTACGGCCGTGAGAGCTCCGGCGGCCATGACGACGGCGGCACCGCACAGCACGGCTGCGGGTTTCCTCATGGGTCCTCCCAGGACGGAGGGGCTGCGGACCGCGCGTGTCACGGTCCACGCCGGATCGTCCCGGGAAACGGACCCCTTTCGAACATGTCCGAGCGGTACGTGACCCGATTGGGTCGCCGGATGCGCTCGAATGCGCCGGGCCCGAATGCTCCTGGGGGAGAGTGAGTTGAGTCAGAGGAGAGTGAGCTGAGTCGGCTCGGCAGGCTCCGGCCGGGGCGGCTCGGCGGGCCGGATCCGGCGGGGCATGCCCGCGCGCGTGGGCCCGATGCCGTACTCCTGGGCCAGCTCGTGCACCTGACGGGTGATCCGGCGCTGGTACCACTTCGGGGCGTAGGCGCCCTCCGCGTACAGCCGTTCGTAGCGGCCCACCAGATGCGGATGGTGCCGGGCCAGCCAGGACATGAACCACTCGCGGGCGCCGGGCCGCAGATGCAGCACCAGGGGCGTGACGGAGGTGGCGCCCGAGGCGGCGATCGCGCGCACGGTGGACCTCAGCTGCTCCGGGCGGTCGCTCAGGAAGGGGATCACCGGCGCCATCAGCACCCCGCAGCCGATGCCGGTCTCGCTCAGCGTCCGCACGACCTCCAGCCTGCGCTCCGGTGCCGGTGTGCCCGGTTCCACCGTGCGCCACAGCCCCTCGTCGGTGAAGCCGACCGAGACCGAGATGCCGACGTCGGTCACCTCGGCGGCCTGCCGCAGCAGGTCGAGATCGCGCAGGATCAGCGTGCCCTTGGTGAGGATCGAGAACGGGTTCGCCCGGTCGCGCAGGGCGGTGAGGATGCCCGGCATCAGCCGGTAGCGGCCCTCGGCGCGCTGGTAGCAGTCGACGTTGGTGCCCATCGCTATGTGCTCGCCGTGCCAGCGGCGTGAGGCGAGCTGGCGGCGCAGCAGCTCGGGCGCGTTCACCTTGACCACGATCTGGGAGTCGAAGCCGAGGCCCGTGTCGAGGTCCAGGTAGCTGTGCGTCTTGCGGGCGAAGCAGTACACGCACGCGTGCGTGCAGCCCCGGTAGGGGTTCACCGTCCACTCGAAGGGCATGCGGGAGGCCCCGGGCACCCGGTTGATGATCGAGCGGGCGCGGATCTCGTGGAAGGTGATGCCGCGGAACTCCGGCGTGTCGAAGGTGCGGGTCGTCACCGCCTCCGCGCCGAACAGCGCGGCGTCGGCCCGGCTGTGTTCGGAGTCCACGGTGAGGTTCTCCCAGCGCATGACGCCTCCTCGGTAGCACTGGCCCACAGAATAGAACAAGTGTTCCCTTGATCGTGCGCGTGACATCTTCGGTCACCGAACCGATCAGTTCCGGACCCCCGATTTGGGCGGCCGGGCACGGGGGTGATTGGCTTGCCCCGCCCCTTTGGAACCAGGTGCTGGAGGAATGCGATGGCGCAGGTCGAGGCCACTACGGAGCGGATCGTCGCGGCGGACGCGGAGACGGTGTTCGACGCGCTGGCCGACTACAGCGGCACCCGCGAGAAGCTGCTGCCCGAGCACTTCAGCGAGTACGAGGTCCGCGAGGGCGGCGACGGCGAGGGCACCCTCGTCCACTGGAAGCTCCAGGCCACCAGCAAGCGCGTCCGCGACTGCCTCCTGGAGGTCACCGAGCCCAGCGACGGCGAGCTCGTCGAGAAGGACCGCAACTCCTCCATGGTCACCACCTGGCGCGTCACCCCCGCCGGTGAGGGCAGGTCCCGGGTCGTCGTCACCAGCACCTGGAAGGGCGCCGGCGGCATCGGCGGCTTCTTCGAGAAGACCTTCGCGCCCAAGGGACTCGCCCGCATCTACGACGCGGTGCTCGCCAAGCTCGCCGCCGAGGTCGAGAAGTAGGGCTCCCAAGAGAGCGGAACCGAGGGGACGTTGGTCCCCTCACCGGTTCGGGTGATCTCCTCGCGGTGCCGCCGGGTGCCGTAACTCGTCGCGCTTGCTCGAAGTTGTCGCTTTTACGCGGGAATGGTGCGGCAGCGCGACGAGGGGAGCGGTACGTGGGCGGGATCACCCTGACGAAGGAGGCACCGGTCACGGCTGCCGTGACCGAGGAGCCGCCCCCGCCGCCACCGGAGGCCGGGCCGCCGCTGAGCCCGCGCCGGGTGCGGCTGGTCTTCCTCGCGCTGATGCTGGCGCTGCTGCTCGCCGCGCTGGAACAGATGATCGTCGCCACCGCGCTGCCGAAGATCGTCGGCGAGCTGCACGGCCTGGACAAGATGTCCTGGGCGATCACCGCGTATCTGCTCACCGCCACCATCGGACTGCCGATCTACGGCAAGCTCGGCGACCTGCTCGGCCGCAAGAGCGTCTTCCAGTTCGCCATCGTCGTCTTCGTCATCGGCTCCGCGCTCGCCGGGCGGGCCGAGACGATGGAGCAGCTGATCGCCTTCCGTGCGGTGCAGGGCGTCGGCGCGGGCGGACTGATGATCGGCGTCCAGGCGATCATCGCGGACATCGTGCCCGCCCGGGAACGCGGCCGGTTCATGGGCCTGATCGGCGCCGCCTTCGGCCTCGCGTCCGTCGCCGGACCGCTGCTCGGCGGCTACTTCACCGACTCGCTCACCTGGCGCTGGTGCTTCTACATCAACGTGCCGTTCGGCATTCTCACGCTCGTCGTGGTCGGGCTGGTGCTCAAGCTGCCCAGGCCGGCCGTCCGGCCCCGGCTGGACGTCCTCGGCTGCCTGCTGCTGTCCGCCGGCTCCACCTGCCTGCTGCTGCTGAGCGCGTGGGGCGGCACCGAGTACGCCTGGGACTCGCGGGTCATCCTCTCCCTCGCCGCCGGCGCGGTCGCCTCCGCCGTCCTCTTCCTGGTCGTCGAGCACTTCGCCGTCGAACCCCTCATGCCGCTCAGGCTGTTCCGGGACTCCGTCTTCAACGTCACCTCGCTCGTCGGCCTGGTGATCGGCGTCGCCCTGTTCGGGGCGGCCAGCTATCTGCCGACCTATCTGCAGATGGTCGACGGGGCGTCGGCCACCGAGTCGGGGCTGCTGATGCTGCCCATGATGGCCGGGATCGTCGTCGCCTCGATCGTCTCCGGACAGCTCATCAGCCACAGCGGCCGCTACCGGCGCCACCCCATCCTCGGCTCCGCCCTGTCCGTCCTCGGCATGTGGCTGCTGTCGCACCTCGACACCGACACACCCCGGTTGCACTACAGCATCTGGATGGCCGTCCTCGGCACCGGCATCGGCATGGTGATGCCCGTGCTGATCCTCGCCGTCCAGAACTCGGTGCGCCCCGCCGACCTGGGCACGGCGACCAGCGCCAACAACTACTTCCGGCAGATCGGCGGTTCGGTCGGCGCCGCCGTCTTCGGCACGCTCTTCGCCGACCGGCTCACCGACGCCCTCGCCGAACGCCTGCCCGCCCACGCGGGCGACGGGCTGCCCGACCCGGAGTCGATCACCCCGCAGCTCGTCCACTCGCTGCCGCCCGGCCTGCGCGAGCCCTACATCCAGGCCTACGCCGACGCCATGCCGCGCATCTTCCTCTATCTGGTGCCGGTGCTCGTCCTCGGCCTGCTCATCGCCTTCTTCCTCAAGGAGAAACCACTGGTGTCCCACCACACCCCCCTCGCCGACCCGGCCCAGGAAGCACCGCACGCCTCCGCGCCCGTGCCGCCCGCCCGCACCGCCCACACCGGCGGCATCGCTGTCTGCGGGACCGTCCAGCATCCCGACGGCACGGTCGTCCCGCGCGCGGCGCTCACCCTCATCGACGTCGCCGGGCAGCAGATCGGACGGGGCGCCAGCGGTGAGGACGGGCGGTACGCGCTCGCCACGCCCGGATCGGGGGCGTACGTCCTCATCGCCGCGGCGGGCGGTCACCAGCCGCAGGCCGTGTCCGTCACCGTCGGCGAGCGGCCCGTCGAACTGGACGTCGTCCTCGGCGGCGCGGGGCGCCTCGCGGGCAGTGTCCTCACCGCCGACGGCACGCCCGTGCGCGACGCCACCGTCACGCTCACCAACGTCCACGGCGAGGTCGTCGCCAGTACGCGCAGCGGGCGCGAGGGCGGTTACGTCATCACCGAACTGGTCGCGGGGGAGTACACCCTCGCCGCGAGCGCGCCCGCGTTCCGCCCGGCCGCGCTCCCGGTCACCGTGCAGGCGGCCCGCGAGACCCGTCAGGACGTCGAGCTCGCGGGCGGTGCGGTGCTGCGCGGCACCGTGCGGGCGGGCGGCGGGCGGCCCGTCGAGGACGCGCGCGTGACCCTGCTGGACGCGGCGGGCAACGTCGTCGACACCCTCACCACCGGCCCCGACGGCACCTTCCGCTTCGTCGACCTGTCCTCCGGCGAGTACACCGTCATCGCCGCCGGGTACCCGCCGGTCGCCACCGTCCTCCAGGTCGCCGGGGGCGGCCGCACCGAACGCGACCTGCAACTGGGGCACGAGGACTGAGACCGGCGCCGGGCGGCTCTTCGCGCGGGCACGTGCGCCGGTGTGCGGGCCCCGTGAGCAATTCGCGTATTGCCACACATCGCAACCACGCGTGGCCGTACGGTGGTGACGGCGCTACAGATCTTGCCGAGCCGGGGAGAGAGGGCCTGGGCCATGGACCGTGGCACCGAGCGAAACACACCTGGCAGCGGGGCCGCCGACGGGGGGACGGGGTTCGGGGGAGCCGGTGACGGACGGGTACCTGGGCGTGCCGGTCGCGGGCGGGAACCTGGGCAGGCCGGTGACGGAGCGGCGTTCGGGCAGGGCGGGGCCGGGCGTATCCCGCTGGCCGTTGTCGTGGTGGATCGGGACGGGCTGGTCTCTCACTGGAGCGTCGGGGCGCGGCGGCTGTTCGGGCTTGCCAAGCAGGACGCGATCGGCAGGCCAGCGGTGGATCTGCTGCCCGTCTCCGGTGCCCTGCCCGAGGAACCGCGGGCGGCCCTCTCGTACGGGGCGTACGCCGCCTACGACGGGCTCGGGCCCGATCTGGAGGCCTCCCTCGACCAGGGGCTGTCGTACCCGGCGGCCGGCCGCGCCCGCCTCGCCGTGCCGGGGTCCGATCGCGCCGATGTGCTGTGGTGGGCGTACCCGCTGGTCGGGCCCGGGCCGGAACGCCTGCTGGTGCTCGCCGCCGACGCGCACGCGCTGCACGGCGAGGACACCGGGGAGTTCGAGCGGATCGCCCCCGGATTCGCGCTGCACACCGACTTTCCCGGCGCCGAGGACCTCGCCCGCCGGCTCCCCGAGATCCTGCCCAGCATGAGCGTCGGCGACAGCGCCCGCATCGTCGCGCAGATCCTCGAACTCGGCTATCCCATCCTGGAGTTCAGCCAGAACGACCGGGTGCCGGTCACCCCCGACTGGGGCGTGCCCCGGCGCGCGGAGCGCAGGGCGCGCCGGGAGCGCGCGGCGCGGGCGCTCGCCGCAGGTGAGCCGGTGCCCGAGGACCTGTGGGACGAGGAGGGCGAGGATCTCGAGTACGCGGCCGTCCGTGAACGCCTGGAGTTCCTCAACGAGGTCAGCTCTCGCATCGGCACCTCCCTCGATCTGTCCCGCACCATCGCCGAGGTCAGCAAGGCGGTCGTGCCCCGCTTCACCGACGTCGCCGGCACCTATCTGCGCGAACAGGTCGTCGCCGGTGAGGGGTTCGACGAGGGCGTGCCGGACACCACCACCATGTGGCACCGGGTCGCCGTGGAGCACACCGACGAGCCGGGCCGCTGGGACGACGTCGTGCCGGTCGGCGAGGCGATGCCCTTCCCCGCGCACACCCCGTTCTTCCAGTGCATGACCACCGGCGAACCCGTGCTGGTGCCGCGCATCAGCGAGGAGATGGGCCACGCGATCGCCTCGCAGTTCGAGAAACGTGACATCCGCCCGCTGATCACCGGCCGGTCCATGCTGGTCGTGCCGCTGAAGGCGCGCAATGTCGTGCTCGGCTTCATGATCCTGCTGCGTCACCCGGAGCGGCCGGTCTTCAACGACATGGACCGCGTCACCGGCGCCGAACTCGCCGCCCGCGCGGGCCTCGTGCTCGACAACGCACGCATGTACACCCACCAGGAGAACGTCGCCGAGACGCTCCAGGACAGCATGCTGCCGCACATCCCGCCGCACCGGGTCGGCTGCGACATCGCCACCCGCTATCTGCCGGGCACGCTGCTCGGCCGCGTCGGCGGTGACTGGTTCGACTCGGTGAAGCTGCCCGGCGCCCGCACCGCGTTCGTCGTCGGCGACGTCATGGGCCACGGCCTGAACTCCGCCGCCATGATGGGCCAGTTGCGCACGGCCGTGCAGACCATGGCCGCGCTCGACCTGCCGCCCGCACAGCTGCTGCGCAACCTCGACGACCTCGCCCAGCGGCTCGGCGACAGCTACCTCGCCACCTGCCTGTACGCCGTCTACGACCCGATCGCGGGCGAACTGCAGCTCGCCAACGCCGGTCACATCCCGCCCGTCCTGGTCCGCGCCGCGGACGGCCGCAGCGAACTGCTGGAGTTGCCCACCGGTGCGCCCATCGGCGTCGGCGGGGTGCCCTTCGAGGCGGTACGCGTACGCGTGGAGCCCGGCGACCGGCTGGTGATGTGCACGGACGGGCTGGTCGAGGTGCGCGGGGAGGACATCGGTGTCCGGCTGGCCACCCTGTGCGAGTCCGCCGCCCACCCGGCCGCCTCCATGGACGACGCCTGCGACACGATCATCCGCGCGCTCAACACCCGTGGCGGCCGCAAGGACGACGTGGCGCTGCTGATGGCCCGGCTCGGCGGCATCGAGCCGGACGACGTCGCCGAATGGCGGCTCGCCCTCGATCCGGCCGAGGTCGGCAGGGCCCGCGCGGCGGTCCGAGAGCAACTGCACACATGGGGGCTGCCGGGCCTCACCGACCACGCCGAGCTGTTGGCGGGCGAGCTCGTCACCAACGCCGTACGGCACTCGCACGCGCGGCCCGTCGCCCTGCGGCTGGTGCGCGGGGACACCCTGCTGTGCGAGGTGGAGGACGACGACCACGAACTGCCCACGCTGGTCTCCGCCCGCCCGACGGACGAGTCCGGGCGGGGCCTGAAGGTGGTCAGCACCCTCGCCAGGGAGTGGGGCGCGAGCCACACGAAGACGGGCAAGACCGTGTGGTTCGAGCTGACATTGCCCCGCCGCCGCTGACGGATCCGCCGAGGGGCGTGACGGCGCGTTCCGGGGCGCACATGCCGTGAAGGTGTGCGCCGTGCGCTTGTCCGGGCGGGCCGGGCGCGATACACCGTACTGGCCCGTCGGTTGAGCGGATCCGCTACGCACCCTGGGGAGTTGGGCATGAGCGTGACCAGTCGGTACCGGGAGGCCTGGGAGGGCTTCTGGCGCGAGGCACCGGACGAGCAGGGGGCCGTGCTCTGGGACGCGGAGCCCGTCCTGACCGTCGCCCGGCATCTCGCCCTGTTCGAACCGCATCTTTCCGACCCCGGTCTGCCCCTGGTGGATCTCGGCTGCGGCAACGGCACCCAGACCCGCTTCCTCGCCGACCGCTTCCCGCACGTGCTGGGCGCCGACCTGTCCGCCGCCGCCCTGGACCACGCGCGCACCGCCGACCCGGCCGGACAGGCCGCCTACCGGCAGCTGGACGCCGCCGACAAGAGCGCGACCCAGGCCCTGCACGCGGAACTGGGCGACGCCAACGTCTATGTGAGGGGCCTGCTGCACCAGTGCGACCCCGACGACCGTCAGCCCGTGGCCGACGGCATCGCGACCCTGCTCGGCGACCGGGGACGCGCCTTCCTCGTCGAGCCCTCCCAGGCCGCCGGCGCGCTCCTGAAGGACCTGGCGACCTCGCCGTCCGGTCCGCCGGCCAAGCTCGAACCGGTCCTGCGGCACGGCATCGCCCCCGCCGCCGTGGCCGACACGGCCGTGCCCGAGTTCCTCACCGCGGCCGGCCTGGCCGTCCTGGCGAGCGGCACCCTGCCCCTCGTCACCACCGAGCACGCCCCCGACGGCACCCGCATCGAACTTCCGTCGCGGTGGTACGTGACGGGACGCGCCGGGTAGTCCCAGGCAGACGGCCCGCCGACCGGCATTGGTCTGGGCCGGTGAGAGTTATCCACAGGCCTGGCCGCGGTTCGGCGGGAGCACGTAGCGTGTGCCGCATGAAGATCCTCATCAGCGCCGACATGGAGGGCGCCACCGGTGTCACCTGGCCGGCCGATGTGCTGCCGGGGACGCCGCAGTGGGAGCGGTGCCGGGCGATGTTCACCTCCGACGTCAACGCCGCCGTGCTGGGGTTCCTCGACGGCGGCGCGGACGAGGTGCTGATCAACGAGGCGCACTGGACGATGCGCAACCTGCTGCTGGAACAGCTCGACGAGCGGGCGCAGATGCTCACCGGCCGGCACAAGTCGCTGTCCATGGTGGAGGGCGTGCAGCACGGCGACGTGGACGGCATCGCCTTCGTCGGCTACCACGCGGGCGCCGGCATGGAGGGCGTCCTGGCGCACACGTACCTCGCCAACTCCATCACCGGCGTCTGGCTGAACGACGTACGCGCGAGCGAGGGCATGCTGAACGCCGCCGTGGTCGCCGAGTACGGGGTGCCGGTGGTGCTGGTCACCGGCGACGACGTGGCCTGCGAGGACGCGCTCGGGTACGCGCCCGAGGCGCTGAAGGTCGCCGTCAAGGACCATGTGTCCCGGTACGCGGCGGTGTGCCGCACCCCGGCGAGAACGGCCACCGACATCCGGGCGGCGGCGAAGGAGGCGGCGGCGCTGGCGGTGCGTCACGCGCCCGTGCAGGCGGGGCCGTTCACCGTCGCGGTGGAGTTCGACGCCGAGCATCTGGCGATGGCCGCCACCGTCGTGCCGGGTGTGCAGAGGATCGGGGAGCGGAAGGTGGCGTACACCAGCGGGACCATGTACGACGGCATCCGCACGTTCAAGGCGGTCACCACGATCGCCTCGGCCGCGGTGGAGGAGCAGTATGGCTGACGAGCTGTCCCTGGACGAGGTCGTGACGTTCACGTCCGAGCTCATCCGGATCGACACGACCAACCGGGGCGGCGGGGACTGCCGGGAGCGGCCCGCCGCCGAGTACGCCGCCGCCAGGCTCGCCGAGGCCGGTCTCGAACCGGTGCTGCTCGAGCGCACCCCGGGCCGGACCAATGTCGTCGCGCGCATCGAGGGCCGCGATCCCTCGGCGGACGCGCTGCTGGTGCACGGTCATCTGGACGTCGTACCCGCCGAGGCCGCCGACTGGAGCGTGCACCCGTTCTCCGGGGAGGTGCGCGACGGGGTGGTCTGGGGCCGGGGCGCGGTCGACATGAAGAACATGGACGCGATGATCCTTGCCGTGGTGCGGGCCTGGGCCCGCGAGGGCGTCAGGCCCCGGCGGGACATCGTCGTCGCGTTCACCGCGGACGAGGAGGCCAGCGCCGAGGACGGTTCGGGCTTCCTCGCCGACCGGCACGCCGCGCTGTTCGAGGGCTGCACGGAGGGCGTCAGCGAGTCGGGCGCCTTCACCTTCCACGACGGCCAGGGACGGCAGCTCTACCCGATCGCGGCCGGTGAGCGCGGCACGGCCTGGCTGAAGCTCACCGCGCGGGGCCGCGCCGGGCACGGCTCCAAGGTCAACGGCGACAACGCGGTCACCCGGCTCGCCGCCGCAGTCGCCCGCATCGGCGAGCACGAGTGGCCGCTGCGGCTCACCCCGACCGTCCGCGCCGCCCTCACCGAACTCGCCGCGCTCTACGGCATCGAGACGGACCTCTCGGACGTGGACGCCCTGCTGGACAAGCTCGGCACCGCGGGGAAGATCGTCGAGGCCACCGTCCGCAACAGCGCCAACCCGACGATGCTGGACGCCGGTTACAAGATCAATGTGATTCCGGGGGAGGCCGTGGCGTTCGTGGACGGCCGGTATCTGCCCGGCTGCGAGGAGGAGTTCCGCGCCACGCTCGACCGGCTCACCGGGCCGGACGTCGACTGGGAGTTCCAGCACCGCGAGGTGGCGCTGCAGGCGCCGGTGGACTCGCCGACGTACGCGCGGATGCGGGCCGCCGTCGAGGAGTTCGCGCCCGAGGGGCATGTCGTGCCGTTCTGCATGTCGGGCGGCACCGACGCCAAGCAGTTCTCGCGGCTGGGCATCACCGGGTACGGGTTCGCGCCGCTGAAGCTGCCGCAGGACCTCGACTACCAGGCCCTCTTCCACGGCGTCGACGAGCGCGTCCCCGTCGAGGCGCTCCGGTTCGGGGTCCGTGTGCTGGACCGGTTCCTGAGGACGGCCTGATGCACGTGGAGGAGCAGGTGCGCACTCTGGCGTACGGCGCGTGGCCCTCGCCGATCGACGCGGCGCTGGCCGCCTCGCGCGACGGCAGCCCCGAGTTCGTGGGATTCGTCGGCGACGAGGTGTGGTGGACCGAGCCCCGCCCCAGCGAGCAGGGCCGGCGCACCCTGGTGCGGCGGCGGGCGGACGGCACGCAGGAGTCGGTTCTGCCGCCGCCGTGGAACGTGCGCAGCCGGGTCATGGAGTACGGCGGCGCACCCTGGGCCGGTTTCCTGCACGACGGCGGGCCGCTCGTGGTGTTCGTGAACTTCGCCGACCAGCGCCTGTACCGCTACGAGCCCGGCGGCGAGCCGCACCCGCTCACCCCCGTGTCCCGCTCCGGGCCGGGGCTGCGCTGGGCCGAGCCGACGCTGCTGCCTGAGCGCGGCGAGGTGTGGTGCGTCCTGGAGGAGCACACCGGCGACGGACCCGACGATGTGCGCCGCGTCGTGGCCGCCGTCCCGCTGGACGGTTCGGCCGCCGAGGACCGGGCAGCCGTGCGGGAACTCACCGACGACCGGCACCGGTTCGTCACCGGGCCGCGGATCTCGCCCGACGGGACGCGCGCCGCCTGGCTGGCGTGGGACCATCCGCGCATGCCGTGGGACGGCACCGAACTGCTCGTCGCCGAGATCGCCCCCGACGGCACCCTGCCCGATCCGCGCACCGTCGCCGGCGGGCCCGAGGAGTCGATCCCCCAGGCCGACTGGGACCACGACGGGCGGCTGCTGTACGTCAGCGACCGCACCGGCTGGTGGAACCTCTACCGGGACGGCGCTCCCCTGTGCCCGCGCGAGGAGGAGTTCGGCGGGCCGCTGTGGAAGCTGGGATGGCGCTGGTTCGCGCCGCTGGACAGCGGACTGATCGCCGTGGTGCACGGCCGCGGCGCCACCCGCCTCGGCATACTCGACCCGGAGACCGGCGAGGTCGCCGACGCCGCCGGAGACTGGACGGAGTTCTCGCCCACCCTCGCCGCGCTCGGCGAGCGGATCGTCGCTGTCGGGGCGAGCCCGCGCAGCGCCCCCGAGGTGGTGGAGCTGGACGCGAAGACCGGCCGCGCCCGGGTCATCGGCGCCGAACACCACGACGCCGTGGACCCCGCCCACTACCCCGACCCGGTGACCCGCACCTTCACCGGCCCGGACGGCCGCGAGATCCACGCCCACGTGTACCCGCCCCACAACCCCGGCTGCGCGGCGCCCGAGGGCGAGAAGCCCCCGTACGTGATCTGGGCGCACGGCGGGCCCACCAGCAGGGTGCCGCTGGTGCTGGACCTGGAGATCGCCTACTTCACCTCGCGCGGCATCGGCGTCGCCGAGGTCAACTACGGCGGTTCCACCGGATACGGGCGCGCCTACCGCGAGCGGCTGCGCGAACAGTGGGGCGTGGTCGACGTCGAGGACTGCGCCGCCGTCGCGCGGGCCCTCGCCGCGGAGGGCACCGCCGACCCGGCACGCCTCGCCGTCCGCGGCGGCAGCGCCGGTGGCTGGACCACGGCCGTCTCGCTCACCACGACCGACGTCTACGCCTGCGGCACGATCCTCTACCCGGTGCTCGACCTCGCCGGCTGGGGGCCGGGTGAGACCCATGACTTCGAGTCCCGGTACCTGGAGAGCCTGATCGGCCCGCGCGCAGAAGTCCCCGACCGGTACGAGCGGCGCTCGCCCCTCGCGCACGCCGGCCGGCTCACCGCGCCTTTCCTGATGCTGCAGGGCCTCGACGACGTGATCTGCCCTCCCGTGCAGTGCGAGCGGTTCCTCGCCCGGGTCGCGGGCAGCGGGGTGCCGCACGCGTACCTCACCTTCGAGGGCGAGGGGCACGGCTTCCGCCGGGCGGAGACCATGGTGCGCACCCTGGAGGCGGAACTGGCCCTGTACGCCCAGGTGTTCGGGCTGAGTCCACAGGGCGGCGTTCCGCCCCTGGAGCTGACCCGATGAACCGAGTCGAGCCGCTGCGGCGGCCGCCCCGTCTCGCCCCCGGCGCCCGGGTGGCCGTCGTCGCGCCCAGCGGGCCCATCCCCGAGGAGCGGCTCCAGGCCGGGCTCGATGTGCTGCGCGGCTGGGACCTCGACCCTGTGGTGGCCCCCCATGTCCTGGACCGGCACAGCGAGTTCGGGTATCTGGCGGGCAGCGACACCGACCGGGCCGCCGACCTCCAGGCCGCCTGGTGCGATCCGTCCGTCGACGCGGTGATCTGCGCGCGCGGCGGTGATCTGCGCGCGCGGCGGCTACGGCGCGCAGCGCATGGTCGACCTGCTCGACTGGGCGGCGATGCGGGCGGCCGGGCCGAAGGTGTTCGTCGGGTTCAGCGACATCACCGCCCTGCACGAGGCGTTCGCCACCCGCCTCGGCCTGGTCACCCTGCACGGGCCGATGGCGGCGGGCGCCGACTTCGTCAAGAGCACGCGCGCGCAGGAACACCTCCGGGCCACCCTGTTCGCGCCCGAGACGGTCCGGACCATCGTCTCCGACGGCACCGCGCTGGTCCCCGGCCGGGCGCGCGGCGTCACCCTCGGCGGCTGCCTGAGCCTGCTCGCCGCCGACCTCGGCACCCCGCACGCGAGACCGTCCGCGCGGGGCGGGCTGCTGTGCCTGGAGGACGTGGGGGAGGAGACGTACCGCCTCGACCGCTACCTCACCCAGCTGCTGCGAGCCGGCTGGCTGGACGGCGTCGCCGGACTGCTGCTCGGGTCCTGGGCGCAGTGCGAGCCGTACGACGGGCTGCGGGCGCTGCTCGCCGACCGGCTGGGCGGGCTCGGCGTGCCCGTGGCCGAACAGTTCGGGTTCGGCCACTGCGAGGACGCGCTCACCGTCCCCTTCGGCGTGGCGGCCGCGCTCGACACCGAGGCGGGGACGCTGACGCTGGACGAGCCGGCGCTGAGCTGAGCGGGCCGCCGGGCCGGGCGGCGGCGTCGTAGGGTGGCAGGATGCCGCAGGACGCCTCCCGCCACCTCGCCGAAGGGCCCCGCGTGGGCATACGCCACTTCACCTACGCGGACGGCGCCGAGTTCACCGCCCGCGCCCGGGAGAGCAAGGACCTGCACCATCCGTGGCTGTTCCCGCCCGACAGCGCCGCCGCGTACGCCGCGTACGCGGGGCGGCTGATCGAGGACCCGACGAAGGCCGGGTTCCTGGTCTGCGAGAAGGACGCCGACGGGGCGATCGCCGGATTCATCAACATCAACAACATCGTCGAGGGCGGCTTCCTCAGCGGTGCGCTCGGTTACGGCGCCTCCGCGCACGCCGCCGGGCGCGGGCTGATGCGTGAGGGTCTCGACCTCGTCGTGCGGTACGCCTTCGGGCCCATGGGGCTGCACCGGCTGGAGATCAACGTGCAGCCCACCAACGCCGCCTCCATCGCCCTGGCGCGCGCCTGCGGCTTCCGCCTGGAGGGCTTCTCGCCGAACCTGCTCTTCATCGACGGCGCCTGGCGCGACCACGAACGCTGGGCGATCACCAAGGAGATGCTGAGGACGGCCGGAAAGCGAACCTGACAGGTCGTTGAATGTGAAACACCTTGTCGGTCAGGATGATCCCCATGCGGAACATCGTCGTGGTGGACGCCCCCTCCAACCTGGGCCTGCGTCCGCCCGCCCCCGGTACCGTCCCCGGCTGCTACAAGCTCGCAGGGGCCCTTCGGGAGCAGCGTATCGTGCAGCGTCTGAACGCCCTGGAGGGCGGGGTGGTGGTGCCGCCGCGCTACGACCGGGGCGACTGGCAGGAGGGCGACGGCGTCTTCAACGCGGCCGCCCTCGCCTCCTACACGCGCAGACTCGCCGACCGGGTGGAGCACCATGTGCGCGCCGGTGACCTGCCCGTCGTCCTCGGCGGGGACTGTTCCGTCCAGCTCGGCGCCTCGCTCGCCCTGCGCCGCATCGGGAGGTACGGGCTGGTCGCCGTGGACGCCTCCCCGGACTTCCGGCACCCCGGCAACTCCGGCCACGTCGGCGCCGCCGGCGGCGAGGAGGTCGCGCTGGCCACCGGGCGCGGGCAGCAGGACCTCACCGACCTGGAGGGGCTGCGGCCGTATCTGCGCGACGAGGACGTGCGGTTCCTCGGCGTGCGCGACTACTTCGAGGACGAGCGCGCCGAACTCGCCGCGCTGAAGATCCCCGTCGTCACCGTCGGCGACCTGCGCGCATGGGGTGCCGACGACCTCGCCCGCGCCACCGCCCAGTCCTATGCGGCGCCCGGGCTCGACGGCTTCTGGGTCCACCTGGACGCCGACGTGCTCGACCCGGCCGTCATGCCCGCCGTCGACAGCCCCGACCCGGACGGGCTGCAGCCCGGTGAACTCGTCGCCGTGCTGCGGCCGTTGCTCAACTCGCCGCACTGCGTGGGACTCACCGTCACCATCTACGACCCCGACCTCGACCCGGACGGCACGGCAGGGGCGCTGCTCGCCGACATCGTGGTCTCCGCCTTTGCGCAATCCTGACCGGCGGCGCCCCTGTTCAGGGGCCGCGCACGCGGTTTCCATGGGGAGCGTGACGACGATCCGATGCGCGACGCCGACCCTGCCCGCCGCAGACCTCGGCCCCGACAACCCGCTGCCACCGCTGCGGCCCCTCGACGAGACGCACCGCATCGAGGACCGCGACAAGGAGGAACTGCCGCGCGACATGGCCCGGCAGATCGGCTACGCACCCCTGCGCAGCCTGCTGCCGGTCCGTGTCCGCGACGGCTACGAGCGCCTGCGCGAGCCCCGGACGCTCGACACGCTCGTCATCGAGAACGACCGGCTGCGGGCCACCGTGCTGCCCGCCCTCGGCGGCCGGATCGCCTCCCTCGTCCACAAGCCCAGCCAACGCGAACTCCTCTACCGCAACCCGGTGTTCCAGCCCGCCGACTTCGCACTGAACGGCGCCTGGTTCTCCGGCGGCATCGAGTGGAACATCGGCGCCACCGGTCACACCACCCTGTCCTGCGCGCCCGTGCACGCCGCCCGCGTCCCCGCCCCCGACGGCGGCGAGATGCTGCGACTGTGGGAGTGGGAGCGGCTGCGCGACCTGCCCTTCCAGGTCGACCTGTGGCTGCCGGACGGCTCCGACTTCCTGTACGTCGGCGTCCGGATCCGCAACCCGCACGAGACACCGGTGCCCACGTACTGGTGGTCCAACATCGCGGTCCCCGAGGAGCGCCGGATCCTCGCACCCGCCGAGGAGGCCTGGCACTTCGGCTACGAGCATCGGCTGCGCAGGGTGCCCGTGCCGGTGTACGACGGGGTCGACCGGACGCATCCGCTCAACAGCACGTACCCCGCCGACTACTTCTACGAGGTGCCCGAGGAGCGGCGGCGCTGGATCGCCGCCCAGGGGGCCGACGGTCACGGGCTCGTCCAGACCTCGACCGATGCGCTGCGCGGCCGGAAGCTGTTCGTGTGGGGCACCGGGCCGGGCGGGCGGCGCTGGCAGGAGTGGCTCACCGAGCCCGGTACCGGCGGCTACTGCGAGATCCAGGCGGGCCTCGCCCGCACCCAGCTGGAGCACGTCCGCATCGAGCCCGAGAGCGAGGTGTCCTGGCTGGAGGCGTACGGGCCGTTCGAGACACCGCCCGAGGGGGAGTGGCGGGAGGTGCTGGACGAGGCGGAGCGGCGACTGGAGGCCGTGCTGCCGCGCGGCGATGTCGACGCCGCCCACGCGGCCTGGCAGGCGTACGCCGATGCCGAGCCCGGCGAGCGGCTGGCCACCGGCTCGGGGTGGGGCGCGCTGGAGGTGCTGCGCGCCGGGTGGAAGCTCCCGGGGACGCCCTTCGAGGAGCACACGATCGGGGAGGAGCAGGCACCCTGGCTGCACCTGCTGCGGGCGGGGTCCCTGCCGGAGCCGGACGGCGTACGGCCGCCCGGTGCCACGCTCGTCGCGCGGCACTGGCGGGACATGCTGGAGACGGCCCCCGCGACCGGACTCACCGAGTACCACCTCGGCGTCGCCCAGTGGCACGCCGGCGACCGCGCCCAGGCCGTGCGCAGCTGGGAACGCGGGCTGCGCGCAGACGGGCCCACCTGGCCGCACCTGCGCTGCCTCGCGGTCGCCGACCAGGAGGACCGGCACCCGGAGCGGGCGGCGGACCGGTACGCGGAGTCTTTCGGCGAGCTGTGCCGGGAGCGCGACGCGGCGCAGGAACTCGACGCCGCCGTCGCCGCGCTGGGCCGGGAGGCGATCGAGGCGCTGCTCGCCGTGGGGCGGG
>NZ_JAOCQE010000229.1 GCF_025290915.1 Streptomyces sp. 15-116A | reverse complement strand
CGAAGAGGTCGAACTGCCCCTCGGCCTCCTTGCGCTTGACCGCGACCACGTTGTCGATCATCGGCTCGTACTGGGCGGTGAGCCCCTTGCGGGTGTGCCCCATGGAGTCGAAGGCGCCGACAGCCCCTACGCCTGAGGAGCACCGTGACCGACCCCCTGCACGCGGAACTGCTGGACCTGGCCCGCGAGGCGGCCCACCGCGCCGGTGAGCTGCTGCGCGACGGCCGCCCGGCCGATCTCGCGGTCGCGGCGACCAAGTCCAGCCCGATCGACGTCGTCACCGAGATGGACATCGCGGCCGAGAAGCTGATCACCTCGCTGATCGCCGAGCGCCGCCCGGACGACGGCTTCCTCGGCGAGGAGGGCGCCTCGACCGACGGCAGCAGCGGTGTCCGCTGGGTGATCGACCCGCTCGACGGCACGGTCAACTACCTCTACGGCCTGCCCACTTGGGCCGTCTCCATCGCCGCCGAAGTGGACGGCGAGACGGTCGTCGGGGCCGTGTCGGCGCCGATGCGCGGCGAGACGTACCACGCGGTGCGCGGCGGCGGGGCGTGGGCCACCGGTGCCTGGGAGGGCGAGCGCAGGCTGGCCTGCCGTCCCGCGCCGCCGCTGGACCAGGCCCTGGTCTCGACCGGCTTCAACTATGTCGCCGACGTCCGTACGCATCAGGCCGAGGTGGCACACCGGCTGATCCCCCTGGTGCGGGACATCCGGCGCGGCGGTTCGGCCGCGGTCGACCTGTGCGACGTGGCGGCCGGCCGCCTGGACGGCTACTACGAGCGGGGCCTGCACCCCTGGGACCTCGCCGCGGGCGACCTCATCGCCCGTGAGGCGGGCGCCCTGACCGGTGGACGCCCCGGAGAGCGCCCCTCCTGGGAGCTGACGGTCGCGGCCACCCCGGGCGTCCACGAGCCCCTCCAGAGGCTCCTGGAGGACTTCGGCGCCTGGCACGACTGATCACCGCCGGTCGCGTCCGGCGCGAGCGAGCGGGCCCCGGCGCTGGATTCGCCGGGGCCCGCTCGCGCAAGCTGCTGGTCGGGGTCAGACGCCGTGGAGGCTGACCTCCACGCCGTGTTCGGCGGCGAGACGGCGCAGGTCGTCGAGCTCTCCCTGCTCCACCTCGACGAGGAACTCGTCGCCCTCGTCGCGGGCGCGCGACAGATCGGACTCGGTCGCCTTTATGCGCTGCAGAAGTCCTGCGGTGAATGCGTCCATGCTGCGCCCCCTCGTCCTGGGTCGTGGGTCGATGGCACGGGGGTGTGCCGTTCGGAAAGGGACGATCACGTCTGCCGAGGATGCCCAGCGCCGCTCGGCCGGGCGGCGACGGTGCCGGACACCCACGCCCGCTCTGCGGGAAGCGGATCGATACGCACCGCATGGTGGTGCGGCACAAGCAGAGCGTGATCGCGGGATGTAAAACCCGTCCTCCCCAAGCTCCCTTCCGTGGAAACCTAACCGCGCGAGAAAATCTGCTATTCCCCTGCCGTTCCCCCGCAGGTTCCCCGGGGCCGCGCCCCCTCCCGCACCCCCTCTCACCTGCCTTACAGCCGACTTATGGAGGAAAAGGGCAGGATGGAGGTCAACACACCACCATCAGGAAGGACCAGGGACGTGCGTGTACTCGTCGTCGAGGACGAGCAACTGCTCGCCGATGCGGTGGCCACCGGACTGCGCCGCGAGGCCATGGCCGTCGACGTCGTGTACGACGGCGCGGCCGCCCTGGAGCGCATCGGCGTCAACGACTACGACGTGGTGGTCCTCGACCGCGACCTCCCGCTCGTGCACGGCGACGACGTCTGCCGCAAGATCGTCGAGCTCGGCATGCCCACGCGCGTGCTGATGCTCACGGCCTCCGGCGACGTCAGCGACCGGGTGGAGGGCCTGGAGATCGGTGCCGACGACTATCTGCCCAAGCCGTTCGCGTTCAGTGAGCTGATCGCCCGCGTGCGTGCGCTCGGCCGGCGCACCAGCGTGCCCCTGCCGCCCGTCCTGGAGCGCGCCGGGATCAAGCTGGACCCCAACCGCCGCGAGGTCTTCCGGGACGGCAAGGAGGTGCAGCTGGCGCCGAAGGAGTTCGCCGTCCTGGAGGTGCTCATGCGCAGCGAGGGCGCCGTGGTCTCCGCGGAGCAGCTCCTGGAGAAGGCCTGGGACGAGAACACCGACCCGTTCACGAACGTGGTGCGGGTGACCGTGATGACCCTGCGCCGCAAGCTGGGCGAGCCGCCGGTCATCGTGACCGTCCCCGGCTCGGGCTACCGGATCTGATCCGGCGATGGCAAGCACCCCCGCACCGGCGTCCCCGCAGGCCCCGCCGAAGCCCACCTGGGACCCGCGCCGGCCGGTACCACCCTTCCCCTGGCTGCGGCCCACCATCCGGATACGGCTCACGCTGCTTTACGGCGGCATGTTCCTGATCGCCGGCATCCTGCTGCTGTCGATCATCTACCTGCTCGCGGCGAACGCGCTGAACGTGGGCACCGACCTGCCTTTCCGGATCCTCTCCGGCGAGGTGTCCAGCGAGATCTGCCAACTGCGCAGCGACAAACTGCCCGCCGACGAGATGAACAGGGCGCTCAACGCCTGCGTCAACGAGCAGCGCCAGCACGCGCTGGACGATCTGCTCAGCCGCTCGCTGCTCGCCCTGCTCGGCCTCGCGATCATCGCCTTCGCCTTCGGCTACGCCATGGCGGGCCGGGTGCTGTCGCCGCTGGGCCGGATCACCCGCACCGCCCGCGCGGTGGCGGGCTCGGACCTGTCCCGGCGGATCGAGCTGGACGGCCCGGACGACGAGCTCAAGGAGCTGGCCGACACCTTCGACGACATGCTGGAGCGCCTGCAGCGGGCGTTCACCGCCCAGCAGCGCTTCGTCGGCAACGCCTCGCACGAGCTGCGCACCCCGCTCGCCATCAACCGCACGCTTCTCGAGGTGCACCTCTCCGACCCGAACGCGCCGGTGGAGCTCCAGCAGCTCGGCAAGACGCTGCTGGCCACCAACGAGCGCAGCGAGCAGCTCGTGGAGGGCCTGCTGCTGCTCGCCCGCAGCGACAACCAGATCGTCGAGCGCAAGCCCGTGGACCTCGCGGAGGTGGCCTCCCAGGCCATCGACCAGGTGCACGCCGAGGCCGAGGCGAAGGGCGTGGAGATCCGCGGCGAGCGGGAACCCGCGGTCGTCCAGGGCAACGGCGTGCTGCTGGAGCGGATCGCCCTGAACCTGGTGCAGAACGCCGTGCGGTACAACGTGCCGGAGGGCGGCTGGGTCGAGGTCGGCACCGAGGTCCAGCACGGCCAGGCGGTGCTGGTGGTGTCCAACACGGGCCCGGTGGTGCCGGCGTACGAGATCGACAACCTCTTCGAGCCGTTCCGCAGGCTGCGCACCGAGCGGACCGGCAGCGACAAGGGTGTGGGACTCGGCCTGTCCATCGCGCGGTCGGTGGCCCGGGCGCACGGCGGCCACATCTACGCCCAGCCGAGGGAGGGAGGCGGCCTCGTGATGCGCGTCACCCTGCCGATCTGACATCATTCCGCCGACACACGGGAGTGTTCGCTTTGCGCGGAATTTCCGCCGCGCCTCAGTCGTTGGCTCCTGTGTGATCGATCACACGGGCGATTTTCCAGCCATCTACTCTCCGTGATCATGTGCAGGGCCGGAAGGTCGGGAAAGTCCCGGTTTTCGGGGGCCTTGATCACGGGAAGTACACGGTGAGACGCCTTTGAAGTGCGGCATCAGGACCGTGTACGGTCCCCATCGCCATCCAAGCCGATCACTCTTGGGGAGTCCGGTTGGGTGTCGATTGAGTAACAGACCTTGATGTGAGGCAAAATCTCCGCCTCGGGTCGGGCACAAGTCCGGCCTCTCACGCGTTACGTGCGCTGGAGACACCGCAGACACCCAGAGGGGGAGAGCGACATGGCAACCGACTACGACACTCCACGCAAGACCGACGACGACGTCGACTCGGACAGCCTCGAAGAGCTGAAGGCTCGACGAAACGACAAGTCGGCCTCCGCCGTGGACGTCGACGAGTTCGAGGCCGCCGAAGGCCTTGAACTGCCCGGAGCAGACCTCTCGAACGAGGAGCTGGCCGTCCGGGTGCTGCCCAAGCAGCAGGACGAGTTCACTTGCATGAGCTGCTTCCTGGTCCACCACCGCAGCCAGCTGGCCAGGGAGAAGAACGGCCAGCCGATCTGCCGCGACTGCGACTGAGGACGGGTCGGCCGTGACAGGCTCGACCCCTCCCAGGAAGCGCCGCTTCCTTCCGAGGCGAGCGGACAAAGGGCCGCAGGACGGCCCGCAGCACACTGCGCGTGACGACGAGCGGGGCTCAACCGACACCGGGGCGGCCTCGCTCGAACCGGCAGCAGACCGGGGTGACCTCCCGGCGTCCGTGGAGGTCCCCGCCCCCGTGGCACGCAGGCGTGCCGCGGCATTCCGCGACATGGCCAGAGAGGGCGCCCGCAAGGGCGGCGCCCACGCCCGCGCGGGGCTGGCGTATCTCGCGGACCGGATCATCGAGATCGCCCCGCGCGTGCCCGTACGGGACCTTCAGACGCTGCGCAGGCAGTTCCCCGGGCTCGGTCCCGAGGAGATCGCCGACAAGCTCGTGGCGGGTGCGGCGAAGGCCACCGCGACGGTCGGGGCCGGAGTGGGTGCGGCGGCGGCGCTGCCCGTACCGCCCGCGATGCCGACCGAGCTGGCCGCCGAGGTCACCGGCGTCGCGGCGATCGAGCTCAAGCTGATCGCCGAGCTCCATGAGGTCTACGGCGTACGACCGCCCGGCTCCCTCACCCAGCGCAGCACCGTGTACCTCAACTCCTGGTCGGAGGAGCGCGGGGTCGAGGCGACCAGGCCGTCGACGCTGAGCGCGGCGATGAACAGCCGGATGAAGCGCGAACTGCGCCAGCGGATCATGAAGCGCATGGTCCGCAATCTGCCGAACCTGATGCCCTTCCTGGTGGGCGCCGCCGTCGGGGCGGCCATGAACCGCCGGGACACCCGCAAACTCGCCGGCCGCATCCGCGCCGATCTCCGCAGGATCCAGGTCCCCTGGGACGACCTCCCCGACCTCCCCGCCCTGGAACGCCCGGCGGACGCCCTGGAGATGAACCACCTCCCCGCGGACGCCATGAGGGAACTCGGCGGACACCGGGACCATGACGGCAGACGCGAGGACCGCTGAGGCGTCCCCCGGCCAGGCCGGCTGAGACGTCCTCCGAGGAAGACCGCTGAGGCGCCCTCCGGCGCCACGGGTGACCGCTCGCAGCGGATCCGCCGTCCCCGTGGCTGAGGGGACAAGCGAGTGTTCTGCCCGACAGGGCCTAGCTAGGCCGCGGTCTTCGCCGCCCGAAGGGCCTCCGCCAGGCGGGCCGGCTCGCGGGTGGACAGGAAGACGTAAGGAGTCGGGTCCTCGGGGTCCGTGATCTCCACGCGCAGGGCGCGGGGGATGTAGGCGCGCAGGAGCATGAAGGCGCGCGGGTCGGCCTTGTACGTGCGCCAGGCGCGAGCCTCCTCCGCGTCCAGGATCTCCGGCTCGCCCAGCGCCGTCACCGGGATCTTCGCCTCGCCCGCGATCAGATGGCCGCCGACCACCCGGATCCGCACCGAGCCGTACGAGCTGGCCACGACCGCCGCCACGGCGGTGCCGCCGGCCAGCCCGCCCAGCATGGGCAGCGTGCCGAACGGCAGCACGATCAGCGCCATCGACACCCCCACCAGGAGGGAGATCAGCCACCAGGAGCGGGGAGCGGTCAGGCGTTCTTCGTACGGGGCGGCGGAGAGCTGCATGGAGCCAAGCTTGGCACGGTGTCCTGACCGGGCCGACTCGCGGGTAAGGTCTGCGCCTGTGAGTGGTACTTCCCCAGCTCTTCAGCCTCCGGCCGACGCCGTGACACCGGTCCGCCATCCCGACGCTCCCGCGCCCGGCGAGCTCCTCGGCGCGCACTACGGCCAGTGTTTCGGCTGCGGCGACGAACAGGCCCACGGCCTGCACCTCCAGGCGCGCGCCGGCGAAGGCGTGTCGATCACCGCCGAGTTCACCGTGCAGCCCGCCCACCAGGGCGCCCCCGGCCTCGCCCACGGCGGCGTGCTCGCCACGGCCCTGGACGAGACGCTGGGCTCCCTGAACTGGCTGCTGCGCACCATCGCCGTGACCGGCAGGCTGGAGACCGACTTCGTGCGCCCCGTCCCGGTCGGCACCACGCTGCACCTGGAAGCCGAGGTGACCGCGATCGCCGGACGGAAGATCTACTCCAGCGCCACCGGACGCATCGGCGGCCCCGACGGGCCCGTCGCCGTCCGCGCCGACGCGCTGTTCATCGAGGTCAAGGTCGACCACTTCATCGACCACGGCCGGCAGGAGGAGATCCAGGCCGCCATGAGCGATCCGGACCAGGTCCGGCGGGCCCGCGCCTTCGAGGTGAACCCGTGACCCTCGACGTACTCATCCGGCGCGTCGATCCGGACGTACCGCTTCCGGCGTATGAGCACCCGGGTGACGCGGGGGCCGATCTGCGCACCACCGAGGCCTGCGAACTGGCGCCCGGCGAGCGGGCCGTGCTGCCCACCGGGGTGTCTGTGGCCCTGCCCGAGGGGTACGCGGCCTTCGTGCATCCGCGATCCGGTCTGGCCGCCCGCTGCGGCGTCGCCCTGGTGAATGCCCCGGGGACGGTTGATGCCGGGTACCGTGGAGAGATCAAGGTGATCGTGGTGAATCTCGACCCGCGGGAGACCGTGCGGTTCGAGCGCTTCGACCGGATTGCCCAACTGGTCGTCCAGCAGGTCGAGAGGGTGCGCTTCGTGCCGGTCGCGGAGCTGCCCGAATCGGCGCGGGCCGAGGGGGGCTTCGGGTCCACCGGCGGCCATGCCGCCGTGGGAAGTGAGAGCGGCACAAACGGTCAGGCCGCCGTGGGCGGCACAGCGGGTGGGAATCGATACGCTTCGGTCGTATCCGACCGGGAAGGACAGTGACGTGTTCGGACGTCGCAAGAAGAGGGATGCCGCCGAGGACGCGGCCGGCGAGGCCGAGCAGGTCGTCGACGGTGTCGACACTGAGGCGGACGAGGAGGCCGAGCGGCTGAGGCTCGAGCCGGCGCCCCGGCCCGACGGGCCCTGGGACAGCTCCGAGGTCAGCAACCCCGGCGAGGGCCGGGTCGACCTGGGCGGCCTGTTCGTGCCCGGCGTCGACGGCATGGAGCTGCGCGTGGAGGTCGCGGGCGACGCGATCGTCGCGGCCACGGTTGTGCTGCGCGACAGCGCGATCCAGCTGCAGGCATTCGCGGCTCCCAAGCGCGAGGGCATCTGGGGCGAGGTCCGCGAGGAGATCGCGGCCGGCATCACCCAGCAGGGCGGCATCATCGACGAGGTCGAGGGGCCGCTGGGCTGGGAGCTGCGGGCCCAGGTGCCGGTGCAGCTGCCGGACGGCACCGGCGGCTTCCAGGTCGTGCGGTTCGTCGGCGTGGACGGCCCCCGCTGGTTCCTGCGCGGAGTGATCTCCGGCCAGGGCGCGGTGCAGCCGCAGGCCGCCGGGCTGCTCGAGCAGATCTTCCGGGACACGGTCGTCGTCCGCGGCGAGGGCCCCATGGCGCCGCGCGACCCGATCGTCCTCAAGCTGCCGAACGACGCGCAGATGGTGCCCGAGGGCGTCCAGCAGGAGGAGGGCTCCCGGTTCGCGGGCGGCATGGGCCAGCTGCAGCGCGGCCCGGAGATCACCGAGGTCCGCTGACCGGCGTACCCGGCGTTTCAGCACGTACGGCGAGGACCGCACCCGGCAGGTGCGGTCCTCGCCGCGTGTGCGCGGCTGTTGATCGGCCGGCCGCCGGGCGGGGATACTGGCGCCCGGTTCCACGGGGGTTCCACGGGGGAGGGCGGGCGGATGACACAGGTGGCCACGGAGACGATGGTGCGCGTCGAGGACGTGCACAAGTCGTACGGCACCGGAGCCGCCGCGGTGCACGCGCTGCGCGGTGTCTCCTTCGAGGTCCCGCGCGGTGAACTGGTCGCCCTCAAGGGGCGCTCGGGATCCGGCAAGACCACGCTGCTCAACATCGTCGGCGGCCTCGACACCCCCGACCGGGGCCGGGTCGCCGTGGACGGGCTCGACATCGCCGGACTCGACGAGGACGGGCTGCTCGCGCTGCGCCGGGACCGCATCGGCTTCGTCTTCCAGTCCTTCGGGCTCATCCCGATCCTGACCGCCGCCGAGAACGTCGGCGTCCCCATGCGGCTGCGCCGGGCCGACCCCTGCGAGCGGGAGGAACGCGTCGAGCTGCTGCTGTCCCTGGTGGGCCTCGCCGACCATGCCGCACAGCGGCCGGGCGAGCTGTCCGGCGGCCAGCAGCAGCGCGTCGCCATCGCCCGCGCCCTCGCCAACAGCCCCTCTCTGCTCATCGCCGACGAGCCGACCGGCCAGCTGGACGCGGAGACCGGCCACGCGGTGATGGAACTGCTGCGCGCCGTCGTCCACAGCGAACGGGTCACCGCCCTGGTCGCCACCCACGACCCCACCCTCCTCGACCTGGCCGACCGGGTCCTGGAACTCCGCGACGGAGAGATCATCGAGCACTGAGCGGTCGCCCCGCACCGGGGGCCGCTTCCGCGCGGATACCGTCTGCGCCCCCGAGGAGCCCGCGCCGCCGCGTCAGAATCGCGTCAAAGTGCGGGTTCGTACCCCGTTCGGAGGACTTCGCGGCCGATGCGGGGTCGTAGGGTCGACTGCGCTCAGGCAGTGGGACCGGAAGACAATGAGGCCATGGGACGGGGCAGACTTCGCATTCATCTCGGTGCGGCACCGGGCGTCGGGAAGACGTACGCGATGCTGTCCGAGGCGCACCGCCGCCTCGAACGGGGCACCGACTGCGTCGTGGGCTTCGTCGAGCACCACGACCGGCCGCGGACCGCGGCGCTGCTGCACGGTCTTGAGCAGATCCCGCGCAAGGAGCTGACACACCGCGGCACCGTCTTCACCGAGATGGACGTCGACGCCGTGCTCGCCCGCCGCCCCCAGGTCGCCCTCGTCGACGAGCTCGCCCACACCAACGTCCCCGGCTCCCGCAACGCCAAGCGCTGGCAGGACGTCGAGGAACTGCTCGCCGCCGGGATCGACGTGCTGTCGACCGTCAACATCCAGCACCTGGAGTCGCTCGGCGACATCGTCGAGTCGATCACCGGCGTACGGCAGCGCGAGACCGTGCCGGACGAGGTGGTGCGGCGGGCCGACCAGATCGAGCTCGTCGACATGACCCCCGAGGCCCTGCGCCGCCGCATGGCGCACGGCAACATCTACCAGCCCGACAAGGTCGACGCGGCCCTGTCCAACTACTTCCGCCCCGGCAACCTCACCGCCCTCAGGGAACTGGCGCTGCTGTGGGTGGCCGACCGGGTCGACGTCCACCTCCAGCGCTACCGCCGTGAGCACCAGGTCTCGGCGATATGGGGATCGCGCGAGCGGATCGTCGTCGGGCTCACCGGAGGGCCGGAAGGACGGACGCTGATACGGCGGGCCGCACGGCTCGCCGAGAAGGGCGCCGGCGGCGAGGTGCTCGCCGTCTACATAGCCCGCAGCGACGGGCTGACCTCCGCCTCGCCCAAGGAGCTGGCCGAGCAGCGCACCCTCGTGGAGGACCTCGGCGGCACCTTCCACCACGTCGTCGGCGACGACATACCGGCCGCCCTGCTCGCCTTCGCGCGCGGCGCCAACGCCACCCAGATCGTGCTCGGCTCCTCCCGCCGCAAGACCTGGCAGTACGTCTTCGGGCCCGGCGTCGGCGCGACCGTGGCCCGCGAATCGGGCCCCGACCTGGACGTGCACATCGTCACCCACGAGGAGGCGGCCAAGGGGCGCGGCCTCCCCGTAGCGAGGGGCGCGCGGCTCGGCCGGTCGCGGATGGTGGCGGGCTGGGCGGTCGGCGTGGCCGGCCCGGCGGTGCTGGCCCTGCTGCTGAGCGCGATCGATCCGGGCCTCGCCAACGACATGCTGCTGTTCCTCGCGCTGACGGTCGCCGCCGCCCTGATCGGCGGACTGTGGCCCGCCCTCACCTCCGCGCTGATCGGCTCGCTGCTGCTCAACTGGTACTTCACCCCGCCCCTGCACCGCTGGACCATCGCCGACCCCAAGAACATCGTCGCCCTCGTCGTCTTCGTCGCCGTCGGCGCGGCGGTGGCCTCCGTGGTCGACCTCGCCGCCCGCCGCACCCACCAGGCGGCCCGGCTGCGTGCCGAGTCGGAGATCCTCTCCTTCCTCGCCGGCAATGTGCTGCGCGGCGAGACCGGCCTGGAGGACCTGCTGGAGCGGGTCCGGGAGACCTTCGGCATGGAGTCGGCGTCCCTGCTGGAACGCACCGGCGAGGCCGAGCCGTGGACCTGCGCCGGGCATGTCGGCCGCGGTGAGCCGGTGCGGCGGCCCGAGGACGCCGACGTGGACGTCCCCGTCGGCGACCACATGGCG
>NZ_JAOCQE010000228.1 GCF_025290915.1 Streptomyces sp. 15-116A | reverse complement strand
CCGCTGCGCACCCGCGGTGCCCGGCCCGTCGTCCGGGACATCGGCTACTTCGTCCCCCGCGAAGGCGCCCTGGAGGTCTTCGCCCGCATCGCCGCCGGCGACCGGCTGCGCGCCCTCGCCTTCCGCCTGGAGCAGGGCCGCGACCTGCGCTGGCGCTGCACCGCCGTGGAGGTGGGCGGCCCCCGCCCCCAGCCCGTCGGCGCCCACTGAACCGACCGCACACAACGCCCGAGGGCCGGGCACCCTCAGATGCCCGGCCCTCGACCAGCTCGTGCCGCTCCCCCTCGGGGAGCCTCTGCTCCCCCTGCGGAGGAGCCCCGCTCACTTCTTGCGGCGACGCCCGCCCCGCGCCTGCTTGCGGCGCTCCGCGCGCGTGAGGCCGTCGGCCGGGGAGCGCACCGGCTCGCCGTCCTCGCTGAAGTCACCCTCGATGGTGCCGCCCTCACCGTCCACGGTCGGCGCGGTGAAGTGGAGGTTCCGCCGCTGCGGCGCCTCCAGCCCCTTCGCGCGGATCTCGGGCCGGGACCCCGCCTGCGCGGGCACCGCGTCCTGCTTCTCCAGCGACGGCGCGGCCTCCTCGACCGGGACCTCCTCGACCTGCTGCTCGACCTGGACCTCCAGGTTGAACAGGTAGCCGACGGACTCCTCCTTGATGCCGTCCATCATCGCGGTGAACATGTCGAAGCCCTCGCGCTGGTACTCGACCAGCGGGTCCTTCTGGGCCATCGCGCGCAGGCCGATGCCCTCCTGCAGGTAGTCCATCTCGTACAGGTGCTCGCGCCACTTGCGGTCCAGCACCGACAGCACGACCCGGCGCTCCAGCTCACGCATGATCTCGGAGCCGAGCTGCTCCTCACGCTTCGCGTACTGCTCGCGGATGTCGTCCTTGATGGACTCGGAGATGAACTCGGCGGTCAGCCCGGCCCGGTCGCCGGCGGCCTCCTCCAGCTCCTCGATGGTGACGCTCACCGGGTACAGCTGCTTGAAGGCGCCCCACAGCCGGTCCAGGTCCCAGTCCTCGGGGAAGCCCTCGGCGGTCTCGGCCTGCACATAGGCGTCGATGGTGTCGTCCATGAAGTGCTGGATCTGCTCGTGCAGGTCCTCGCCCTCCAGGACGCGGCGCCGCTCGCCGTAGATGACCTCGCGCTGCCGGTTGAGCACCTCGTCGTACTTCAGGACGTTCTTACGCGTCTCGAAGTTCTGCTGCTCGACCTGCGACTGCGCGGAGGCGATCGCGCGCGTGACCATCTTGTTCTCGATCGGCACGTCGTCCGGGACGTTGGCCATGGACATCACGCGCTCGACCATCTGGGCCTTGAACAGCCGCATCAGGTCGTCGCCGAGCGAGAGGTAGAAGCGGGACTCGCCGGGGTCGCCCTGACGGCCGGAACGTCCGCGCAGCTGGTTGTCGATACGCCGCGACTCGTGCCGCTCGGTGCCGAGCACGTAGAGGCCGCCGAGCCGCTCGACCTCCTCCTTCTCGGCCTTGACCGCGGCCTCGGCGCGCTCGAGCGCCGCCGGCAGGGCGTGCGCCCACTCCTCGATGTGCTCCTCGGGGTCGAGGCCGCGCTGGCGCAGCTCCGCCTCGGCGAGGTCCTCGGGGTTGCCGCCGAGCTTGATGTCCGTACCACGGCCGGCCATGTTGGTGGCCACGGTGACGGCGCCCTTGCGGCCGGCCTGGGCGACGATCTGCGCCTCACGGTCGTGCTGCTTGGCGTTCAGCACCTCGTGCTGGATGCCGCGCTTGCTCAGCTGCTGCGAGAGGTACTCGGACTTCTCCACCGAGGTCGTGCCGACGAGGATCGGCTGGCCCTTGCGGTGCTTCTCCTCGATGTCGTCGACGACCGCCTCGAACTTGGCGACCTCGGTGCGGTAGATCAGGTCCGACTGGTCCTTGCGGATCATCGGCCGGTTGGTCGGGATGGGCACCACACCGAGCTTGTAGATCTGGTGGAACTCGGCGGCCTCGGTCATCGCCGTACCGGTCATGCCGCACAGACCGGGCATTTCCTTGCCGTTGTGGTCGTGGCGCTTGTAGAGGCGGAAGAAGTTCTGCAGCGTGATCGTGGCGAGCGTCTGGTTCTCGTCCTTGATCGGCACGCCTTCCTTCGCCTCGATGGCCTGGTGCATGCCCTCGTTGTAGCGGCGGCCGGCGAGGATACGGCCGGTGTGCTCGTCGACGATCATGACTTCGTCGTCGATGATGACGTAGTCCTTGTCGCGCTTGAAGAGCTCCTTGGCCTTGATGGCGTTGTTCAGGTAGCCCACGAGCGGGGTGTTCACCGACTCGTACAGGTTCTCGATGCCCAGCCAGTCCTCGACCTTGCTGACACCGGACTCGTGGATGGCGACCGTGCGCTTCTTCTCGTCGACGTCGTAGTCGCCGGTCTCCTCGATGCCCTTGAGCGGCTGCCCGGCCTCACCGCGCTTGAGGCGCTTGACCAGCTTGGCGAAGTCGCCGTACCACTTGGTCGCCTGGTCGGCCGGACCCGAGATGATCAGCGGCGTACGGGCCTCGTCGATGAGGATGGAGTCGACCTCGTCGACGATCGCGAAGTTGTGCCCGCGCTGGACGAGTTCCTCCTTGGACCACGCCATGTTGTCGCGGAGGTAGTCGAAGCCGAACTCGTTGTTCGTGCCGTAGGTGATGTCGCAGGCGTACTGCTCGCGGCGCTGGGCCGGCGTCATGTTGGCGAGGATGCAGCCGACGTCCAGGCCCAGGAAGCGGTGGACGCGGCCCATCATCTCGGAGTCGCGCTCGGCCAGGTAGTCGTTGACCGTGATGATGTGGACGCCCTCGCCGGACAGGGCGTTGAGGTACGCGGGCAGCGTGCCGACGAGGGTCTTGCCCTCACCGGTCTTCATCTCGGCCACGTACCCCATGTGCAGGGCGGCGCCCCCCATCATCTGCACGTCGTAGTGACGCTGGCCGAGGACGCGCTTGGCGGCCTCGCGGACGGTGGCGAACGCCTCGGGCAGCAGGTCGTCCAGGCTCTCACCGTCGGCGTACCGCTGCTTGTACTCATCGGTGAGGGCCCGCAGCTCGGCGTCGGAGAGGTCGACGAAGTCCTCTTCGATGGAGTTGACCTGGTCCGCGATGCGGTGCAGCTTGCGCAGGATTTTGCCTTCGCCTGCACGCATGATCTTCGAGAGGACGGACACGGGGGTTGGTCTCCTTGCCGGTCGGGCCTGGGACGGTCGGTTTCCATTTCACTGACTGAGCAACGGCCATCGTATGCGAGGACCCCGCCACGCCGGGAGGCCTGCCGTGTCGGCGACCGTCCGCTGCTTGCCAAGTGCTTGTCATCTGTTCCACGGCTGCTTCACAAAGGACAACGTCCGGGCCCCTCGGATGGTGCCGCATCGCCTCCGCGAATTACGCGAAGGGTGATCGCCGCCTCACACACGGCGAAATGGATGGCGCCGTTCACCGGCCCGAGCGCAGAATCGGCCGATGGAACCCGTCACGCTCACCACGGACCGCCTTGTGCTGCGCACCGTCGGCCCGCAGGACACCGATGCCGTGTACGCGGCCTGTCAGGACCCCGACATCCAGCGCTGGACCACGATCCCCTCCCCGTACCTTCCGGAGCACGCGCGGGGCTTCACGGAGCAGATGGCCCCGGACGGCTGGGCGAACGGTTCGATGTTCACCTTCGGTGTCTTCCTGACCACCGGGGAGCTCGCGGGCATGCTCAGCATCACCTCGCGCTCCCTGGGCACGGGCGAGATCGGCTTCTGGGCCGCCAAGGAGCACCGCGGCAACGGCTACATCACCGAGGCCGCCGTCACCGCCGCCCGCTGGGCCTTCACGCGCATGTCGATCGACCGCGTGGAGTGGCGCGCCGAGGTCGGCAACCGGCCCTCCCGCGCGGTGGCCGAACGCGCGGGCTTCCTCATCGAGGGCACCCTGCGTTCCGCCCTCAACAACAAGGGCGTGCTGCGGGACTGCTGGGTGGGCTCCCTGCTCCCCTCCGACCTGGGGCTCTCCTCCACGACGCCGTATCTGCCGGTGCCCGGGTGAGGTCCGGGCCGGGGCCCGTTGTCAGTGGCGGCCTCTATCGTGCGGACGTATGACGACCCTTGCGCGTCCCACCACTGAACTCTCGGCGGACGAGGCCCGCCGTATCGCCCTGCGGGCCCAGGGCTTCCTCGGCGCTCCCGACCGCCGTGCGGGAGTCCGCGGTGTCCTGCGTCATCTGGGTGCGGTGCAGCTCGACACCATCTCCGTCCTCGCCCGCTCCCACGAGCTGATCCCCTACGCCCGCCTCGGCGCCGTGGGCCGCAGAACCGTCGAGGACGCGTACTGGACGTCCGGCTCCCAGCCGCCGCACGCGTTCGAGTACTGGTCGCACGCCGCGTGCATCCTGCCCGTCGAGGAGTGGCCCCACTTCGCCTTCCGCCGCCGCGCCTACCGTGCCCGCCCGCACTGGAACCACGACCTGCCCGACGGCACCTACGACCAGGTGATCAAGCAGCTCCGCGCGGAAGGCCCGCTGACGGCCACGGAGTTGGGCGGCGCCAAGCGCACCAGCGAGTGGTGGGACTGGTCCGGGACCAAGGTCGCCGTGGAGCGCGCGCTGATGTATGGGGAGGTGGTGTGCGTGGAGCGCCGCGGCTGGAAGCGGGTCTACGACCTCGCCGAGCGCGCGATCCCGGACGCGCTGCTGCACGACGAACTGGACGACGCCGAGTGCCTGCGCCGCCTGGTCCGGCTGGCCGGCCAGTCCCTGGGCGTGGGCACCCGTGCGGACATCGCCGACTACCACCGTCTCAAGGGCGAGCAGGTCGACGCGGTGATCGCCGACTCCGGTCTGGTCCCGGTCACGGTCGAGGGCTGGGCCAAGCCGGCCTGGGCCGATCCGGCGGCCCTCGCCACCCCGCCCCGCGGACGCCACCGGACGACCCTGCTGTCACCGTTCGACTCCTTGATCTGGGAACGGGCGCGCACGGAGCGGATCTTCGGCTTCACCCACCGCCTGGAGGCCTATGTGCCCAAGCAGAAGCGGGTGTACGGCTATTTCGCGATGCCGGTGCTCGCCGGCGGCCGCCTCGTCGGCCGGGTCGATCCCGCCCGTGAGGGCCGCACCCTGGTGGCCAGACTGGCGACCCTGGAGGGCCGCAAGGCGGTCCCGGCGGTGGCGCAGGCGCTGGTGGAGGCGGCGAGCTGGGTGGACTGCACCGACGTCCGGGTGGAACGCGTCGACGCACCGGAGCTGCGCGAGCCCCTCGTACGCGAACTCGCCCGGCTCCTCGCCTGACTCGCTCAGCGGATCCCGCTCAGGGGTCCCGCTCAGGGGTCCCGCTCAGCGGATCTCGAGGATCTTCTCCCGCATCGCGTAGACCACGGCCTCCATCCTGGAGTGCAGCTGCAGCTTCTCCAGGATGTTGCGGACGTGGTTCTTCACGGTGTTCTCGGAGATGAACAACTCCTTGGCGATGTCGCGGTTGTTCATTCCCGTGGCGACGAGCTTGAGGACTTCCAGTTCACGGTCCGTCAGCCGGGGCGCCGGGACGAGCCTGCGCTCGTCGGTGCGCTGGATCATCGACTTGAACTCGGTGAGCAGTTTCGACGCCATCGAGGGGCTGATCTGCGACTGTCCGTCGGCCACCGCGCGAATGGCGGTGGCCACCTCGTCGGTGGAGATCTCCTTGAGCAGATAACCGGTCGCGCCCGCCTTGATGGCGTCGTAGAGATCGGCTTCCTCGTCGCTTATCGTCAGCATGATGATCTTGGCGCTGGGGGCCACCTCCTTGATGGAGGTGCACGCCTCGATCCCGCCCCGCTTCGGCATCCGCACATCCATCAGGATGATGTCGGGCAGCAGATCGGCGGCCTTCTCCACGGCCTCCGCGCCGTCCCCGGCCTCACCGACGACCTGGATGTCCTCCTCGGCGGCCAGCACGATCTCCAGCCCGCGACGGAACAGCGCGTGGTCGTCCACCACAAGGACTCTGATCGGCTCCTTGCGTGGTGAGCCCGCGTCCGGGCCCATGCCGACGACGCCGTCGTCGGCGTCCTCGTCCCGCATCGGTCCGAAGCTGTCCGCCATCGTTCCTCCCCCTGAAGGCTTGGCCTGTGGTCCTGAGCCATCGCCAACCCAAGGCAACGGCCCACCGCTTGAGCCGTTGCAGCCATGATTCCATGCCCGGACGACACCGGGGTGACAGCGTGCGGTGCGAAGGGGTCGCACACCGGTGCCCCTGGGGGCGCACACACGCGCACCAGGGGCACCACTCGGCTGTCGCTCGGCAGGTCAGCCGCCGAGGGTTCCGCCCGCCTCGGGGGAATGGCTCTCGGTGACCATCGTGTCGGTCCTGAGGTGGATCACGCCGTAGTCGTAGGCGTGACGCCGGTAGACGACGGCGGGTTCCTTCGTCTCGGAGTCGACGAACAGATAGAAGTCGTGCCCGACCAGTTCCATCTCGTAGAGAGCCTGGTCAAGGGTCATGGGGGCGGCGACGTGGGTCTTCTCGCGGACGACGAGGGGGCCGTCCCCCTGCACCTCCAGCGAACCGATCTTCTTCGTCGGGACGGCTTCGCGCTCCTCCGGGGCGGAGGCCGCGCCGGTGCCGTTGAGTGTCGCCGCGCCCGGGACGTGGGCGGGGACCTCGGCTGCCGAGATCCTGCGCGCGCCGCGCCGCGAGAAACGCTTGTCGTGCTGCTTGCGCAGCCGGGCGTCCAGCTTTTCCGCTGCCAGGTCGAGCGCCGCGTACGGGTCGCTCGCCGCCGCCTCCGCCCGGATCACCGGACCGCGGGAGCGGAGCGTGATCTCCACTCGGTCACAGCGGTCGGCCTGTCGGGGGTTGGGCTCCTTGGACACCTCGACGTCGAGGCTGATCACCTTGCCATCGAGCTTCTGGATCTTCTCCAGCTTCAGCTTCTCGGCCACGTGCTTCCGGAACCGCTCGGGCACCTCGGTCTTGCGGCCCTTGACGACGATGTCCACGCAGAACTCCGTTCCCGGATCACTCCGCCTCGATGCGGAGCGTCTCCCTTTTGCACCAGGTTCCGGTCAGCCCCGGAACCTCGGACTCGGTGACTTCCACCTCCTCCCCCGTGGGCGGGATCTCCACTCCCCCAGCGCGGGTGATTGCAGAAAACCCGCGACACGGCATTCGGATTCGTAAGGTGTGGCCTGCGGCTTTCCCTCACAACCGAACATATCTCGCCCGGACGGATGTCGTCACCCTCTACTGCGGCGTACCTCCGTTCAGGTGAATTGGCCCTCTCATAACCTGCAACGACGTAAGTTCTCAGTCAGTTCCGGTTTATTTCGAAAGCATCCGGCGGGGCCCCGACGACGGCCGCGCACACCCGGTCGGCCCGTCGGCTCACCGTCTCGCGAACCGGCCGGTTCCGCTGTTGTTCTCCTCTCCTTTCCCATCTCTCACCCCTGTACACGAACGCGGGCGCCGAAACGCTCGAAATCCGTCCCCCGTCCAGCCTCGCGCCGGACAGCGCAGCCCGCACCACACGCGCCGCCTCCGCGAGGGACGCCCCTGTGGTCATGAGGTCGTCGACGAGTACCACCGACCCGCCGGTGAGCAACAGCCGTTCACCGCCGGGGGCCACCGCCAGCGCCCCCGCGAGATTGGCCAGCCGCTCTTGCGCCCCGAGCCCCGCCTGATCGGCCACCACCCGCCGCTGCCGCAACACGGGAACCACCCGTGCGGCCACCCCACCCCGCCGCAACACACCGGCCGCAGCAAAGGCGATCCGCCGCCCGGCATCATGCCCCCGAGCCCGCACAGCCCCCCGCGCCGAAGGCACAGGCACCAGCAACGGCCCACCGCCGCCGGCCCTACGCCGAGAAGCCGCCCGGCGTGCAGGCACCTCCTGCGCACGCCCGACCGTCCGCGCGTCCAGCAACCACCCGCGCTCGTCACCCGCGGTGTGCGCCCCCGGTACGCGCCACTGGTCCGCGTCAGCCGCCTCCGCCCACGCCTCCAACCCCGCCCGCACCGCACCCGCGAGCGCCTCGCCCAGGGGACGCGCCAGCGCCAGCGCGCCGCGTTCCTTGTGGGCCAGGAGCGTCGCGCGTACCTCGTCGGCGTACGGGGCCGCCGCGTGTACGACCGGCAGGCCGGGCGGTTCCGGATCGGGGCGTACCCGGACCGGCGGCGCCCCGCTCAGTGCCGTACGGCACCGGCCGCAGAGCACCGTACGAGGCCTGCCGCATCCGCCGCACTCCGGCGGAAGCACCAGGTCGGTGAAGTCACGCCACCAGCCCCGCATGGCCCCACTGTGCCAACGCCCACCCGGACCGGCCACCCCTGTGGATAACTCCGCACAGACCCCGCATGTCATGCCGGGCCGGAATCCGTCATCCCGGATAGACCGGCGCCGACCCCTGCGTCACCTTCTGCCACTGCGCACCCGACGGCAGCCGCACGATGCCGTCCACCGAGTGGGCCACCAGCGGCACTTGCTCGTCCGCGGACGCGGTGACCTCCTTGACCCCGGTGAGGGCCGCCGGCGCCGGCACATCCGGTGTGGAGCCGTCGACATCGACGTACCGCATCTGCTCGACGCCACCCTCCTCGCGCCCGACCACCACAAGCCGGCTGTCCCCGGTCCACGACATCGCGGTGACCTGCTCCAGCTCGGGCGTGGGCGAGCGCAGCTCCAGCACGGTGACCGTGGGCCGCTCGTCCGCCTTGTCGTCCGGCTTGCTGCGTTCGATCCGCCCGATCAGCAGCGAACGCCGCTCGCCCTTCTCCACGACGAGCGCGATCCGCACCCCGTCCGCGGCGACCCGGACCGACTGGATACGGCCGTCCAGCCCCGGCGTCCGCACCTCCAGCGGCTCGCCGCCGCCCTTCTCCAGCAGGTACAACCGCGGAGCGGCGGGGTCCCGGTCGGCCACCCACAGCCCGCCCTGCGCGTCCCAGCTCGGCGCGGTCAGCCGGTCCTTCTCCGACTTGCCCCGGCTGCGCAGCACGGGCTCGCCGAGCGAACCGCCCGACACCATCGACCCCACGTACAGCGCCTTGCCGTCGATCGCGACCCCGGCAGCCGTGTGCTCGTCGCGCGCGACCGCCACCGATCGCAGCGCCTTCTCGCCCTCGCCCAGCGCCCCCGGCACCGCCTCCGGATCGGTGGCGCTGTTGCCCGCGGCGATCCGCACCAGCTTGCGGTCCTCGTCGAGGAAGTACAGGTACTCCGGGGGGTGCTGCGAGCCCCGCGCGGCCACGGCCTCGGCACCGTCCTGGGAGAGCGAGCACAGCTGCTTCCCGCCGGCCCTCAGGTCGACCTCCTCCACGACCGGGCTGAGATTGCGCAGCGTGAACAGCAGCTGGGCGGCCATCTCCTCGCACCGGTTGGCCCCGACCCCGGCCGCCTTGTCGTTGAGCGGCACGGTCAGCCTGCCCCGCTCGTCCGCCGTCAGCGCCCCGGCGTCCTTCGCCAGCGCCGTCCCTGTCGGGAAGCTCGACCTGACCACGCTGTTCAGCCAGGTGGTGGGGCCGCTCAGCAGGGAGCGCACCATCTGCGTGGTGGGGTCCACATGGCTGCGGACGTAGACCGGGTCGGCGACCGCCATCGGAGGCGAGCCGGCCGCGGAGCCCGCGGTGTTCGAGGCGAAGTAGTACTTGTTGACGGACATGAAGTTGCGTTCGAAGTCCGACTTGCCCATGACGATGCCCTGCGGCACCCCGTCGATGCGCCACTCGCGGTTCTTCGTGTCCCGCGTGAGATGCAGCAGCTTCTCGTACGACCCCGAGGCGGGCGCGTAGGCCCGCTGGGTGTCCACGGTGGCGACCCTGGTGCCCGTCAGCGTGAAGGACCGCACACCGGCGTCGTCCCGCACGGGACGGTCCTCCCGGGCGTCCGGCCCGTCGGCGAGCACGGTGGTGGACAGCTCCGGCCGCCAGGTCTTCGCGGCGTCCTCGGTCAGATACTGGCGGGCGGTCTTGTACTGGGGGTCGTCGCTGGTCAGCGCCTCCAGAAAGCCCTGCACGATCTGCGTGGGCGTCGCGCCCTCACTCGGCGGCATGGCGAACACGCGCACCTGTGTGTCCTGACGGGGCGTGGACTCGACATCGCGCAGATCCCCGCTGTCGGGCATCGAGGCGCACCCGGCCAGCAGTACGACACCGGCGGCGGCCCACACCGCTGACCGCACCGGCCTCCCCCGGCCGGCCCGGACCCGCCTACCGCCCACGTGAAGCCTCCCCTTGCCTGTCGTATCCCTCGGCGCGTCCCGCCGCTCCCGCTGCCCGCGCCCCGTCCCTGCCGGGCTCGGTACCGGCGCCGGAGTCCCTGCCAGGCCCTGCGTCGGAGCCCCGCGCCGTCCCGTCGTCCGCACCGGGCCGTCCGGCCCCGCCCGCTACGGGCGGATCCTGCCGCTCCCCGGATGCCTGCCGGGACACCACGCGGGCGCCGTTTCCGGGCAGGGCCGTCGGGTCGGCGGTGGGCGCCGCACCGGACGGCCGGTGAGCGATCGGGTCCCGGGACGACCGTGCCGCCCCGCCC
>NZ_JAOCQE010000227.1 GCF_025290915.1 Streptomyces sp. 15-116A | reverse complement strand
AACATATCTGGCGTTGACTTTTGGCACGCTGTTGAGTTCTCAAGGAACGGACGCTTCCTTCGTACTCACCCTCTCGGGCTTTCCTCCGGGCGCTTCCCTTCGGTGTTTCCGACTCTATCAGATCTTTCCGATCCGATTTCCTCGGTGCCTTTCCAGGTTCCCGCTTTCGCGTTTCCCTTTCCGGCGCTTCCGACTTTATCAGGAGTTTCAGGCCGGACTGACCAGCCGTCGTTTTCCGATTCATCGGGAGGAGCTTCTTCGAAATCACGATTTCAAGAAGCGGAGCAGATGCTCACGGTCACCGGTCTGGAGTCAGAGCCCCTGTCCAGGCAACTGTTTGAATCTACCTCCCCGCAGGCTCCGTGTCAACGGCTCCCGTGGGGCGAAGAGGAGACTAGCAGCTGAACAGTGCGGTTCGCACATCAGGCGGCCGTCGGCACGCTCGCGCTGCGCTCGGTTGCCGCTAGGTCCCCCGTCTCGCCGGCCCGTGCCGCGCGGCGGCCCAGGACAAAGACGTAGGCCAGGAAGGCCAGCTCTGCCAGGACACCGATGGTGATGCGGGCCCAGGTGGGCAGATCCGAAGGGGTGACGAAGCCTTCGATCGCACCAGAGATGAACAGGACGAGGGCCAGACCGATCGCCATCGCCAGTGCTGCCCGGCCCTCCTCCGCGAGGGCGCTGCGACGCGTCCGGGGCCCCGGATCGATGAGGGTCCAGCCGAGGCGCAGGCCGGTTCCGGCGGCGACGAAGACCGCGGTCAGTTCCAGGAGACCGTGGGGCAGGACGAGGCCGAGGAAGGTGTCGAGCCGGCCGGCGGAGGACATCAGGCCGAATCCGACGCCCAGGTTGAGCATGTTCTGGAAGAGGATCCAGATGACGGGCAGGCCGAGGAAGACGCCGAGGATCAGGCACAGGGCGGCGGCCCAGGCGTTGTTCGTCCAGACCTGGGCGGCGAAGGAGGCCGCCGGGTGACTGGAGTAGTACGTCTCGTACTGGCCCCCGGGGCGGGTCAGCTCGCGCAGTTCGCTGGGCGCCGCGATGGAGGCCTGGACCTCCGGGTGGGTGCCGATCCACCAGCCGAGGAGGGCCGCCACGGCCGTGGACAGCAGAGCCGTGGGCACCCACCAGTGGCGTGAGCGGTAGACGGCAGCCGGGAAGCTGTGGGTGAGGAAGCGGGTGACGTCCCGCCATGAGGCGCGGCGGGTGCCTGTGACGGCGCTACGCGCGCGTGCCACCAGTTGGCTGAGCCGGCCGGTCAGCTGGGGGTCGGGGGCGGCTGACTGGATCAGCGAGAGGTGCGTGGCGGTGCGCTGGTACAGGGAGACGAGTTCGTCGGCCTCCGCGCCGTTGAGGCGGCGCTGGCGACGGAGCAGGGCGTCGAGGCGGTCCCACTCCGCGCGGTGGGCGGAGACGAAGACGTCCAGGTCCATCTGTGTGCCTGCTCCTCGGCTTGCTCGCAGTCGATCGATACGGTCGGCCGGGCCTCGGATGATCGATGATCTGCTTGATCGGGTGGTCGCACTGCGGTGCGATGAGTCATCAGCTTGGCAGACTGGCCGTGTTCGGGGCAGTAGAGGGGAAGGGCGGCGGGCGTGAGTGAGCTGGTGACGGGCGAGGCGGTGGCGTTGGAACTGCGCCCCGCGAGGCTGCCCAGCAGGGCGCTGGCCGTCCTGCTCGATCTGGCGGCCGCCATGGCCGTCTACATAGCGGTGACGCTCGCGCTGGTGGCGGCCACGGCTTCGTTGGACCAGGCCGCCCAGACGGCGATAACCATCGCGGTGTTCGTCCTTGTGCTGGTGGGCGGGCCGATCGCGGTCGAGACGCTGAGTCATGGCCGGTCGCTCGGGAAACTGGCGTGCGGGCTGCGGGTCGTACGAGACGACGGCGGGCCGATTCGTTTCCGGCACGCGCTGGTGCGGGGCCTGATCGGTGTGATCGAGATTCTGATGACGCTCGGCGTCGTGGCGTGCATCGCCTCGCTGGTGTCGGCGCGGGGGCGGCGGCTCGGGGATGTGTTCGCGGGGACGCTCGTCGTACGTGAGCGGATGCCGGCGGCGCAGATGGGTGCCGTTCCGCCGCCTCCGCCGTGGCTGTCCGGGCGGTTCTCGGGGCTGGACCTGTCGGCGGTGCCGGACGGTCTGTGGCTCGCCGTCCGGCAGTACCTGACGCGGATGCAGCAGCTCGACCCGCAGGTCGGCTGGTCGATGGCGGAGCGGCTGGCGGCGGACGTTGCGGAGCGTACGGGGACGCCGGTGCCGCAGGGGGTGCCGCCGGCGGCGTATCTGGCGGCGGTGGTACAGGAGCGGCAGGCGCGGGAGGCGCGACGGGCCTTCGGGGGCGCGGCGAACGGGGTGGGCGGTGGCAGCGGTGCCGCCCGCGTGGCCGGGGGCCATTCCTCTCCCGTTCATCCCCCTGCGGCCGCGGCGCCTCCGGTGCCGTCCGTGCCGCCTGCTTCGGAGGTGCCCGCCGTGCCGTCCGAGGCGCCCCGGCGGGAGCCGTCGGACGAACGCCCCTCGACGGGGTTCGTCCCGCCGGCGTGAGGGTCTGAACCCGGGGTTCAGTCGAAGACCGACGGGGGCGATTCGAGGTCTTCCAGTTCGATGCCCGGGGCCGCGAGGACCACGTCTCCGGCGATGTGCACGGTGTGCTGTTCGCCGGTGTCCAGGGCTGTGACCTGGTATTCGTCCACGATCAGAGGGGCGTTGTCAGTGGCGTGTGCTTCTCTTTTCATCAGCGCCCAGGACTGGTCCACGGTGCGCGGGGCGAGGACCGGGTCCGTGAAGGCGACGAGGCGTACTCGGGTGGCTGACGAGGAGGGGGTGAGGCGCAGAAGACGGGCGGTGGCGACGAGGAACGCGGGTGACGAGCCGGTGAAGGCGTGGGCGCGCACATTGCCTTCGGTGGCGTGGGTTCCCGTGGGGTCCGTGCGGACCCAGGTGACGCCGTCGAGGGCGGCGCCGCGGACCTGCCAGCTCGCGGTGTGGAGTTCGAGGCGGATGGGGCGGCCGAGTTCGTCGAGGGCGAGGTCGACGGAGCCCAGGTGATCGCCGGACGGGGCGGTGAGCTGGGAGACGTAGCGCCAGCCGGAGGGGCCGGGGGCGCAGTGGAAGTGCTCTTCTGCGAGGGGGGTGTGATCGTGCGGATCGTGGAGCGAATAACGGCCGCGGGGCATGGAGGTCCTGGGTTGTGACGGGCTGAGCCGGTCGCTGGTCCGCCAATGGGGCAGGCCCCCGGCACGGGGGTGCGGGGGCCTGCCTCGGAGGACCTGCTGCTGAGGAGCGCGTCAGTGCACGGACGCGCTCACAGCGGGCGGGGCTGCGGACTCAGTAGCGGTAGTGGTCCGGCTTGTACGGGCCCTCGACCTTCACGCCGATGTACTCGGCCTGCTCGGGGCGGAGCGTCGTGAGCTTCACGCCGAGGGCGTCGAGGTGGAGACGGGCGACCTTCTCGTCGAGGTGCTTGGGCAGCACGTAGACGCCGGTCGGGTACTCGTCGGGCTTGGTGAACAGCTCGATCTGGGCCAGGGTCTGGTCCGCGAAGGAGTTGGACATCACGAACGACGGGTGACCGGTGGCGTTGCCCAGGTTCAGCAGGCGGCCCTCGGACAGCACGATGATCACCTTGCCGTCGGGGAACGTCCAGGTGTGGACCTGCGGCTTGATCTCGTCCTTGACGATGCCGGGGACCTTGGCGAGACCGGCCATGTCGATCTCGTTGTCGAAGTGGCCGATGTTGCCCACGATCGCCTGGTGCTTCATCTTGGCCATGTCGGAGGCCATGATGATGTCCTTGTTGCCGGTCGTGGTGATGAAGATGTCGGCCGTCTCGACGACCTCGTCCAGCGTGGTGACCTGGTAGCCGTCCATCGCGGCCTGCAGGGCGCAGATCGGGTCGATCTCGGTGACGATCACACGGGCGCCCTGGCCGCGCAGGGACTCCGCGCAGCCCTTGCCCACGTCGCCGTAGCCGCACACGACGGCGGTCTTGCCGCCGATCAGGGTGTCGGTGGCGCGGTTGATGCCGTCGATCAGGGAGTGGCGGCAGCCGTACTTGTTGTCGAACTTCGACTTGGTGACGGCGTCGTTGACGTTGATCGCCGGGAACAGGAGGGTGCCCTCACGCTGCATCTCGTACAGGCGGTGGACGCCGGTCGTGGTCTCCTCGGTGACGCCGCGGATCTCGGAGGAGAGCTGGGTCCACTTCTGTGGGTTCTCGCCCAGGGTGCGGGTGAGCAGTTCGAGGATGACGCGGTGCTCGTCGGACTCGGCGGTGTCGGGCGAGGGGACCTTGCCGTCCTTCTCGTACTCGACGCCCTTGTGGACGAGGAGGGTGGCGTCACCGCCGTCGTCGAGGATCATGTTCGGGCCGCCGGTGGGGCTGTCCGGCCAGGTCAGGGCCTGCTCGGTGCACCACCAGTACTCCTCGAGGGTCTCGCCCTTCCAGGCGAAGACCGGGACGCCCTGCGGGTTGTCGGGCGTGCCGTTCGGGCCGACGGCGATGGCGGCCGCGGCGTGGTCCTGGGTGGAGAAGATGTTGCAGGACGCCCAGCGGACCTGCGCGCCGAGGGCGACCAGGGTCTCGATGAGGACGGCGGTCTGCACGGTCATGTGCAGGGAGCCGGTGATGCGGGCGCCGGCGAGGGGCTGGGCCTCGGCGTACTCCTTGCGGATCGCCATCAGGCCCGGCATCTCGTGCTCGGCGAGGGTGATCTCCTTGCGGCCGAAGGCGGCCAGGGAGAGGTCGGCGACCTTGAAGTCCTGTCGGTTGTCGACAGTCGTCATTGCGAGCTGCTCCTCGGGGTTGGGGCGAGGTGGGTACGGCTGGTCTGCGCGGCGGCGGACACAGGGGTGCCCGAAAGAGGACACAGGCATGCCCGCGTGCGCGCAGCGCAGTCCGTCGGAGGCCCTCTCTCCCTCGGTCGGCCGCAGGGGGCCGCCCGACCGCCATCAGCAGCGACGTCTGGCTCCGTCCCAAGCTACACCGGAGCCCCCGGCGATCCCCAGTCCGCCCGCGAACACATCCGGCCGATCTGGCGGACAGGCGCCTCTACCGCGGTTCTCCGACCGGCCAGAGGCCGACCGGTAAAAGAAGGGCCCGCCGCGTGAGCGGCAGGCCCCCTGGGCCGGTGGCGTCAGTGGCCGGCGGTGTCCGGGGTCGGGCCGCCCGGGGTGGCTTCGGGGTCGGGGCCCTTGGCGGCCTCGGTCTCGCTGTAGATGTCCGGCTCGAGGTAGATGACGCGGGCGATCGGGACGGCCGCGCGGATGCGGGCCTCGGCGGCGTCGATGGCGGCGGCGATCTCGGTTGCCGTGTTGTCGTGGCGGACGGCGATCTTGGCGGCGACCAGGAGCTCCTCCGGGCCCAGGTGGAGAGTGCGCATGTGGATGATGCGGGTCACGGTCGCGTCGTCCACGACGGCGGCCTCGATCTTCGCGGTCTCCTCGGCGCCCGCGGACTCGCCGAGCAGCAGGGACTTGGTCTCCGCGGCGAGGACGAGGGCGATCAGGATGAGCAGGACGCCGATGCAGAGGGTGCCGATGCCGTCCCAGACGCTGTCGCCGGTGAGCAGGGCGAGGCCGACACCGCCGAGGGCGAGGATCAGACCGAGGAGGGCGCCGAGGTCCTCCAGGAGGACGACGGGCAGCTCGGGGGCCTTGGCGTGGCGGACGAACTCCTTCCAGGAGCGCTTGCCGCGCAGGACGTTGGACTCCTTGATGGCGGTGCGGAAGGAGAAGGTCTCGGCGATGATCGCGAAGACGAGGACGCCGACCGGCCAGTACCAGTGCTCGATCTCGTGCGGGTGCTTGATCTTCTCGTAGCCCTCGTAGAGGGCGAACATGCCACCGACCGAGAACAGGACGATGGAGACGAGGAAGGCGTAGATGTAGCGCTCGCGGCCGTAGCCGAAGGGGTGCTGCGGGGTGGCCTCGCGCTTGGCCTTCTTCCCGCCGACCAGGAGCAGCGCCTGGTTGCCGGAGTCGGCGACCGAGTGCACGGACTCGGCGAGCATCGACGAGGAGCCGCTGAAGAGGAACGCCACGAACTTCGCTACCGCGATCGCGAGGTTGGCGGCGAGTGCCGCCACGATCGCCTTGGTGCCGCCTGACGCGCTCATGTGTCCGCGTTGTCCCTTCGTACGCCGTTTTCCCGGGCCCGGGCGTGTGCCTGTGTACGCCCGGGACTTTGCCCGTCCTTTGACGGTGGGCCATTGTTGCAGCCCGCCGCCGTACCGGTGCGTCAGGTCCGGATCAGCCGGCGATCAGGCGACGACGGTGGCCCTGAAGAGAGTTCCGGTGCCGGACACTTCCGTTTTTTCGCCCGCGGGGACGAACACGGATTCGCCCGGGGCCAGTTCGTGCTCGCCCGCCCGGACCGAACCGGCGGTGCAGAGGAGGATCTGGGGCGTGGCCCGGCTCAGGTCGTGGGTGGCGCCGCCCGCGGGGAGGACGTAGCGGGAGAGGCGGAACTCGTCGATGGGGGTGTCGTAGACCTCCTCGCCGTCGGGTGTGGCCTCCGGGCGCAGCACGCCGGGGTCGCCGGCCTCGAAGCGGACGATGCGCAGGAGTTCGGGGACGTCGACGTGCTTGGGGGTGAGGCCGCAGCGCAGGACGTTGTCCGAGTTGGCCATGATCTCGACGCCGAGGCCGCTGAGGTAGGCGTGCGGGACGCCGGCGCCGAGGTAGAGGGCCTCGCCGGGCTGGAGCCGGACGTGGTTGAGGAGCATCGCGGCGATGACGCCGGGGTCGCCCGGGTAGTGGTGGGCGATGTCGGCGTAGGGGGCGTAGGCGCCGCCGAGGCGGTCGCAGGCGGCGGCCGCCTCCGTGACCGTGTGGGCCATCTCCTCACGGTCGGCGGTGAGGATCGCGGTGAGGACCTCGCGCAGGGCCGCGTCCTCGGGGTGGGCGTGCAGCAGGTCGACGTACGGCTTGAGGGAGTCGATGCCGAGGCCGTCGAGGAGGTCGGCGGAGCGCAGCGGGTCGCGGAAGCCGCACAGGCCGTCGAACTCGGTGAGCGCGCAGATCAGTTCGGGCTTGTGGTTGGCGTCCTTGTAGTTGCGGTGGGGCGCGTCCACGGGGATGCCGCGGCGCTCCTCGTCCTCGTAGCCCTGCCGGGCCTGGTCGAGGTCGGGGTGGACCTGGAGGGAGAGGGGGGCGCCGGCGGCGAGGAGTTTGAGGAGGAAGGGCAGACGCGGGCCGAACTTGGCGACGGCGGCCGGGCCGAGTTCCTGCTCGGGGGCGGCGTCGATGACCTTGGCGAGGGTGCCCCGGCCGGTGCGGGAGGGGGCGCCGGGGTGGGCGCCCATCCACATCTCCGCCTGCGGTTCGCCGGTCGGTTCGGTGCCGAGGAGCTGCGGGATGGCGGTGGTGGAACCCCAGGCGTAGGGGCGGATGGTGTTGGCGAGGCGGTCCATGGGGTTCTCTGGGTTCCTTCTGCGGTTCTCGTGCCCGCCTCCCGAGACGGGACGTGACGCGGACGGGAGGGGTTCAGGGTGTCCCGGGCATGATCAGGTGCGCGAGGCGAGCGCCAGGTAAACGGCGGCGAAATCCGTGATGGCGATCAGTTCGGCGAGGGTCTCCAGTTCGCCGCCCGCCTCGGGCTCCAGTTCGCTGATCGGCGTGTCGTGGCTGAGTGCCAGGTCGCGGGCGGCCGGGGCGGCGGTGAGGCTGCCGATGGGGCGGTCGCGGAGCAGCACCACGCGCGCGTGCAGGGCGGGCGGCTCCTCGACGCGGTCGCGGAAGAAGTCCTCCGGGTCGGCGCCGGCGGCGAGCGGGCCGGCGAGCAGGGCGCTGTGCGCGGCGAGTGCCTCGGGGAGTTCGGCGACGACGGCGGGGGTGCCGGAGAGTTCGGCGAGCGCGGCGGCGAAGCGGCGGCCGGCCGGGCCTGCGGAGGTGCCCTCGGTCCACACGATGGGCAGCGCGTCGGCGAGTTCGGCGGCCAGGGTCTTGGCGGCGTTGCTGTAGGTGGCGATGGCGGGGCCGCAGCGTTCGGCGATGCGGTCGAGACGGTCGGCGACCTTCTCCAGGGCGTCCGGCGGCGCGGCGAGCAGACCGGTGCGGTCCAGCAGCGCCAGCAGCGGGGTGAGCAGTGCCCACAGCACGCCCGGGGCGGACGCCGCGAGCGGTTCCTCCTGGTCGTAGGGGGCGGTCGCCATGGGGACGAACAGGCCGTGGGAGCCGTTCACCGAGTCCGCGAGCGGGGTGCCGGCGGGGGCCACGGCGACGACCGTGCAGCCGCGGCGGTAGGCCTGTTCGGCGAGCAGCGACAGACCGGGTTCGGTGCCGTCCGGGGTGGCGATCAGCAGCAGGTCGACGGAGCCCGCCCAGCCCGGGAGTTCCCAGCGCAGGGCGCCCGCGGCGGGGGCGACGCCGGTGGGCGCGAGGCGGGTGACGGGGCTGCCGGCGCCCGCGAGGGTGCCGAGGAGGTCGGCGGTCTGGGTGGCGGCGGCACCGGGGCCCGCGATCAGGACCGCGCGAGGCCGGCCGTCGGGTTTGAGCTCCTGGATGCCGGCCTCGACGGCGTGCCGTGCGGCGGTGCGGACCCGGGCGCCTGCTTCGGCGGCGCCGCGGAGCAGACCGCGGTGATCGGCCTGGGCGAGGCCCTCCGGTGAGTCGAGCAGCGTTTCGTCGAGCATGGGCGGCATGTCTCCGATCGGCGGGGCGTCGGTTCGCGGGGCGGCGGGTCGCTGGTGCGCCGGGTCGCCGGATCGGCGGTTACGCCGGGCGTCGGGCCTCGTCGACGAGGAGGACGGGGATGCCGTCACGCACCGGGTATGCCAGGCCGCAGTCCTGGCCGGTGCAGATCAGCTCGGCGTCCTGCTCCTTGAGGGGGGCGTGGCAGGCCGGGCAGGCGAGGATCTCCAGGAGGCCGGCTTCGAGCGGCATGGGGGTTCCCTTCGGGATGCGGTCGGACCGGTGTGCGGTGTGGCTGCGTGATGCTGTTGGGCGGTGCGGATGTGCCTGGTCAGCGTACCGCCGGTGGGGGTGCGTGGTCCGCCGGACGGCGGACCGCTACCCCCTGATGATGGCCAGCGCCTCGTCACGGATTCTCGCCATCGTCGCCTCGTCGCGTGCCTCGGCGTTCAGGCGCAGGAGCGGCTCCGTGTTCGAGGGGCGGACGTTGAACCACCAGTCGGCGGCGGTGACCGTGAGGCCGTCCAGTTCGTCGAGGGTGACGCCCTCGCGGCCCTCGTAGGCCGCCCGGATCGCGGCGAGGCGGGCGGCCTGGTCGTCGACGGTGGAGTTGATCTCGCCGGAGCCCGCGTAGCGGTCGTACTCCGCGACGAGGGCGGAGAGCGTGCCGTCCTGGCCGCCGAGGGCGGCGAGGACGTGCAGGGCGGCCAGCATGCCCGTGTCGGCGTTCCAGAAGTCGCGGAAGTAGTAGTGCGCGGAGTGCTCGCCGCCGAAGATCGCGCCGGTGGTGGCCATCTCGGCCTTGATGAACGAGTGGCCGACGCGGGTACGGACCGGGGTGCCGCCGTTCTCCTTCACGACCTCCGGGACCGACCAGGACGTGATCAGATTGTGGATGATCGTGCCCTTGCCGCCGTTGCGCGCGAGCTCCCGCGAGGCGACCAGGGCGGTGATCGCCGACGGGGAGACCGGCTCGCCGCGCTCGTCCACGACGAAGCAGCGGTCGGCGTCGCCGTCGAAGGCGAGGCCGAGGTCGGCGCCCTCCTCCCGGACCCGCTTGCGCAGGTCGACCAGGTTGGCCGGGTCGAGGGGGTTGGCCTCGTGGTTGGGGAAGGTGCCGTCGAGCTCGAAGTACATCGGGACGAGCGTGAGCGGCAGGCCGGCGAAGACGGTGGGCACGGTGTGGCCGCCCATGCCGTTGCCGGCGTCGACGACGACCTTCAGGGGGCGGACGGAGGTCAGGTCGACCAGGGAGCGCAGGTGGGCGGCGTAATCGGTCAACGTGTCGCGGCGGGTGATCGTTCCCGACGTGGCGGCGGGGGCCGGTGCGCCGGACTCGCTCCATTGCTCGACGAGTTCGCGGATCTCCGCGAGGCCCGTGTCCTGGCCGACCGGGGCCGCGCCGGCGCGGCACAGCTTGATGCCGTTGTACTGCGCCGGGTTGTGCGAGGCGGTGAACATCGCGCCCGGCAGGTTCAGCGCGCCCGAGGCGTAGTACAGCTGGTCCGTGGAGCACAGGCCGATCTCGGTGACGTCGGCGCCCTGGGCCGCGGCGCCGCGTGCGAAGGCGGCGGACAGGGGCGGGGACGAGGGGCGCATGTCGTGGCCGGTGACGATCGCGCTCGCGCCGGTGACCCGTACGAAGGCGGCGCCGAAGAGTTCGGCGAGGGACTCGTCCCACTGGTCGGGGACGACTCCGCGTACGTCGTACGCCTTCACGATCCGCGAGAGATCAGCAGCCACGGCCAGCCCTTCCGAAGTCCTGTCGGTCACCACAAACTACCGGCCGGGTGTGACACACCGTGCGGGGTGGGCACCGTGCGAAAACGGTCCGGCAGGTCGGTGGCCCGTCAGTTGTCCGGGGAGCGGAGCACACGGAGGTGGCCGCGGCGGGCGACCTCCATGGGGTCGGCCCCGCGTCC
>NZ_JAOCQE010000226.1 GCF_025290915.1 Streptomyces sp. 15-116A | reverse complement strand
CAGCGCGGCGAAGTCGGCCGCCGGCGCGTCCGCCGGGAAGACTGCCGACGAGGCCTCCCCTGCGAAGGCGCCCGGTGAGGGCTCCGCTGCGAAGAACGCCGCTGGCGACTCCGCGCGGGCCGCGCAGCTCGCCCGGCAGCGGGCCGCGATGGAGACCGCCCGGCAGAAGCGGCTGCGGGACGCCGACCCGAACCGGTCCGGCCTGCGCCGCTCCGTGCTCGCCGAAGCGGGCGTCGCCGTCGTCCTGCTCGCCGTCACCACCGTGCTGACGCAGACCGAGCCGGGGCGGACCGAGCAGGAGGCGGCCGCGGCCACCTCGTCCTCCACGTCGTCGTCCGCCGCGCCCGGTCAGGGCTCCGGTGCCGTCACCCTGAACATGCCGTTCGACACCGGCGGCAAGGACGGCAAGGGGGTCGTGACCATCGACCTGGACCCGGCACGTGTGGGAAGCAACGCCGTGCACGTCTACGTGGAGCGCCCCGACGGCAAGCCCTACGACATCCCCGAGGTGAAGATCGCCTTCACCCTCGAGGCGAAGGACATCGGGCCGCTGCCGGTCGTCCCCGACCACATCACCACTGGACACTGGTCGGCGAGCGGCGTCCAGATCCCCATGGCGGGCGATTGGAAGATCGAGGTGACCGTGCGGACCTCCGACATCGACCAGGCGACCGTCTCCAAGAACGCGAAGATCGGCTGAACCACCATGGCTGACCAGTCCACACCGCAGGCCCGCACACCACAGGCCCGGACCCCGGACGTACCCGAGGAGCGTGCCGCCGCACCGGCCGCGCGTCACGGCATCTCGCGGCGCCGCCTGCTCGGCACCGCCGGGGCCACGGGCCTGGTGTTCGGTGCGGCGGGCGGCGCCGTCGGCTACGCCTCCGCTCCCGCCGGGGCGTCCACCCCGCTGGCCTCGGTGGGCGAGCGCCAGGTGCCGTTTCACGTGAAACATCAGCCCGGCATCACCGAGGGGCTCCAGGCCCGCGGCCATCTCATCGCCTTCGACCTGGTGCCGGGCGCCGGACGCAAGGAGGCCGCCGTCCTGCTGCGCCGCTGGTCGGACACGGCCCGGCGACTGATGGCGGGGGAACCGGCCGCGCACGGCGACACCGATGTGGCCCGGGACGCCGGCCCCTCCTCGCTGACCCTGACCTTCGGCTTCGGCCACAGCTTCTTCGCCCGCACCGGATTGGAGAAGCAGCGCCCGGCGGCCCTGGACCCGCTGCCGGACTTCTCCTCCGACCACCTCGATAAGGCACGCAGCAACGGCGACCTGTGGGTGCAGATCGGCGCCGACGACGCCTTGGTCGCCTTCCACGCCCTGCGCGCCGTCCAGAAGGACGCCGGTTCGGCCGCCCGGGTGCGCTGGCAGATGAACGGCTTCAACCGCTCGCCGGGCGCCACCGCCCACCCCATGACCGCCCGCAATCTGATGGGCCAGGTCGACGGCACCCGCAATCCGAAGCCGGCCGACTCCGACTTCGAGAAGCGGATCTTCGTCCCCGAGAACGGCGAGCCCGCCTGGATGGCGAACGGCTCCTACGCCGTCGTACGCCGCATTCGCATGCTCCTCGACGACTGGGAGAAGCTCTCGCTCAAGGAGCAGGAGAGCGTCATCGGGCGCCGCAAGTCCGACGGGGCGCCGCTGTCCGGGGGCACCGAGACGTCGGAGATGGACCTGGAGAAGACGGACGCCCAGGGCAATCTCGTCGTCCCCATCAACGCCCACGCCCGGATCACACGGCCGGACCAGAACGGGGGCGCGGCGATGCTGCGACGCCCGTTCTCGTACCACGACGGCATCGACGCGGACGGGGTGCCGGACGCGGGTCTGCTGTTCATCTGCTGGCAGGCCGATCCCCTGCGCGGCTTCGTGCCGGTGCAGCGGAAGCTGGACCGGGGGGACGCGCTGACGCCGTTCATCCGGCACGAGGCGAGCGGACTGTTCGCGGTGCCCGGCGGCGCGGCGGAGGGAGAGTACGTGGGTCAGCGCCTGCTGGAGGGCTGAAGTCGCCTCGTCTCACCCCATGGAACGCATCCGGGGCCGCCGTCGGCGGGGGCCCATTAGGGTGAGGTCATGCCAGCGAGCTATGCCTATCTCGGCCCCGAAGGCACCTTCACCGAGGTCGCCCTGCGCACCCTTCCCGAGGCGGCCACCCGGGAACTGATCCCGTACGTGTCCGTGCAGTCCGCGCTCGACGCGGTGCGCGCCGGCGAGGCCGAGGCCGCGTTCGTGCCGATCGAGAACTCCGTCGAGGGCGGCATCACGACCACCCTCGACGAGCTGGTCGCCGGCACCCCGCTGATGATCTATCGCGAGGTACTGCTGTCGATCACCTTCGCGCTGCTCGTGCGCCCCGGCACCACGCTGTCCGACATCAAGACGGTCACCGCCCACCCGGCCGCCCAGCCGCAGGTCCGCAACTGGATGAAGGCCAATCTCCCGGACGTCGTCTGGGAATCGGCCGCCTCGAACGCGGACGGGGCCCGGCTGGTGCAGGAGGGCCGTTACGACGCCGCCTTCGCCGGTGAGTTCGCCGCGGCCCGCTACGGCCTGGAGGCCCTGGAGACCGGGATCCACGACGCGGAGAACGCGCAGACCCGGTTCGTGCTGGTCGGCCGCCCCGCCCGGCCGGCGGCACCGACCGGTGCCGACAAGACCTCCGTCGTGCTGTGGCAGCGCGACGACCACCCCGGCGGCCTGCGTGATCTGCTGGGCGAGTTCGCCACCCGGGGCATCAACCTGATGCTGCTCCAGTCCCGGCCGACCGGCGCCGGTATCGGCAACTACTGCTTCTGCGTCGACGCCGAGGGCCATATCTCGGACCGCAGGGTGGCCGAGGCGCTGATGGGGCTCAAGCGGATCTGTCTGCAGGTGCGCTTTCTCGGTTCGTACCCGCGTGCGGACGTACGGCCGGAGGAAGTGCGGCCGGTGCTGCCGGGGACGTCGGACGAGGAGTTCGTGTCGGCGGCGGACTGGGTGGCGCGCTGCCAGGACGGCCGGTTCTGACCACCGTCGCAGTGCGGCCAGTGCTGGTGCTACCTGCTGATTTTCGTTTTCCACAGGAGTTATCCACAGGTCAGCTTCTCGACCTGGGGACAAGTCGACAACGAAGGGCCATTCCGTCGACAAATCGCCCTACTGGCCATGATCACGTTCATCGTCCCGCACATCACCCTTCGTCCACCCTTTTCCTTTGGTCAACCCTTTGGAGCGAACCCTTTCCACTCGAAAGAGGGGGTAAAGGGGGTTTGCGCTGGGAATTCTCAAGTTCGATCTTCGGTTCCGGAGTGATCACTTCCTAAGTCCACAGATCTTCCCCACACCCTGTGGATAACTTTTTGGAACGTGTGGATGCCTGTGGACAACCGACGCCCAAGTCCCGCTCCCCACAAGGGATTCCGGTCAATCGCCGACACCCGGACTGACCCGTTCCGGGAAACGTGCCCTTTTCATTGACCTTGCGGACACAATGCGCAATCGATACATAACGGTCAGCACGTGGCGGCGTCCGCAATAGTGAGTCGAGGGTCGTCAGTCCGCACCGGTAGCCTTGAGCGCGTGATTGACCTTCGCCTGCTTCGTGAGGACCCCGACCGTGTGCGCGCTTCGCAGCGCGCCCGTGGAGAGGACGTCGCGCTCGTCGACGCCCTCCTGTCTGCCGACGAGCGGCGCAGGTCGTCCGGCGTCCGCTTCGACGAGCTGCGCGCCGAGCAGAAGGCGCTCGGCAAGCTCATCCCCAAGGCGGCCGGCGACGAGAAGGCCGAGCTGCTGAAGAAGGCGGAGCAGCTCAAGGCCGACGTCAAGGCCGCCGACGCCGACCGTGACGCCGCCGCCGCCGAGACGCAGGAGCTGCTGCTCAAGCTGAGCAACCTCGTCCACCCCGACGTGCCCGTCGGCGGCGAGGAGGACTTCACCACGCTGGAGACGCACGGCACCATCCGCGACTTCGATGCCGAGGGCTTCGAACCCAAGGACCACCTGGAGCTCGGCCAGATCCTCGGCGCGATCGACACCGAGCGCGGCGCCAAGGTCTCCGGCTCCCGTTTCTACTTCCTCACCGGCGTGGGGGCGCTGCTGGAGCTCGCCCTGGTGAACGCGGCGATGGCCCAGGCCACTGCGGCCGGTTTCACGCCGATGCTGACCCCGGCGCTGGTGCGGCCCCAGTCGATGGCGGGCACCGGCTTCCTCGGCCAGGCCGCGCAGGACGTCTACCACCTCGAGAAGGACGACCTCTACCTGGTCGGCACGTCCGAGGTGGCGCTCGCCGCGTACCACATGGACGAGATCATCGACGCCGACCGGCTGCCGCTGCGCTACGCCGGGTTCTCGCCCTGTTTCCGCCGCGAGGCCGGCTCGCACGGCAAGGACACCCGCGGCATCTTCCGCGTCCACCAGTTCGACAAGGTCGAGATGTTCTCCTACGTCACTCCGGAGGAGTCGCAGGAGGAGCACCGGCGGCTGCTGGAGTGGGAGAAGCAGTGGCTGACCTCGCTGGAGCTGCCGTTCCGCGTGATCGACGTCGCCTCCGGCGACCTGGGATCCTCGGCCGCCCGCAAGTACGACTGCGAGGCGTGGATCCCCACCCAGGGCAGGTACCGCGAGCTGACCTCGACGTCCGACTGCACCGAGTTCCAGTCGCGCCGCCTGCAGATCCGCGTCCGTGACGGCAAGACCGTACGGCCGCTGGCGACGCTCAACGGCACCCTGTGCGCCGTACCGCGCACGATCGTGGCGATCCTGGAGAACCACCAGCAGGCCGACGGCTCCGTGCGCGTGCCCGAGGTGCTGCGTCCCTACCTGGGCGGCCGGGAGATCCTGGAACCGGTCGCCAAGTGAGCCAGGTGAGTCCCGGCACCGCCCCGTCGCCCTTCCCGTACGGGCTCGTCGCCACCGACCTCGACGGCACGCTGCTGCGCTCGGACGGCTCGGTGTCGCGGCGCACGCGCGACGCGCTCGCCGCGGCCACCGAGGCGGGCGCCGCGCACATCGTCGTCACCGGCCGCGCGGTCCCCTGGACCCGCCCGATACTCGACGACCTCGGCTACGAGGGCCTCGCCGTCTGCGGTCAGGGCGCCCAGGTGTACGACGCCGGGGCGCACCGCCTGCTGACCTCGGTCACGCTGGACCGGCAGCTCGCCGGGGTGGCACTGGCCAAGATCGAGGCGGAGGTCGGGCCGCTGTATCTGGCGGCGAGCCGGGACGGCCTGGACGGCGAGGTGCTGGTCGGGCCGGGCTACGAGGTGACGGGCGCGCTGCCCGCGACGCCGTTCACGGACGCGTCGGACCTGTGGACGGCGCCGCTCAACAAGCTCTACATCCAGCACCCGACCCTGACCGACGACGAGCTGGCGGAGACGGCCACGCGGGTGGCGGGTGGTTTCGTGACCGTCACGATGGCGGGCGAGGGCATCGTCGAACTGCTGCCGCTGGGCCTGTCCAAGGCGACGGGGCTGTCGCTGGCGGCGCGCCGCCTCGGGGTGAAGGCCGCGGAGACGATCGCGTTCGGGGACATGCCGAACGACATCCCGATGTTCGCCTGGGCCGCGCACGGCGTGGCGATGGCCAACGCCCACGCGGAGCTGCGGGCGGTGTCCGACGAGGTGACGTCCACGAATGACGAGGACGGCATCGCGGTGGTTCTGGAGCGGTTGCTGGGCTGATCAACGCCCTGAACGCGCCGGTGTCTCGCGGAGGATGCACGGATCGAACGTGCGCGGGCTCTCACCCGACCACGGCTTAGCAAGCCGGTGCCTTGCCACTCGGCCAATCCTCCGGGTGGGCGGCCCACGCGATGTGCGAGTCGCGTGCTCGAAGCGGCCGCCCCGGGCAGCTCCCCGTGCGGGGCGGACTCGACGGAGCAGTAGGGATTACTCCTTAAGTCCGCCGCGGGCTGCCCTGAAGGGAGCTGGACGTACTGCCGTGCATGGACATCGTCCCGCTCCTCTCCCAGAACACGACGCCGGACCTTCCCGGCGATGCGGACAGAACTACTGTCCCCGCCGGGCGACTTGGGCGCCACCGAATAAACAGAAGGGGCGCCACCGCGACCGGCGGCGCCCCGAGGACGTCTGCTCACTCCTCCCCGGCGAGGGTCAGCGTCCGCAGCTTCTGGCCGGCGAACCAGGTGGCCAGCACGGTGACCGCGGCCAGCAGGACCGTCGCGGTCGTCAGGCCGACGTCCGAGGTGACGAGGTCGCCGCCGGAGACCTTCTGCGCCACGGCCAGCGCCCACTGCTGGACGCTCAGCGTGCGCGCGCCGGGCACCAGAGAGCCGAACAGCGCCTCCCAGACCAGCGCGTAGACCAGCCCGAACACCACCGCGTGCCGCGAGACCGTGCCGAGCAGCAGGAACAGCGCCGCGTAGGCGATGGAGGCGACCAGCGCGGCCACGGTGTAGGCGACGGCGATCTGCTGGCCGTTGCCGTTGAGGATGAGGCCCGCGACCAGCGTGGGCACCGCCGAGAACACCATGGTCACGGCGATCGCGACGATCAGCTTGGTGTAGACGATCGTGGGCCGCTTGATCGGCTTGGACAGCAGATACACCACCGAGCCGTCGTCGATCTCGGGACCGATCGCGCCGGTGCCCGCGATGACGCCGATGATCGGCACCATGGTGGCGAGCGCGAGCCCGCCGAGCACGTCGGCCGCGGTCTGGTCGTCGGCTCCGGCGAGGCCGCGCACCGCGATCGCGATCACGAGCAGCAGCAGGGGCAGCGCGCCCAGGATGAGGGCCCGGCGGCGGCCGAGCAGGGCCCGGTAGGTGAGCCGGGCGACTGTGGGGTCGTACATCTTCGGCCTCCTACGCCGCGACGAGATACGAGAAGACGGACTCGAGCGACTCGTCCGACGGCGAGACGGTGAGCAGCCGGATGCCGTGGTCGCGGGCGACCCTCGGCAGCAGCGCGGTGAAGCGGCCGAAGTCGACGGCCTGGATGAGCAGCGCGCCCTCCGCCTGGTCGACCTCGATGCCGGCCGTCGACGGGTCCGCGATCAGCGCCGCGGCCAGGGCGCGGTCGTCGCTGGAGCGCACCAGGTAGCGGTGCGGGCGGTCCGTCATCAGGCGGCGGATCTTGCGGAAGTCGCCGCTGGCGGCGTGCCGGCCGGCGACCACGACCTCGATGTGCCAGGCGAGCTGCTCGACCTCCTCGAGGATGTGCGAGGAGAACAGCACGGTGCGGCCCTCGTCGCCCATGCGGCGCAGCAGGTCCATCAGCTGCATGCGCTGGCGCGGGTCCATGCCGTTGAACGGCTCGTCGAGCAGCAGCAGCGACGGCTCGTGGACCAGCGCGGACGCCATCTTCACGCGCTGGCGCATGCCCTTGGAGTACGTGGCGATCTTGCGGTCCTGCGCGTACTCCATCTCGACCGTGGCGAGCGCCTTCTGCGCCGCTTTGGCTCCGAGACCGTGGAGTTCGGCGTTGGCGAGGACGAACTCCTTCCCGGTGAGGAAGTCGTACATCGCCTCGCGTTCGGGGACGATGCCGATGTGCTGGTAGATCTGCTCGTTGCGCCACACCTGCTGTCCGTCGAGGGTGACGGTGCCGGTGGAGGGGGCCAGGAAGCCGCCCATCATGTTGATGAGGGTGGACTTGCCGGCGCCGTTGGGGCCGAGCAGGCCGGTGACGCCGGGCCCGATGGTCATGGTGATGTCGTTGACGGCGACCACGTTGCCGAACCAGCGGGAGACGTGGTCGATGGAGAGCGTGGTCACAGTCCCACCTTCTTGTAGCGGCGCAGCAGGAGGCCGTAGCACGCGGCGATCAGGCCGAGGGTGAACAGCACGTAGACCGCGCCCTCGGCGTCGCTCGGACCGACCCCGCCCGGGAAGGTGGACGTGGCCCCGAGAAAGGCGGACTGCACGCCGTCGATGAGGGTGACCGGCGAGAACAGGCCGAGCCAGGCGATGGAGTCGCCGCTGCCCTGTACGTCGGCGATCGCCTGGAGCGTGGAGACCGCGCCGTAGGAGATGGTCAGGACGGCGATCACGGCGGCGATGCCGAAGCCGCGGCGCGGGGTGACCGCGGCGATGACCAGGCCGATCCCGGCGAAGAGCAGCGAGAGCAGTGCCACGGAGACGAGTCCCTGTGCGAATCCCTTGGTCTGGTCGGCGAAATCGAGTTTGGCGAGCAACGCGCCCACATAGAGCACGAGCAGGGGAGCGGCCGTGAGGATGAACAGGGCCGAGGCCAGCGCGGCGAACTTGGCGCGCACGTAGTCGGCGGTCTCGATGGGCCGCGAGAAGTACAGCGGCACGGTCTTGAAACGCAGGTCGCGCGAGACGGACGTCGGCGCCTGGGAGGCCACGTACAGGCTGATGACGGCCTGCATGATGATCGCGTAGCGCGTGTAGTCGACCGGCAGGTCCTTGGCCTTGGTGGCGACGGCCACGGCCACCATGATGGCGGCCGGCACGCACATCACCACGAACAGCAGCATCGGCAGCACCTTGGACTTCACCGAGCGGCCGAGGCCGTAGGAGCCGCGCAGGGACTGCGAGTACAGCGAGCGGCGGGCGTAGGCGCGGCCCAGGCGCGGGCCGTCGTAGGAGCGGTAGCCGATGTTGTGGATACGGGTGTCACCCGTCGCAGTGATCGGTGTCTGCAGGGACTGCTCAGCTGCCATGGCCGACCGCCTCCTTCCGCTGCTCGTCGTGCTGCTGGTCGCTGGTGGTGAAGACCTCGGAGATGTGGTGCCGGCGCTGTTCCATGCGCACCAGGCCGAGGCCGAGCCCGGCGATCACGTCGCGGACCAGGTCGTACGTCTCCTCGCCCTGCGCGGTGAGCAGCAGGATGTGCCCGGCGCCCGGCAGCCCGCTGCCGTCCTCCACGCTCACCCCGCGCGCGTGGAGCGCGTCGCGCACCGCGCGGGTGCCGTCCGGGTGCTCGTCGGTGTCGGTGACCTCGATCGCGAGGGTGGTGGTGGTCTGCGTGAAGTCGGTGGTGGAGCTGGAGCGCAGCAGCTTGCCGCCGTCGATGACGACGACGTAGTCGCAGGTGCGCTCGAGCTCGCCCAGCAGGTGCGAGGTGACCAGGACCGAAATGCCGAAGTCGGTGTGGATCCGGCGGATCAGGCCGAGCATCTCGTCGCGGCCGACCGGGTCGAGGCCGTTGGTCGGCTCGTCCAGGAAGACCAGCTGCGGGTCGTGCACCAGGGCCTGCGCCAGCTTCACGCGCTGCTTCATGCCGGTGGAGTAGCCGCCGATGGGGCGGTAGCGCTCCTCGTACAGGCCGACGTGGCGCAGCGTGTCCGCGGTGCGCTCGCGCGCGGCGGTGGGCGGCAGCCCCGACATGCGCGCCATGTGGACGACGAACTCCGTCGCCGAGACGTCCGGCGGCAGGCAGTCGTGCTCCGGCATGTAGCCGACCCGCTCGCGGATGGCGGCGCCCTTGGTGGCGACATCGAGTCCGAGCACTTCGGCACGGCCCTCGGTGGCGGGGGAGAGACCCAGCAGGATCTTGATCAGTGTGGACTTGCCGGCTCCATTGGCTCCGACGAGTCCGGTCACACCGGGCCCGACGTCCACGGAGAGCCGGTCAAGAGCGGTCACCCTGGGGAACCGCTTGCTCAGGCTTTCGGTCGCGATCACAGTCACGTCCCTGACGGTAGTGACCCCTGCCACCCCGGTCGTCAGACCGGAGAGCCGTCTTGGGGTCCGTCTGGAGTCGTACGTGCCCGTAGGGGATACCTGGGGACGTGGGTTGTCCACAGCTCTTGGACCCGCTATTGACGTGATCTCCAACAACTGCGAGATTCGCGGGAGTCACGTTACGGACACGTAGCGGAAGGGGGCCGGGCATGGTGGAGACCGTGCTGAAGGGCGCGCGGGAGCGCCGGGTGCGGACGGGCGGCGTCGAGTTGTGCGTGGCCGAGCTGGGCGAGCCCGGCCGGCCGACGGTCGTCCTCGTGCACGGCTACCCCGACAGCAAGGAGGTCTGGTCCGAGGTGGCGCCGCGCCTCGCGGAACACTTCCACGTGGTGGCGTACGACGTCCGGGGCCACGGCCGGTCCACGGCACCGCGCCCGCTGCGCGGCGGGTTCACCCTGGAGAAGCTCACCGACGACTTCCTGGCCGTCGCCGACGCGGTCAGCCCGGACCGGCCCGTGCATCTGGTGGGGCACGACTGGGGATCGGTGCAGGCCTGGGAGTTCGTCACGGTCCCGCGCACCAAGGGGCGGATCGCCTCCTTCACCTCCCTGTCGGGGCCCTCCCTCGACCACTTCGGCCACTGGATCGGCCGGCGTCTGAAGCGGCCCACCCCCCGCCGGGTCGCACAACTGCTCGGCCAGGGCGCCAAGTCCTGGTACGTGTACGCGCTGCACACGCCGGTGCTGCCCGAACTGGCCTGGCGCGGACCACTGGGCAAGGCCTGGCCGCGCATCCTGGAACGGATGGAGAAGACTCCCCCCGGCGGCTACCCCACCTCGTCCCTGCCCTCGGACGCGGCCCACGGCACCTGGCTGTACCGGGACAACGTGCGCGCCCGGCTGCGCAGGCCGCGCCCCGACGCCTACGCGCACGCGCCCGTGCAGCTCATCACGCCGCTGGACGACGCCTTCCTGTCCGAGCGGCTCTACGACGACCTGGAGACGTGGGTTCCGCAGCTGACCCGGCGGACGCTGCCGGCCAAGCACTGGGTGCCGCGTACCCGCCCCGACCAGCTGGCGGCGTGGATCGGCGAGTACGTGACGTCCGTGGAGGGCGGCCGGACGCAGGTGGCGGCCCCGGGCCGGCACGCCGACCGCTTCGGCGCGCAGCTGGTCCTGGTCACCGGTGCCGGCAGCGGCATCGGGCGGGCGACGGCGCTGGCGTTCGCCGAGGC
>NZ_JAOCQE010000225.1 GCF_025290915.1 Streptomyces sp. 15-116A | reverse complement strand
CTGGCGCGTCCGCGCCCCGCACCCTGCGAGTGACCTATTTCGCGCCAGACCGAGGACGGACACCACCGACCCGGCCCCGACTCACCCACCCACCCTGGGCGCTACGCGCACCCCCACCGGAGGGACAGTGGCGCCGCAGGCATCCACCCACCGGACCCGCACCCGGACCCGCACCCGCACCCGCGCCGAAGCCTCCGCATCCGTGCTCCGATGCTGGGATGCTGGACCCCATGGTTACGGGGACATGGGGGGACGAGATCGTGGAGGACAAGGTGCGGGTGGTCATCGCCGAGGATTCCGTGCTGCTGCGGGAGGGCCTGACCCGTCTGCTGACCGACCGGGGCCACGACGTCGTCGCCGGCGTGGGCGACGGCAACGCGCTGATCAAGACCATCACCGACCTCGACGCCCAGGGCGAGCTCCCCGACGTCGTCGTCGCCGACGTCCGCATGCCCCCCACCCACACCGACGAAGGCGTCCGCGCGGCCGTGCAGCTGCGCAAGGCCCACCCCGGCCTCGGCGTCCTCGTCCTGTCGCAGTACGTGGAGGAGCGCTACGCCACGGAGCTGCTCGCCGGTTCCAGCCGCGGCGTCGGCTATCTGCTCAAGGACCGGGTAGCCGAGGTACGTGAGTTCGTGGACGCGGTGGTACGTGTGGCCCAGGGCGGTACGGCCCTGGACCCGGAGGTCGTCGCGCAGCTGCTCGGCCGCAGCCGCAAGCAGGACGTACTCGCGGGACTCACCCCCCGTGAGCGGGAGGTCCTGGGCCTGATGGCCGAGGGACGCACGAACTCGGCCATCGCACGGCAGCTGGTGGTGAGCGACGGCGCCGTCGAGAAGCACGTCAGCAACATCTTCCTGAAGCTCGGCCTCTCCCCCAGCGAGGGCGATCACCGCCGCGTACTGGCCGTCCTCACGTATCTCAACTCCTGAGACCCCCGACCGGCCGAACCGCGACCCGACCGTGCGGCGTCTCCACAGAAGAGACCCGCACGTCGCCGCACCACCCCTGTCCAGGCACAACCACCGAAGATCGACGCGCCGACATATCTCAAAGCCACGTCCAAAATGCGAATCACCCAAGGAAGGCGACCCTTACGGACGTAGGGTTGATCCCGGGAGGACCTGCGGGAAGGTCCGGCCCGGACAGCCGCCTCGAGGGAGGTCCAGTTCAGTGACCAGCCAGGTCAGCAGCCCAGCGGAGCACGCCGACGCAGCAGACGGAACGATCGTGGGAGAGCAGCGCACACCGGTGGCGGGGTCGAAGGACGTCCGCCGTCTGGACCGGGTGATCATCAGGTTCGCGGGGGACTCCGGTGACGGCATGCAGCTCACCGGTGACCGTTTCACCTCGGAGACCGCGTCCTTCGGCAACGACCTCTCCACGCTGCCGAACTTCCCCGCCGAGATCCGCGCCCCGGCCGGCACCCTGCCAGGCGTGTCGTCGTTCCAGCTCCACTTCGCCGACCACGACATCCTCACCCCCGGCGACGCCCCGAACGTCCTCGTCGCGATGAACCCCGCCGCGCTGAAGGCGAACATCGCCGACCTGCCACGCGGCGCGGAGATCATCGTCAACACCGATGAGTTCACCAAGCGGGCCATGCAGAAGGTCGGCTACGACACCAACCCGCTGGAGGACGGCTCCCTCGACGGCTACCAGGTGCACCCGGTGCCGCTGACGACCCTCACCGTCGAGGCGCTCAAGGAGTTCGACCTCACCCGCAAGGAGGCCGAGCGCAGCAAGAACATGTTCGCCCTCGGCCTGCTGAGCTGGATGTACCACCGCCCCACCGAGGGCACGGAGAAGTTCCTGAAGTCGAAGTTCGCCAAGAAGCCGGACATCGCGGCGGCGAACATCGCCGCGTTCCGGGCGGGCTGGAACTTCGGCGAGACCACCGAGGACTTCGCCGTCTCCTACGAGGTCGCCCCGGCCGCCACCGCGTTCCCGCCGGGCGTGTACCGCAACATCTCCGGCAATCTCGCCCTGTCCTACGGGCTGATCGCCGCGTCCCGCCAGGCGGACCTGCCGCTGTTCCTCGGCTCGTACCCGATCACCCCGGCCTCGGACATCCTGCACGAGCTGAGCAGGCACAAGAACTTCGGCGTGCGCACCTTCCAGGCCGAGGACGAGATCGCCGGCATCGGCGCCGCCCTCGGCGCGGCCTTCGGCGGCTCCCTCGCCGTCACCACCACCTCCGGCCCCGGCGTGGCGCTGAAGAGCGAGACGATCGGCCTGGCCGTCTCCCTGGAACTGCCCCTGCTCATCGTGGACATCCAGCGCGGCGGCCCCTCCACCGGCCTGCCCACCAAGACCGAACAGGCCGACCTGCTCCAGGCGATGTACGGCCGCAACGGCGAGGCCCCGGTCCCGGTCGTCGCCCCGCGCACCCCGGCCGACTGCTTCGACGCCGCCCTGGCAGCCGCCCGGATCGCCCTGACCTACCGCACCCCGGTGTTCCTGCTCTCCGACGGCTACCTGGCCAACGGCTCCGAACCCTGGCGCATCCCCGACCTGGAGGAACTGCCGGACCTCCAGGTGCAGTTCGCACAGGGCCCCAACCACGCCCTGGACGACGGCACCGAGGTGTTCTGGCCGTACAAGCGGGACCCGCAGACCCTGGCCCGCCCCTGGGCGGTCCCCGGCACCCCCGGCCTGGAGCACCGCATCGGCGGCATCGAGAAGCAGGACGGCACGGGCAACATCTCCTACGACCCGGCCAACCACGACTTCATGGTCCGCACCCGCCAGGCGAAGATCGACGGCATCGACGTCCCCGACCTCGAGGTCGACGACCCGCACGAGGCCCGCACGCTGGTGCTCGGCTGGGGATCCACCTACGGCCCGATCACCGCCGCCGTGCGCCGGCTGCGCACCGCCGGGGAGTCCGTCGCGCAGGCACATCTGCGGCACCTCAACCCCTTCCCGAAGAACCTCGGTGAGGTCGTCAAGCGCTACGACAAGGTGGTGATCCCCGAGATGAACCTCGGTCAGCTCGCCACGCTCATCCGGGCGAGGTATCTGGTCGACGCCCACTCGTACAACCAGGTCAACGGCATGCCGTTCAAGGCGGAGCAGCTCGCAAAGGCGCTGAAGGAGGCCATCGATGGCTGAGACGACCAGGGAAGGCACGGGCACGATCGAGGCGCTTTCCCTCGTCCCGAAGGCCGAGGGCAGGCAGTCCATGAAGGACTTCAAGTCCGATCAGGAAGTGCGCTGGTGCCCCGGCTGCGGCGACTACGCCATCCTGGCCGCCGTGCAGGGCTTCATGCCCGAGCTGGGACTGGCCCGCGAGAACATCGTCTTCGTCTCCGGCATCGGCTGCTCCTCCCGCTTCCCGTACTACATGAACACCTACGGGATGCACTCCATCCACGGCCGCGCCCCCGCCATCGCCACCGGCCTCGCCGCCTCCCGCCGCGACCTGTCCGTCTGGGTCGTCACCGGCGACGGCGACGCCCTGTCCATCGGCGGCAACCACCTCATCCACGCCCTGCGCCGCAACGTCAACCTCAAGATCCTCCTCTTCAACAACCGGATCTACGGCCTGACCAAGGGCCAGTACTCCCCCACCTCCGAGGTCGGCAAGATCACCAAGTCGACGCCGATGGGCTCGCTGGACGCACCGTTCAACCCGGTGTCCCTCGCCATCGGCGCGGAGGCGTCCTTCGTCGCCCGCACGGTCGACTCCGACCGCAAGCACCTCACCGAGGTGCTGCGCCAGGCCGCCGCCCACCCGGGCACGGCGCTGGTGGAGATCTACCAGAACTGCAACATCTTCAACGACGGCGCCTTCGACGCCCTCAAGGACCGGCAGCAGGCCGAGGAGGCGGTGATCCGCCTGGAGCACGGGCAGCCGATCCGCTTCGGCGCCGAGAGCGCCAAGGGCGTCGTACGCGACGCGGCCACCGGTGACCTCAAGGTCGTGACCGTGACGCCGGACAACGAGGCCGAGGTCCTGGTCCACGACGCGCACGCCGCGTCGCCGACCACCGCGTTCGCGCTGTCCCGCCTCGCCGACCCCGACACCCTGCACCACACCCCCATCGGCGTGTTCCGCTCCGTCGACCGGCCCGTCTACGACACCCAGATGGCCGACCAGCTCGACACCGCCATCGAACAGCACGGCAAGGGCGACCTGGCCGCGCTGCTGGCGGGCGGCGACACGTGGACGGTGGTCGGCTGACGTCCGGAGGTCGTCGCACACGACGGCGTTTCGCTACGAGGCCCGGTCCCCCGCGGTCCGGGCCTCGTCGTATGCCTCACGGGCGCGCTCCACGTCCGCCATCCGCCGCTCGGTCCACTCCGCCAAGGTCCGCACCTGCTCGGCGGCCTCGCGGCCCAGCTCGGTGAGGGAGTAGTCGACGCGCGGCGGAATGACGGGGTGCGCGTCGCGGTGGACGAAGCCGTCGCGCTCCAGGGTCTGGAGGGTCTGCGTGAGCATCTTCTCGCTGACGCTCCGGCCGATCCTGCCGATCTCCCGGCGCAGCTCGCTGAAGCGGTACGGCCGCTCCAGCAGCGCGATGAGCACCAGGACGCCCCAACGACTGGTGACGTGCTCCAGGACCAGGCGATAGGGGCACATCGCCTCGCCGTCACCGCTCAACCTGCTTACCGTCATGCCAGTACCTTACTTTGAAGTGGGTACTTACTGAAAGAGAGCGACATTCCTAGGGTGAGTGAGCAGCCAAGCTACCCCCCATGCGAGGAGAGTCCTGATCATGAGCTTCGTCGTCACCGGCGCCACCGGAAAGCTCGGCCGCCACGTCGTGGAGCAGTTGCTGGCGAAGGTCCCGGCCGACCGCGTCACCGTCGTCGTGCGTGACGCGGCCAGGGCCGCCGAATGGGCGGCGCGCGGCGCGCGGGTCGCGGTCGCCGACTACAACGCGCCGGAGAGCTTCGACGGCGTCTTCGCAGCCGGCGACCGGGTGCTTCTGATCTCCGGCAACGAGTTCGACAAGGGCCGGGTCCAGCAGCACAAGGTGGTCATCGACGCCGCCCGGTCCGCCGGTGTCGCCCTGCTCGCCTACACCAGCGCGCCCGGCAGCCTCACCGCCGCGCTCGCCGACGACCATCGCGGCACGGAGGAGGCGCTGCTCGCCTCGGGCGTGCCGTACACGCTGCTGCGCAACGGCTGGTATCACGAGAACTACACCGAGAACCTGGCCCCGGTGCTGGAGCACGACGCGGTGGTCGCCGCAGCCGGTGAGGGCCGGGTCTCCTCCGCCGCCCGCGCCGACTACGCGGCGGCGGCCGTCGCCGTGCTCACCGGCGAGGGGCACGAGAACGCGACGTACGAGCTGGGCGGCGACGAGGCGTGGAGCTTCGCCGAGTACGCGGCCGAGCTGAGCCGGCAGACCGGGCGGGAGATCGCCTACACGCCGGTCGCGCCGGAGGCGCTCACCGGCATCCTCACCGGGGCCGGTGTGCCCGGTCCGCTGGCCGGGATCCTCGCGGGTGTCGACGCGGCCATCGCGAAGGGTGAGCTGGTCGTGGACAGCGGAGATCTGTCCCGCCTGACCGGCCGCCCGACCACGCCGCTCGCCGACGCGATCGCCGCGGCGCTCAAGGGCTGACCTCCGCGTACGGCAGGGACTCCCGCCACCCTCGCCTGTCATGACCGTATGGCGATACGGGCATGACAGACGGGGGTGTCCGGCGTTACCGTCGTCCGGACGAGCTTCGCTCGGGAAGAACACGAGTCGCGCTCGCGAGGAACACGAGTCGCGCAGGGGCGTCAGGCAAGAAGGAGGGCCCGTGACCGGGACGTCGGCCGCCGAGCGGCGCATAGGACTGCTGAACGGCTTCGCGGCGTACGGGATGTGGGGTCTTGTGCCCCTGTTCTGGCCCCTGCTCAAGCCGGCCGGGGCCGTGGAGATCCTGGCCCACCGGATGGTCTGGTCGCTGCTCTTCGTCGCCGCCGCGCTGCTCGTCGTACGGCGCTGGGCGTGGCTCGGTGAGCTGCTGCGGCAGCCGCGCAAGCTGGCGCTGATCACGGTCGCCGCGTCGGTGATCACCGTGAACTGGGGTGTCTACATCTGGGCGGTGAACTCCGGGCATGTGGTCGAGGCGTCCCTGGGCTACTTCATCAACCCGCTGGTCACCATCGCGATGGGTGTGCTGCTGCTGAAGGAGCGGCTGCGGCCCGTGCAGTGGGCGGCGGTCGGGATCGGCGCGGCGGCGGTGCTCGTCCTCACCGTCGGGTACGGCCGGCCGCCGTGGATCTCGCTGTGCCTCGCCTTCTCGTTCGCCACGTACGGGCTGGTGAAGAAGAAGGTGAACCTCGGGGGCGTCGAGTCGCTGGCGGCCGAGACCGCGGTGCAGTTCCTGCCCGCCCTCGGCTATCTGCTGTGGCTGAGCGCGCAGGGCGACTCCACGTTCGCCGCCGAGGGGGCGGGGCACGCGGCGCTGCTCGCCGCGACCGGCATCGTCACCGCGCTCCCGCTGGTCTGCTTCGGCGCGGCCGCGATCCGGGTGCCGCTGTCCACGCTGGGGCTGCTGCAGTACCTGGCCCCGGTGTTCCAGTTCCTGCTCGGCATCCTCTACTTCAAGGAGGCCATGCCGCCGGAGCGCTGGGCCGGTTTCGCCCTGGTCTGGCTGGCCCTGACGCTCCTCACCTGGGACGCCCTGCGCACGGCCCGGCGCACGGCCCGCATGCTCGCGGCCCAGCCGAAGGCCATGCGGGCCGGCCTGCCCACCCGCCCGGTGACTGCGCCCGCCGACACGGAGAGCGTGCCCGCCGCCCCGGAGACCAAGTCGCTGGAAGCCAGGCCGTAGAGCTGCCCTACGCCGGGCCCGGGGGCAGGTGCACGGTCATGATCAGGTGGCAGGGCGCGGGCGCCCGCGCCGCGACAGGCGTGGGCGGTGTGGGCGTCGAAGGTGGCGGTCTGTCCGGCGGCGACGGAGCACTCGGTGCCGTCGACGACGACGATCATCTCGCCCGCGGTGACACTGACGGTCTCGGTCACCTGGACGCGCCCACCGCCGCCCAGCAGAGGCGCCGCCTGGACCGCATCGGCGCCTGGAGAACCACTGACGCCACCACCCCAGCCCGCCCTCACCGGAACGGAACCGACCCCCTCGCCATGACCAGCTTCCGCATCAGCCCCGCCGTCGCCGACGCCTTCCCCGACACCCTCATCGCCGTCGTCACCGCCGCCGGTCTGCGCGGCGGCGAGCCCTGGCCCGCCACCACTGCCGCCCTCGAAGATCTGGAGGCCCGGCTCGCCGACGGCGTCTGGCAGCCCGCCGACGAGAGCGACCCGCGCATCGAGGCGTGGCACACCGCCTACCGCTCCTTCGGCACCAACCCGCGCCGCATCCGGCCCAGCGTCGACGCCCTGGGCCGCCGCCTCGCGAAGAGGGGCACCCTGCCCCGGATCAACCCGGCCGTCGACTCCTACAACGCCGTCTCCGTACGCCATGGCCTGCCCGCCGGGGCCTTCGACCTCGACCACGTCACCGGCGACATCGGCATCCGCCACGCCGACGGCAGCGAGACCTTCACTCCGCTCGGCGAACCCGGCACCACCGAGAACCCCAGGCCCGGCGAGATCGTCTACGCCGACGCCACCGACGTGCTCACCCGGCACTGGAACCACCGCGACGCCCACCGCACTCGCGTCACCGAAGCCTCCACCCGTGTCGCCTTCGTCCTGGAGACCGTCGCCGCGACCCGCGACGGGCACCTGCTCAAGGCGGCGGCCGAGGACCTCCAGGCCCTGCTCCAGCCGCACTGCGAGCAGAGCACCGTGCACTACCTCAGCCCGGCACACCCCGACGCCACCGTCTGACCACCCCTGGGGTGGCCCGCCTACTCACCCCCGTCAGTGCCGGCGTCGGGCCCGCGGCGGGCCCGGTGGGCGCGGACCTTCTCCCTGTTGCCGCAGTGTTCCATCGCGCACCAGCGGCGGCGGCCGGGGCGGGACGTGTCGACGAAGAGCAGGTGGCAGTCGTGGGCGCCGCACTCGCGGATGCGGGTGGCGCAGGGGCCGGTGAACAGGTCGATCGCGTCGCGGGCCACGGTCGACAGCAGCTGCGTACCGGTGGCGCCCGGGGCCCAGGAGCGGGTGCCGTCCGCCTCCAGGCGGGCGGCGAGCGGGGGCTCGGCCGCGGCCGCGTTGACCAGGGCGAGGTGCTCGGGCTGGAGCGGGCGGCCGTGGGCGCGGGCGGCGGTGAGGAGGAACAGGGCGTCGCGCAGCGCGCGGGCCCGCCGCAGTTCGGCCTCGTCGACGGTGAGGTCGAGACCGTCCGCGAGTCGGCTGCGGCCGGCCCAGGTCACGAGGTCCGCCGGCGTGTGCAGCACTTCGAAGCGGGCGTAGGCACCGGGGCCGCCGGTCGGCAGCAGCTCCAGGCACAGGGCGCCCGGGTCGAAGCGGTAGGGCGTCCCTTCGTGCGAGATCAGGGTGAGACCGGGGGCTTTTCCCGGCGTTTCCATTGCACGGCCACTCACGTAACCACTATAACCGGTTACATGACACAGACACCGGCATCGCCCGCTCCCCTGCACTGGAAGCTCGTCATCGACGCGGGCGACCCGCACGCACAGGCGGACTTCTGGGCCGCCGCACTCGGCTACGTGGTCGAGGACAACAGCGCCCTCATCGAGAAGCTGCTCGACGCCGGCGTCGTACCTCCCGAGATCGTCGTCGAGCACCACGGCCGCCGCGCCTTCCGGGACCTGATCGCCGTACGGCATCCGGAGGACCCCGTCGAGGAGAGCAGCGGCACCGGCCTGGGGCGGCGGCTGCTGTTCCAGCGGGTCCCGGAGGCCAAGACGGTCAAGAACCGGCTCCACCTCGATGTGCACGCGGGCAAGGGGCGCCGGGAGGCGGAGGTCGAACGGCTTGAGCAGCTCGGCGCGAGCGTGCTGCGGCAGGTGCAGGAGCCCGGCGGGACGTGGACCGTGATGCTGGACCCGGAGGGCAACGAGTTCTGCGTGCAGTGACCAGGGAGCACCGCGCGGCCCACCGTGGACACCACCCTTCCGATATGCGTAACGGCCTGTCCTGATATCGCTCTTGACGGAGAGTCAGACCACCATCACCATCCAGGCACCCACTTCACTGTGGCGTGCCTGTGGGCACCCCGACCCACGGGCTTCCCCAAGGAACTCGGAGCCCCCACATGAAGCTCTCCGTTTCCACCCGTGCGGCGGCGGCCGGTGCCGTCGCCATGGTCACCCTCCTTGCCGGCGGCACCCTCGCCGACGCGGCGACCACTCCCTCGCGCCTCGCCGCCGCCCCCGACATCCCCGTGGGCAACGTCAAGGCGCATCTGACCCAACTGCAGTCCATAGCCACCGCCAACGGCGGCAACCGCGCCCACGGCCGCCCCGGCTACAAGGCGTCGCTCGACTATGTGAAGGCCAAGCTGGACGCGGCCGGATTCACCACCACCGTCCAGCAGTTCACCACCTCCGGCCGCACCGGCTACAACCTGATCGCCGACTGGCCCGGCGGCGACCCGAACCAGGTCCTGATGGCGGGCGCCCACCTCGACGGCGTCTCCTCCGGCCCCGGTATCAACGACAACGGCTCCGGCTCCGCCGCCGTACTGGAGACCGCGCTCGCGGTCGCGCGGGCCCAGTACCGGCCCACCAAGCATCTGCGGTTCGCCTGGTGGGGCGCGGAGGAGCTCGGGCTGGTCGGCTCCCGCTACTACGTCAGCCGGCTGGCCACCGGGGACCGCGCCCGGATCGACGGCTACCTCAACTTCGACATGATCGGCTCGCCGAACCCCGGGTACTTCGTCTACGACGACGACCCCGCGATCGAGAAGACCTTCCAGGAGTACTTCACCGGCATCGGCGTTCCCACGGAGATCGAGACCGAGGGTGACGGGCGCTCCGACCACGCCTCGTTCAAGAACGCGGGCGTGCCGGTCGGCGGTCTGTTCACCGGGGCGAGCCGCACCAAGTCCGCGGCGCAGGCGGCGAAGTGGGGCGGTACGGCGGGCCGTGCCTTCGACCGGTGCTACCACTCCTCCTGCGACACCACCGCCAACATCAACGACACGGCGCTGGACCGCAACAGCGACGCGATCGCGTACGCGGTGTGGGAGCTGTCGGCGTAACGTCCGCGCGTAACTCTCAGCCCCGCCGGGCTCGTTCGGCCAGCCGGCCCATGCGGGCGCGGGCGGACTCCAGTTCCTCGATCTCGTCGGCGGCCGCACCGCCCTCGGCGGCGAGCTCCGTCCACAGCGCGATGAGTTCGCCGCCGAGTTCGAGTCCGGGCTCCGGATCGCGCACCGCCCGCCAGGCGGTGGCGGCGCTGCGGACGTTGCCGTAGGCGGCCTCCGCGTCGCCGGTACGGCGGCAGATCGCGGCGAGGTCGAGGGAGAGCCGGAAGGCCCGCAGCGGTTCACCGGCCAAGTAGGCGATGTACGCGGTCAGTTCGCCGAGCCGGAGCACCTCCGGGTGCTCCGGTCCCAGCGTGGCCGACGCCTCGGTGACGGTCTGCTCGGCCAGGCGCGCGGCCGTGTCGATGCGGCCGGCGCGCACCGCGTCGTTGATCCGCCCCATGGGCTCGGCCAGATGCGCCTCGCCCGGCGCGGCGAGGGGTTCGTCCCCGAGGACCGCCTCGGCCACGGCGTCGAATCCGCGGGGCGGCGTCGGCTTGGGGTCGCCTCCGAGGTCGACGTCCGGCTCCGGGCGCGGCCCGGTCTCGGGTGCCGGCGCCGGGTGGGGCCGGGCGTCCATGGGCGGCGGCGGCCCGAACGCACCCGTCGGCGGCACGACGGTACCGGGCGGCACGGCATCCACGGGCGCGGGCAAGCGACGCAGCCGGAAGGTGGGCGCGGAGTCACTGGGAACCTGCGGCTCGGGCACGGCGCGCAGGGGGAAGGTCGGGGCGGCGTCTCGTACGGGGGCGGCGTTCCGGGGCGGGGCCGGCTCGGGGTCGGTGGG
>NZ_JAOCQE010000224.1 GCF_025290915.1 Streptomyces sp. 15-116A | reverse complement strand
GGTGCCGCTGGGTGCGCTGGCGGGCGCGGTGGGCTACTCCCGCGTGCACACGGGCGTCCACTACCCGGGCGACGTCGCCGCCGGCGCGGTCCTGGGCATCGCCAGCGCGGCGACGGCCCTGGCGGTGGCAGCGGCGCGCCTGCCGGCGTCGTACGGCTCCCGCAGAGTGAGGTGGGCTCGCGGCGCTTGAGCGTCGAGGGGGGTGCGTATTGAAGTACCTCGGCTGCAGGGAGTCCGTGGTTGCTCGCGCAGTTCCCCGCGCCCAGCCCCACACAGCCCGCACCCGAAAACGCACCGCCCTCCACACGGCTCACCTCTCACGGCTCACGGCAGACGCGCTCACCACGCCAGCCCCGCAAGATGCGCGGCGATCCGCTCGCGGTCCCACGCCCCGTCCGCGACGACGATCCGGTACCGGTAGGCGAACGACTCCCCCGGCGTCAGCGCGAACTCCTCGAAGAACGCCCAGGAGAACGCGACCGAGGGGATCGGCTCGGAGCGGACGAACCAGTGCGAGGAATGAATCGCACGCCGCTCGTCGAGGTTCTCCGGCGCGTGGGCGAACACCAGCGTGGAGTGGCCGTCGACCTCGTCGTGCTCGGCGGTGAACGCGAGCCACGGGCTCTGCGTCCCCATCAGCTGTCCCGCGCCGGCATCCGAGTCGGGGGCGGTCACCGTGCCGCCGGTGAAGTCGCGCGGGCCGCGCCACTGGAGCCCGGTGTAGCCGGCCATCTCGCGCCCGGCCGTGGTCGGGGAGCCGAACAGCAGGGGTTCGTCACGGAGGTTGGTGAGGCGGATCGACCAGTCCAGCGCCCAGGCGCCTGCCTCCTCGTCGACCGAGTGGACGCTCAGGCCGCGTTCCTCCCGCGCCCACCGCGCACCGCCGTTCTCGATCCAGCTGAGGTCCTCGGTGCAGTCGAAGTGGTCCTCGCCGGCCGAGAAGGAGGCGAAGCCGTCGTGGCGCATGGAGCCGATCCGCTCGGGCAGCGGGAGGTAACCGCGGCCGTGCACATAGGAGTTGCCGCCCCAGAAGTTCTGTCCGGACAGGTGACTGGCCGTCATCTGCACGCCCTTGTGCCAGCGGTGGTCGTTCGGCCGGTATCCGGTGACCGTGCGGCCGGCGAGGGTGCGCAGCGGGTGGGCGTAGGGTTTGCGGGACTCGAAGGGGTCGGGGTCGGGTCGGTAGACGTAGCGGAGGATCTCCGTGCCGCCGGGGGCCGTGACCGTGATGTGCTCGCCGTGGGTGTGGGTGACGCGGAGGCTCATGCGGGCTGCTCCTCGGGGGCCCAGTCGGGGTGGCCGCCGTGCATGGCCTCGTAGTAGGGGTCGCCCGGCGCGATCTCGCCCGCCCGCACCGGCTGCCCGGTGAACGCCGCCTTGTACAGGGCGGCGGCGAACTCCAGCGTCCCGCGGGCCTCCTGGCCGCTGCCCGGCGGGCGCACCCCGGCGTCCCAGGCGTCGAGCAGCGCGCCGAACTGGGCCGTGTGGGAGCTGGGGACGTCGGCCGCCGGGGTCCGCCAGGCGGCGGCGCGTTCGGCGGGGACGTGCGGGGCCGGCGTGTACGTCCAGTCCTCGTTGCGGTGCCCGTACAGATGGGTGAGTTCGACGGTGGCGTCGGCGCAGTCGACGCGGATGCGGCTCACCTCGTGCGGCGACAGCACCGAGTTGACGACAGTGGCGAGCGCGCCGCTCCGGAAGCGGACCAGGGCGGTGGAGACGTCCTCGCTCTCGGTGGTGTGGACGAGCCGTCCCGCCATGGCCCGTATCTCCTCCCACGGGCCGAGCAGGTGCAGCAGCAGGTCGTACTGATGGATGCCGTGCCCCATCGTGGGCCCGCCGCCCTCGGTGGCCCACCGGCCGCGCCAGGGCACGGAGTAGTACGCGGCGTCACGGTGCCAGGTGGTCTGGCAGTGGGCGACCAGCGGGGCGCCCAGCTCACCGCCGGCGATCAGCTCGCGGGCGTGCACGGCGCCCGAGCCGTGGCGGTGCTGGAAGACGACCGAGGCGTAGGCGCCGGAGGCCTCCTCGGCGGCGGCGATCTCGTCGTACTCGGCGAGCGACAGGCACAGCGGCTTCTCGCACCACACCCAGGCGCCCGCCTTGAGGGCGGCGACCGTCTGCTCCCGGTGCAGCGACGGCGGCGTCCCGATCACCACGAGATCGGGGCGTACGGCGTCCAGCATCGCGCCCGTCGAGGTGTACCCGGCGACCTCCGCACCGGCCTGTCGTCGGAAGGCGTCCAGCCGGTCCTGGTCCACGTCGACGGCGGCCACCAGTTCGGTGCGGTCGGCGTGCGCGCGCAGCGCGGGCAGATGGCTGCCTCTGACGATGGCACCGGTGCCGATGACGGCGACCCGGCGACGGACGGGGGACAAGGACATGCGGGCTCCCAGCGAGGTCGGCGGGCCAAGGTAGAAAGCGCTTGCACCGCTGGTCGACCTTAGGTGGGAGCACAGTGAGGGGCAAGGCCCCGACCGGATGCCGGAAGCGGCGGGCCTACGCCCGCACCTCCCCTCCGCCGCGCGCCCCTCCGCTGTGACCGACGCCGTGGTCCAGGAACCGGTACCGCCGTTCCGGACGGCCCGCCGCCCCGTACCGCAGGGAGACCTCCGCGCTGCCGAGGGTGTGGAAGTGCTCCAGGTAGCGGCGCGCGCTGACCCGGGAGACGCCGGTCAACTCCGCGCACTCGGAGGCCGACAGCGTGCCGTCGGTCTCGCGCAGGGTGCGCTCGATCAGCTCGGCGGTCTCCACGCTCATCCCCTTGGGCAGCACCTGCGCCGCCGACGGAGGCGCCGTCGCCCCGGCGAGGACCCGGTCCACGTCCGCCTGACTGCGGACGACCGTGTCCAGCAGCCGCCCGCGCCGGCCGGCATAGCGCTCCAGGCGGGCCCGGAACTCCTCGAACTCGAACGGCTTGAGCAGATAGTCGACCACCCCGTGCCGGACCGCGCCGCGCACCGCGTCCGCGTCCCGCGCGGCGCTGACCACCATCACGTCGCAGTCGTGGCCGGCCGTGCGCAGCCGGGGTATGACGTCCAGCCCGAACAGGTCCGGCAGATACAGGTCCAGCAGCACCAGATCGGGGCGGAGTTCGTCCACGGCGGCGACGGCCTGCTCACCGGTGCCGGCCACACCGACGACCCGGAACGGTGCGACCCGCTCGGTATAGGCGCGGTGCACCCGGGCCACCATGAAGTCGTCGTCGACCACGAGCACGTCGATCGCGTCGCCGGTCGCGGGCGCGGGGCGTGTGGGAGGCACGCCCTGCGAGCTGCTCATCGCTCCACTCCTTCCGCCACCGCGTCGACGAGGTGGCTGACGGGTCCGGCCGGGAGCGAGGGCCCGGCCACGAGGTCCGGGGCGGCCGCCTCTCCTCGGTCTCCCGGAGCCGCCCATCATGGCCCCCACCTGCGCTGAGGGAAAGAGGCGTACGCCACCAGCCGGCCCCCTCGGGGCACCCGGCTCCACACCCCGGCCCGTTGACGCAATGACCAGAACCTCCGTTGGTTCCGCAAGCGAGACAGCCTCCATGTGCGCGGGCACCATGTGGCGCACGCCACCCTCCGCCCAGGGCTTCGCGTGTTCCCCCCACACAGCTTCCCCGCACACAGCTCCCCCACAGCTTCCCCAGACAACTCCCCAAGACGACGACCGACAGGTGGTGGCATTCGTGCGCCTGCGCACCCCCCTCGCCCTGCTCGGGGCCGCCGTGCTCGTGCTCGTGGGCCCGCCGCTGCTCACGACCGGCAGCGGCGCCGAGACCGGCACGCAGATCCCGGGCCTGCGCCTCATGGTTCCCAACACGCCCGGCGGCGGCTACGACATCACGGCCCGTACGGCCGCGAAGAACGCGGAGGACGCCGGGCTCACCCACAACGTCGAGGTGTTCAACCTGCCCGGCGCGGGCGGCACCGTGGGCCTCAGCCGGCTGGTGAGCGAGCACGGCAACGGCAAGCTCGCCATGTCGATGGGCCTCGGCGTGGTGGGCGCCGTCCACTCCAACCACGCGCCGAAGACCCTCGCCGACACCACCCCGATCGCCCGGCTCACCGAGGAGCAGGACGTCGTCGTGGTCGCGAAGGACTCGCCGTACAAGACGATCGACGAGCTGATCGGCGCCTGGAAGGACGCTCCCGGCAAGCTCCCGGTCGGCGGCGGCTCCTCCCCCGGCGGTCCCGACCATCTCGCGCCGATGCTGATGGCGCGCGCCGCCGGGATCTCCCCCAAGCAGGTCAACTACATCCCCTTCGACGGCGGCGGCGAGCTGCTCGCCTCGATCCTCGGCAACAAGGTCGCTTTCGGCGTCTCGGGTGTGGGCGAGTACCTCGACCAGATCAAGGCGGGCGAGCTGCGGCTGCTCGCGGTGACGGGGCCGGAGCGCGTGCCCGGCCTCGACGCGCCCACGCTCCAGGAGGCGGGCTACGACGTGAACTTCACCAACTGGCGCGGCATCGTCGCCCCGCCCGGACTGACCGACTCCGAGCGCGGCAAGCTGATCCGGCTGGCCGAGGAACTGCACGACTCGAAGGAGTGGCAGGAGTCCCTGAAGAAGAACGGCTGGGACGACGCCTTCCTGACCGGCGAGAGGTTCGGCGCGTTCCTGGACGCGCAGGACCAGCGGGTGGTCTCGGTGCTGAAGGAGCTGGGACTGTGACGACACAGACCGACATTCCCCCGGCCGAGGCGACCGGGCGCCGCTCCTGGCTGCGCGACCACTCCGAACTCGGCGTGTGCGCGCTGCTGCTGGTGCTCGGTGTGCTCGTGCTGACCGACGCGCTCACCATGGACGTCGACATCGCCCAGCGCGGCCCCGTCGGGCCGCGGACCGTGCCGGTCGTGGTCGGCGCCGGGCTGCTCGTCGTGGCCGCCCTGCTCGCGGTGGACGTGCTGCGCGGCGGCCGGGGCCAGGCGGAGACCGGCGAGGACGTCGACCTGTCCGAGCCCGCCGACTGGCGCACGGTGCTGCTGCTCGCCGGGGTGTTCCTCGGCGCGGCCGTCCTCATCGACCCGCTGGGCTTCCCCGTCGCGGGCGCGCTGCTGTTCTGGGGCGCGGCCTACGCGCTCGGCAGCCGCCGGTTCGACCGCGATCCGCTCATCGCGGCGGTCGTCTCGCTCGTCACGTACGTCGTGTTCAACGACCTGCTCGGAGTCCCGCTGCCCGGCGGTCCGCTGATGGGAGTGCTGTGAGATGAATGCCCTCGACTCCCTTCTGAACGGCTTCGGTACGGCCCTGACGCCGGTCAATCTGCTGTGGGCCGCGCTCGGTGTGCTGCTCGGCACGGCGATCGGCGTGCTGCCCGGCATCGGCCCGGCGATGGCGGTGGCACTGCTGCTGCCGGTGACGTACGGGCTCGATCCGATCGGCGCGTTCATCATGTTCGCCGGGATCTACTACGGGGCGATGTTCGGCGGTTCGACCACCTCGATCCTGCTCAACACCCCGGGCGAGAGCGCCGCGGTGGTCGCGGCCATGGAGGGCAACCCCATGGCCAAGTCGGGCCGGGGCGCGCAGGCGCTCGCGGCCGCCGCCATCGGTCACTTCGCGGGCGGCATGGTCGGCACGATCCTGCTGGTCGCGCTGGCGCCCACGGTCGCCGATCTGGCGGTGGACATCGGCGCGCCGGACTACTTCGCCATCATGGTGCTGGCGTTCATCGCGGTGACGTCGGTGCTGGGCTCGTCGCGCATCCGGGGTCTGGCCTCGCTGCTGATCGGCCTGACGATCGGTCTGGTGGGCCTGGACCAGATGACGGGGCAGCAGCGGCTGACCTTCGGGTCGCTGCAGCTCGCGGACGGCATCGACGTGGTGATCGTCGCGGTGGGTCTGTTCGCCATCGGGGAGGCGCTGTGGGTGGCCGCCCATCTGCGGCGCAGGCCGCCGGAGCCGATCCCGGTCGGCCGGCCGTGGCTGGGCCGCGCCGATGTGCGGCGGACCTGGAAGTCCTGGGCGCGCGGCCCGTTCATCGGCTTCCCGTTCGGCGCGATCCCGGCGGGCGGCGCGGAGATCCCGACCTTCCTGTCGTACGTCACCGAGAAGCGGCTGTCGAAGCACAAGGACGAGTGGGGCAAGGGCGCCATCGAGGGGGTCGCGGGCCCGGAGTCGGCGGCGTCGGCCTCGGCGGCGGGCACGCTGGTGTCGATGCTGACCCTGGGCCTGCCGACCACGGCGGTGGCCGCGGTGATGCTGGCCGCGTTCCAGCAGTACGGCATCCAGCCGGGCCCGCTGCTCTTCGAACGCGAGCCGGACCTGGTGTGGGGCCTGATCGCCTCCCTGTTCGTCGGCATGGTGCTGCTGCTCGCCCTGAACCTGCCGCTGGCGCCCGTGTGGGCGAAGCTGCTGCGCATTCCGCGGCCGTATCTGTACGCGGGGATCCTGTTCTTCGCGGCCGTGGGCGCGTACGCGGTCGGCGGTGAGGTGATCGACCTGGTGCTGCTGCTGATCATCGGCCTGATCGGCTTCGGCATGCGGCGCTACGGGCTGCCGGTGCTGCCCGCCGTCATCGGCGTCATCCTCGGCCCGGCCGCCGAGCAGCAGCTGCGGCGCGCGCTGCAGATCAGCGACGGCAGTGTCACGGGCCTGGTCGACACGCCGTTCTCGGTGACCGTGTACGCGGTGGTCGTGCTGCTGCTGGCGTGGCCGCTGGTGCGGAAGGCGCTGGTCCGGGGGCGCGCCGGGGACTGATGGTCGCGCGTCGGGACAGGGTGGGTGTGGCCGTCCGAGGGCCACGCCCACCCGTCGCGCGGAGACAGGGGTCGAGCCTTCTTTTCACCGCAGCCCTTGACGCGTCACCGACAACGGTGGCTTCCTATGACCCGTGGGAGCGCTCCCACACCCACCAGCTCCTTCCTCTGACATCGTTGTCTGGAGCCGCCATGAGATTCCCCGCTGCCTCGCGTACGGCCGCCCTGATCGCCGCCCTCGCGGGCCTCCTCCTCCCCTTGATCTCCTCAGCCACCCCCGCCCACGCCGCGCCCACCGGCTTCCGCGTGGAGAACGGGCGGCTGCTGGAAGCCTCCGGGAACGACTTCGTGATGCGCGGGGTCAATCACGCGCACACCTGGTACCCGGACAAGATCGGCTCGCTGGCGCACATCAAGGCCAAGGGCGCCAACACCGTGCGGGTCGTGCTGTCCAGCGGCGACCGCTGGACCCGCAACGACACCGCCGACGTGGCGAACGTCGTCGCCCAGTGCAAGCAGAACCGGCTGATCTGCGTCCTGGAGGTGCACGACACCACCGGCTACGGCGAGCAGAGCGGTGCGGTCACCCTCGCGCGCGCCGCCGACTACTGGATCAGTGTGCGGTCCGCCCTCGCCGGCGAAGAGGACTACGTCATCGTCAACATCGGCAACGAGCCCTACGGCAACACCGGCCACGCGGCCTGGACGGCGGACACCAAGGCCGCGATCCGAAAGCTCCGGGACGCCGGATTCGACCACACGATCATGGTCGACGCGCCCAACTGGGGTCAGGACTGGGCGTTCACCATGCGCGACAACGCCGCCTCGGTGTTCGCGGCCGACCCCGACGCCAACACCATGTTCTCCATCCACATGTACGGGGTGTTCGACACCGCCGCCGAGATCAGCGACTACCTGGGCCGCTTCGTCGCCGCCCGGCTTCCGATCGTCGTCGGCGAGTTCGGCCACGACCACTCCGACGGCAACCCCGACGAGGACACCATCCTCGCCGTGACCCAGCAGCTGGGCCTCGGTTACCTCGGCTGGTCGTGGAGCGGCAACGGCGGCGGTGTGGAGTACCTGGACATGGTCACGGACTTCGACCCGAACCGGCTCACCGGCTGGGGGCAGCGGCTGTTCAACGGCGCGAACGGCATCGCCGCCACCTCGGAGGAGGCCGGGATTTACGGCTCCGGATCCGGCGGCGACACCACCGCCCCGACCGCTCCGGGCACCCCGGCCGCCTCGGCGGTGACGTCCTCGTCCGCGACCCTGACCTGGAGCGCGGCCACCGACGCGCACGGCGTCACGGGCTACGACGTGGTCCGGATCGGCGACGGCGAGGAGACCGTCGTCACCACGACGACCGGCACCTCGGCCACCCTCACCGGCCTGGCCCCGGCCACCTCCCATGTCTTCGCCGTCTACGCCCGGGACGCCGCGGGCAACCGCTCCGCCCGCTCCGGGACGGTCACCGTCACCACGTCCCCCGGCGGTTCCGGCGAGGACTGCGCGGTGGCCTACCGGGTGACCGGCCAGTGGCCCGGCGGCTTCCAGGGCGAGGTCACGGTACGCAATACCGGCACGCGGGCCGTCGACGGCTGGACGCTGCACTGGACCTTCCCCGGTGAGCAGCGCGTCACGAACCTGTGGGGCGGAACCGCCGCCCAGAGCGGCGCCGAGGTCACCGTCACCTCCGCCCCGTACATGGCCGCGATCCCCGCGGGGGGCTCGGTCACGATCGGGTTCACCGCCACCCGGGCGGACGGCGACCGGAACCCGACGGCGTTCACGCTGAACGGCGCGGCCTGCTCGACGGCGTGACACACGCGTCGATGGTGTGACACAGGCGCCGCTGGCCTGACGGACCCGCTGCCCGGAAGGGTGTTCACTCCTCCCCTTCCGGGCAGCGACCCACGTCAGACCAGGCGGGCGAAGACGACCAGGTTCTCGGTGTAGTCCTTGGCGGCGCGGTCGTAGGCCCCCGCGCAGGTGATGAGCCGGACCTGGGCGTCGGGAGTGTCGGCGTAGACGCGTTCGTCGGGGAAGTCGTCCTTGGCGAAGCTCTCCTTGTCGAACACCTTGAAGGTCGCCTTGGTCCCGTCCCTGCGCACCACCCGGAAGCGGTCGCCCTTGTCCAGCTCGCTCAGCCGGGCGAACACGGCCGGGGAGGTCTTGGTGTCCACGTGCCCGGCGACGATCGACGTGCCGAGTTCCCCGGGGGACGCGCCCTTGGCGAACCAGCCGACGAGATTGGTGTCGTCCGGCGGGGGCGCCTCCAGCTGTCCGTTCGCACCGATCTCGAGGTCCGTGAAGGGCGCGTCGACGGCGATCTCGGGGATGACCAGCCGGACGGGCTCGGACCGGGGCAGGGACTTGTGGGCCGACGCGCTCGGCGCCGGGTCGCTCGGTGCCGGTTCGGCCTGCTCCGGCTCCGCGGGCTCCGCCTCGGGTGCGGGCGGCTCGGAGGTCTCGGCAGCCACGGCGGGGGGCGCGTGCGGCACGTGGGAGTCGTCGGGGGGATCCTCTCCGCCGCCGAGCAGGCTGACGGCGAGGACCAGGGCAGCCGCACCCCAGAAGAGCGCCGTCATGGCGGCGCGCAGTCTGCGCCTTCGCGGCGGCGGCTCGTTGTCGGCGGGGGCAAGAGGACTGGCTGCCATCGGGGGGACCACCTCACTCGGACACGGCAGCGGGCACGACGGACGACTCGGCGGGCGGGGCCGCCTCCGGACGCGTCACACGCGTGGGGCGGCCCCGGCCGCTATGTGGTCAGGCATGGCTCACGCCACGCTTCCGGCAGCCTTCTTGCGGCGCAGCGCGTACATGCCGGTGCCGAGGACCGCCAGCGCGGCCAGACCGCCCGCGGTGACACCCGGCTCGGCGAGGCCGCCACCGCCGGTGTGCATGCCGCCCTTCGGCTTGTCGTGGTTCCACTCCTTGTCCTTGCCGCCCCAGGACTCCTCGCCCTTGTCCTTGTAGGACTCGGAGGAGTCGTACTTGCTCCCCTCCTCGCTGTTCCAGTCCTTGTCGTTCACCGAGGCGAGGGCGCCGCCACCGGTGTGCATGCCGCCCTTCGGCTTGTCGTACTTGCTCTCGTCGTCGTGCTTGCTCTCGTCGTGCTTGCTCTCGTCGTCGTACTCCTTGTCCCAGTCCTTGTCGTTGACCAGGGCGCCACCGCCGGTGTGCATGCCACCGTGCGGCTTGTCGTGCTTGCTCTCGTCCTCGTACTTGCTCTCGTCGTCGTGCTTGCTCTCGTCGTCGCCCTTGTCCCAGTCCTTGTCGCCGGACAGGGCACCGCCACCCGTGTGCATCCCCCCGTACGGCTTGTCGTGCTTGCTGTCCTCGTCGTGCTCCTTGCTGTAGGAAGACTTGTCGTGGCCTTCGTCACCCGTGTGATCGGCGTAGGCTGCGGGCGCGGCGATCGCGAGGGCCGCCGTGGCCGTCGCGGTGGCGAGCACCATGCGGGCAGAGCGCATCTGGAGTTCCTTCCATCGAAGACCGGGCTGCTGACTCCTCGTCAGCACGATTGACCCGGTATCGACGTGATCCAACGTCAGCCAAGTCGGCGGCGCTCACCATCCGGGACGTACACACGGGTTAACAACCCATCCCTATGGCGGCACGTACAGGCCCCTGCCGCCGTATTCCGCGGCTCCCCCGCACCGTCTTGCCTCCACCCCCGGCACCCGCCTAGCCTGACTTTGTGCCGCCAATAAACAAAACCCGTCCGCACAGCGCAGTGCCGGGTACCGACCTCGTCCGACTCCGTCTCGCCCTGACCGCCTTCTTCGCCCTCGACGGCTTCGTCTTCGCCGGCTGGGTGGTCCGCATCCCCGCCATCAAGGAACAGACGGGCGCCTCCGCGAGCGCCCTCGGTCTCGCCCTGCTCGGCGTCTCCGCCGGCGCCGTCGTCACCATGACGCTCACCGGCCGCCTGTGCCGCCGCTACGGCAGCCATCTCGTCACCGTGGTGTGCGCCGTCCTGCTGTGCCTCAGCGTCGGGCTGCCTGCGCTGACCCACTCGGCCGTGACGCTGGGCCTGGTGCTGCTGCTGTTCGGGGCGGCCTACGGCGGGATCAACGTGGCGTTCAACAGCGCCGCCGTCGATCTGGTCGCGACGTTGCGGCGGCCGATCATGCCGACTTTCCACGCCGCGTTCAGTCTCGGCGGCATGCTCGGCGCGGGTCTGGGGGCGCTGGTGGCCGGCTCGCTCTCGCCCACCCGGCATCTGTGGCTGCTGGCCGGGGCGGGGCTGGTGGTGACGGCGCTCGCGGGGCGGGTGCTCCTGCGGTGCGAGCCGCTGACGCCG
>NZ_JAOCQE010000223.1 GCF_025290915.1 Streptomyces sp. 15-116A | reverse complement strand
CCGCCCCGACCAGCGGCCCGCCGGGGAGCCCGGCCCGCGCGGCCAGGACGTCCACCCAGACCGCGCAGGCCACCGCCCACCCGGCGAGCCCGACGACCCACCCGTGGCGCAGAGCCGAACGGAAGTCCGCGGCGAACTCCCGCAGGCCCCCGCCCTCGTGCGCCGTGCGGCGCCGCAGATGCCGTGCGCCGGCGGCGAAGGCGGCGGGGTAGGTGACCACGCCGAGCGAGGCCACGGTGATCCATACGCCGGTGAGCAGGCACTCGGTGAAGACCGAGAAGCGCTCGCCGAACACGGACTCCCTGCGCGAGGTGCGGGCTTTCACGCGTGCTTCGGCCATGGTGACCGCCTCAGCCCTTCAGTCCGGAGGTCGCCATACCGTCGATGAGGTAGCGCTGGAAGGCCATGAAGAAGGCGATGACCGGCACCAGTGCCACCAGCGACATCGCGATCATGCTGCCGTAGTTGGAGACGCCCTCCTGGTCGCGGAACATCATCAGGCCGAGTGAGACCGTGTAGTTCTCCGGGGAGTTGAGGTAGATCAACGGCCCCATGAAGTCGTTCCACGCGTTGATGAAGGTGAAGATCGCGCTGGTGATGAGCGCGGGCCGGCTCAGCGGCAGCACGATCGACCAGTAGGTGCGCAAGTGCCCGCAGCCGTCGAGCTTGGCGGCCTCGTCGAGCTCCTTGGGCAGCCCGCGCATGAACTGCACCATCAGGAACACGAAGAACGCTTCCGTGGCGAGGAACTTGCCCGCGACGAGCGGCACCAGGGTGTCGGTGAGCTCCAGGTTGCGGAAGAGCACGTACTGCGGGATGAGCAGCACGTGGTACGGCAGCAGCAGGGTGCCGATCATCAGCGTGAACATCAGGTTCCGCCCCGCGAACCTGATCTTGGCGAAGGCGTACGCGGTCAGCGAGCTGGACAGCACGACGCCGATCACGGCGAGGACGGCGTACATCAGCGAGTTCCAGAAGAAGCTGCTGATGGCGATGCCGGAGATGCCGTCGGCGAGCCCGGAGAAGTTCTCCCAGACCGGCTCGGTGGGCAGCAGGTCCAGGCTGGCGATGATGTCCTTGCTCGGCTTGAACGAGGCGCCGACCACCCAGATCACGGGGTACAGGACAACGGCGAGCACGACGAGCGCGCCCAGGTGCCAGGCGATGGATCCGGAGCGCTTCCGCTCGCCCTCGGTGCGCACGACGGGAGTGGTGGCGGTGGTCACTTGGCGGCCTCCTCGTAGTGCACCCACTTCTTCTGCGACCAGAACAGGACCGCCGTGACCAGCGCCACCGCGACCACCAGCGTCCAGGCCATCGCGGAGGCAAAGCCCATCTGGGCCTCCTTGAAGCCCTTCTGGTAGAGGTAACAGGTGTAGACGAGCGTGGCGTCGGCGGGCCCGCAGGACGTGTTGGACACGACGTAGGCGGAGCCGAACACCTGGAACGCGTGGATGGACTCCAGCAGCACGTTGAAGAACAGCACCGGGGAGATCATCGGCAGCGTGATGTTCCAGAACCGCCTGAGCGGTCCGGCCCCGTCCACCTCGGCGGCCTCGTACAGCTCCTGCGGGACCTGCTTGAGCCCGGCCAGGAAGATGACCATGGGCGCGCCGAACTGCCAGACGCTCAGGGCGACGAGGGCATAGATGATGTAGTCCGGGTTGCCGATCCAGCCGCCCACGTCGAGACCGAAGATCTTCTGCGTACGGTCCACGATCGCGTCGTCCGAGAACAGCGCCCGCCAGACGAAGCCGACGGAGACGCTGGCGCCGATCAGCGAGGGCATGTAGAACGCGGCCCGGTACAAGCCCTGTCCGCGCCGCTTCTGCGCGAGCAGCAGTGCGACACCGAGCGCGAGCAGCAGCTTCAGCGGGGTCGCCACGACGACGTACTTGAGGGTGACCTCGACCGACTTCTGCCAGCGGGGGTCCTGGAACATCGTCGTGAAGTTGTCCAGCCCCACCCACTTCGGCGGCGTGAACAGGTTGTAGCTGGTGAACGCGTAGTACAGCGACGCGATCATCGGCCCCGCCGTGAGCAGCAGGAATCCCGCGATCCACGGAGACATGAAGAGGTAGCCGGCGAGATTCTCGCGGCGCCGCCCACGCCGCCCGGCGACGGGTGCGGCGGGCCGCTTCCCTGCCGGGCGCGCGGGCGCTTCCTTGACGAGCGTCATGGTGGTACGTCCCCTCAGCCGGCGGCGAACGCGGCCTTGGCCTCGCTGAACAGTGCCTTGGCGGCGTCGGCCGGCTTGGTCTTGCCCTGGGCGACCTCACCGCCGATGCGCAGGAACGCCGTCTCGACGACGTCGGCGCCGGACGGGTGCGGGGTGATCTTGCCGAGCACACCGGCCGCGGCGACCTCTTCCTCGTACGCCTTGACGCCCTTGTTGGTGGCGTCGGTCGGCGTGAAGGCCTCGTACTGTTCGTCGGTCGCGAGGATGCCGCGGTCGTAGCCCATGATCTTGCCGACCTCGGGGTCGTGCACCATGAAGTCGATGAACTGGGCGGCCTCCTTGGGGTGCTTGGTCCCGGAGAAGGCGCTCAGCATCAGCGAACCGAGGTACTGGCCGGTGTCCTTGCCGTTCGTGGTGGGGATCGGCGCGAGCCCGTAGTCCGACTCGCCCTCGCCCTCGTAGCGGATGGAGAAGTTGTCCCAGGTGAACTCGGAGGCGGCGAGGCCGGCCGACAGTCCGGACTTGGGCGCGACCTGTTCGATCTTCTTGGGGTCGGTGACGAGGCCGGACCGCACGCGCTTGTAGCCGTCCTCCCACCACTGCGTCAGATCGTCCTCGGTGAAACCGAGTCCGGTGTCCGTGAAGAAGGCCTTGCCGTTCTGACGCAGATACAGGTCGTAGAGGTACATGATGCCGAAGTAGCCGGTGTCACCGGCGATCTTCAGCTTGTCCTGGATGGTCTGCAGCGCGTCGAAGTACTCGTCCCAGGTCCAGCCCATCTTCGGCTCGACGCCTGCCTTCTTGAAGGCCTTGAGGTCGATGACGAGGGCCATGGTGTTGGCGCCGACGGGTATGGCGATCTGCTTGCCGTCGACCTGACCGTTCGCCAGGACTCCGTTGCGGAAGCTCTCCAGGCTCAGATTCCCGGCGTCCGCCTGGGTCTTGAGGTCCAGCAGAACACCGCGCTTGTCGTACTTGCGCAGGAAGCCGACCGCATTCTGGAAAACGTCCGGCGGATTCCCGCCGGAGGCCTGGGTCTGGAACTTCTCCCAGAAGGCCGCGTAGTCGGTGAATTCCGGCTTGATCTTGATCTTCGGGTACTTCTTCTCGAAGAGCGCGATGGTCTTCTTGATGGCGATGGCACGCGGCTCGCCACCCCACCACGCGTAACGGAGTGTGACCGTCCCGTTTCCGGATCCGGTGCCGCCCCCGCACGCGGTGGCCGTGGTCCCCAGTCCCGCGACGGCCAGCGAGGCCCCCGCCGCTTTGAGGATCGTCCGCCTCTCCACATTCTTCCTGCGCTGCATATGAGCCTCCCGCGACGCTCGCGTCCCGCTTCGTGAATCGTTTCAAGTAAGCGCTTGCTGGCACAAGGTACGGAGGGCCCCCGGGCACGTCAATGATTCGGACAGGAATTGATGGCGGACGCGAGTGCGGTGGCGGGGGTGCGGGCACGGAGACGCGGCGACGGAGACGCGGGGAAACGCCCAGCTCACGACAGGTCCGGTCGGCGGGCCGAACGGAGCGGGGCCCGCGTCGCCACCGCAGACGGAAGGTCACGGTTGGGTGAAGACCCCCGGAAGCGGAACGCGCCCTCGGTCACACGGGTGCTGCCGACCGGCCGCCAGGGCACACGGCGAGTACGGAGAGCCCGGGACACGACACAGCGGCCCGGCTCACGAATCGTGAGCCGGGCCGCTGTGATCCGGTGGGCGATACTGGGTTCGAACCAGTGACCTCTTCGGTGTGAACGAAGCGCTCTCCCACTGAGCTAATCGCCCGGACGCAGGAAGAACATTACCCCATGTCAGGGGGTGCCCGTGACCAGCGGGGGCCGGCCGGCCCGGCCCCCGCGGCGGTTCACTGATCCTTGATCTTCCAAGGCATGACGAGACCGAACTTGTACAGGTAGATCCCGGCCAGCACGGCCACGATGACCAGTCCGACCGAGGTCAGGATGATGTTCCGGCGCCGCACCTTGGGATCGAGGGCGCGCTGCGCCGCCTCGGTGACCTTGCGCTTGGTCCAGCGCAGCACCAGCTGGGCCCAGACGAACTCGGTCGCCCAGATCGCCATGCCGCCGAAGATCACCACCCAGCCGGGCCCGGGCAGCGGCAGCATGACGATGCCGGCCCCCACGACCGCGAGACCGACGATGAAGACGCCGACCTGCCAGCTCAGATGCAGGGCACGGCGCGCCTTGATGAACTCCGGCGCGCGCGAGCCGAGCGCCCGCTCACGCTCGTCCACCGTCTCGTCCGTCCCCGATCGGTCCGCCCGGTCGGCGGCCACGGCCGCCTCACCGTGCTTGTTACTCCCCGTGTTCATACGGCCAAACACTACCGGAGCGAAACACGTCACCGGAATGGGCGCACCGCCCGAACGATCTCTCGGCCGGAAGAGTTACATAAACGCACGCAAAACACTCAGAGGGGTTTACAACGGCACCGTAGGTGGCATGTCGATTTCGCCGACGTGCGAATCCCCGAGCGCACACTGAGCGAAAGGCCCTGGCGCTTATGAACACCACGGTCAGCTGCGAGCTGCACCTGCGCCTCGTTGTGTCGAGCGAGTCCTCCCTGCCTGTCCCCGCAGGCCTGCGGTACGACACGGCCGACCCCTACGCCGTGCACGCCACCTTCCACACCGGAGCCGAGGAGACCGTCGAGTGGGTGTTCGCCCGCGACCTCCTCGCCGAGGGACTTCACCGCCCCACCGGCACCGGCGACGTCCGCGTCTGGCCGTCGCGCAGTCATGGTCAGAGCGTCGTCTGCATCGCCCTGAGCTCTCCGGAGGGTGAGGCCCTGCTCGAGGCCCCGGCGCGGGCCCTGGAGTCCTTCCTGAAGCGCACCGACGCCGCCGTGCCCCCCGGCACGGAACACCGGCACTTCGATCTCGATCAGGAGCTCTCGCACATCCTGGCGGAGAGCTAGGCGAGGCTCGCGAAGCCGCCCGGCGCCGTCGACTCGGGGAGACGGCTCGGGCCCGAACAGCCGCATACGGCACACACCGGCGCCGGCGCCGCGGAATTCCGCGCCCGGCGCCGCTGTGTTGTTCACGATCGGTGACAGAGGGTGAGCGCAGACGGCCGGGGAACGACGGGGCCGGTTCCGGCGTTGTATTCGAAGCCATGTGCGGGGCGGGGGCGGTGCGGTGCTTGTCGCAGCCACTACCATCGGCCAGCATCGGCGGGCGCCCGCCCGACACCCAGGCCAGGGAGCGAATCGTGCTGATCACCCACGACACCCGGTGTGCGCTGGACACCGTGGTGGATCTGGTGAACACCGCGCCGGAGGACGAGTCGGCGCCGGACGGACTGCCGGATGTCGCAGCGCTCGAGCGTTTCGTGCAGGACCACGAGGTCAGCGAGGTCGGTGTCCTCACCGAGTTCGACCTGTCGGCGGTGCGCAGGATCCGGTCGCGGTTCGCCGCGGTCTTCGCCGCTCCGGACGCCCGCACCGCCGCCGGGCTGATCAACGAGCTGATCGCCGCGGCCGGCACGACCCCCCGGCTCACGGACCACGACGGCTACGACTGGCATGTGCACTACTTCGCGCCAGGCGCCTCGGTCGCCGACCATCTGGCCGCCGACTGCGGGATGGCGCTGGCGTTCTTCGTCGTGGCCGGGGAGCAGGAGCGGCTGCGCCGCTGCGAGGCCCCGGACTGCCGGCACGCGTTCGTCGATCTCTCCCGCAACCGCTCCCGCCGCTACTGCGACAGCCGCACCTGCGGCAACCGCCTGCATGTCGCCGCCTACCGGGCCCGGCGCAAGGAGGCGGCGGGCTGATCCCGGCCGCCCGCTGCGCGCGGCCCGCTCCGTGTCCTGCCGACGCGGTCCCGACGGGTGACGCCGGGTACCGCGGGTACGGCTCACAGCCACAGCAGGTCGTGCAGGGCAGCCGTGAGCAGCAGACACCCGATCACCGCAAGGAAGATCATCAGCGGTGGCTGGGATAGGGCGAAGAGGCATCCGCGCGGCTCGTCCTGGGGCGGCGCGGCATCGCTGTGTGTCGTGTCCAGCATCTCGCCGCGATGATGACGCATCGGGCGCCCTCGGGGCGATCAACACTCTCGGAGTGAACGGCGCCTCGCCGATTCCGTGACCCGGAGGTCGGGTTGTGATCGCTTCCGGACGTTCGGCGATCCCCTGTGACGTTTCAGTCGCTCGGCGGTGCTCAGGATGGTCAGGCGGTCATATGCCGTGCTTCTTGAGGATGGCCTCGATGTCGCTGAAGTCGTCGTCTCCTCCGGACGCGGCCTTGGGCCGGGCCGCGGGGCGGGTGCCGGGGGCGAGGGAGGGCGCCGAAGCCGCCGGAGCCACCGCATCGGGCTGAGCCGCCGCCCGGGCCGCCTTGCGCTCCTTGCGCGTGCCGCCGCGCCGGCGCTCCACCGCGCGCGTGGTCATGAAGATCACCCAGGACAGCCCCAGCACTCCGAAGCCCGCCCAGGCCGTCGGGCTGAACGCGGTGTCCGCCAGCCACTCGACGACACCGGTCATGACCAGGCCGATCGGGATGAGCGCATAGGCGGCGATACGGGCGGCGGCCAGGAAGCGTTTGCGGTAGGCGGTGACCGCCGCGATGCCCAGGCCCGCCGCGGAGACGGCGGAGCAGACGGTCTCGGCAAGCATCCGGTCCTCCAGGCAGGGTCGGTCACAGTGGGCGCTTCGTCCCTTCCATCCTGCACCTGCCGGCCCCCGCGCGGCCATGCTCCGGCCCGACATCAGGGAGATCTCCGGGTCGCCTCCTCCGCAGGTGCCGGTGCGGACGTACGCCCCGGACCGGACGCGCCCCACGGGATCGTGCCAGGTCCGGTTGGGTGACGGTCGTACGGGACTGGGAGACTGGGGCCATGACTGACCCCTCCCCCGCCTTCACCGCACCCGTCCTCGATGTGTGGTGCGAGTTGCAGTGTCCGGACTGCCGCAGCGCCCTCGACGACCTGCGCGCCCTGCGCGCCCGCTACGGCGATCGGCTCGAGATGCGGCTGCGCCACTTCCCCCTGGAGAAGCACAAGCACGCCTTCGCCGCCGCCCAGGCCGCCGAGGAGGCGCTGGAGCAGGGGCAGGGCTGGGCGTATGTCGAGGCCGTGCTGGCGCGGGTCGAGGAGCTGGACCGTAAGGGCGAACCCTTCCTGGTCGAGGTCGCGCGGGAACTCGGTCTGGACGCCGAGGAGTTCGACACCGCGCTGATCGACGGGCGGCACATCCTGATCGTGGACGCGGACCAGGCCGAGGGCAAGGCGATCGGGGTGACCGGCACCCCGACGTATGTCATCGGCGGGGAGCGTCTGGACGGCGGCAAGAGCCAGGAGGGGCTGCGGGAGCGCATCGAGCAGATCGCGGACCGCCTGCTGGCCGAACAGGGCTGACCGACCGCCCCGCCCCTACAGCAGGGGCTTGTACATCGCGTACCGCGTCGTCTCGTAGCCGAGTGACTCGTAGAGCCGCTCGGCCGGGACGTTGCCCGCGAAGACGTTGAGGCCGATCGTGCGTCTGCCGGCGGCGACGGCCTGGGCCTCGGCGAGCAGCATCAGGGAGCGTCCGTGCCCGCGGCCGCGGTGGGCGGGGTCGGTCTCGACGTCGAAGACGAAGGCCTGTTCCTCGCGCACCGCGAGCCACAGGACCCCCACGGCGGTGCCCTCGTGTTCGAGGACACTGAAGAGCATCCCCTCCGTGGCGCGCCCCTCGGGCAGCAGCGAGGCGTGGTCCCGCTCCGACTTGGCCCGTGCCTCGGCCTCCGGCACCCCTCGCGCGATCCACTCGCGCGCGTAGTCCTCCTTCTCCTTGGCCAGCCAGGGCCGGAACTCGTCCTCGGTCATCGCCCGGCCCCGGCTGCCCTCCGGCAGGGCGGGCGGGGTGTCGCCGAGTGTCTTCTCCATGCCGCGGTTGCGGACGACGTAGCCGAGCGCCGTGGCGAGCCGCAGGGCCGGGCCCGCGTCGGCGGGGACCGTCATCTCGATACGGCGGCAGCCCCAGCCGCGGACGACCTCCTCGGCGGCGAGCGCGGCCACCGTGCCCCGGCCGCGCCGGCGGTCCGGTTCCTCGATGCGCAGGCTCATGATCCGGGCGACGGTGTCCCCGAAGACGGGATGCGTGCCCAGGCGGATCGTGCCGACGGGGCGGCTGTTGACGCACACCTGATAGCGGCGCGAGCGCGTGCCGTCGGGGTGCTGCTGAAGCGGCTCGGCCGGCCGCAGGGTCGTGGTCATCACGGGAGTTCTACCCGCTGCCACGCCCGCGATCAGCCGATTATCGGGTTCACGGGTCGAGATCGGCCGCCGAGCGCTCGTCGAAGATCCGCATGGCCTTCGCCGTCACCGGGCCGGGGGCGCCGGGCAGTTCGCGCTCGTCGACGCGGTGCACGGCCTGGACGTCCCGCAGGGTGGAGGTGAGGAAGACCTCCTCGGCCCGCAGGAGGACGTCCAGCGGCAGGTCGGTCTCCTTGGCGCCGGTCCACTCGACGGCGAGGGCGCGGGTGATGCCCGCGAGGCAGCCGGAAGCGAGCGGCGGGGTGTGGATCTCGCCGTCGACGACGACGAACACATTGGACCCGGTGCCCTCGCAGAGCTGTCCGACCGTGTTGGCGAACAGCGCCTCGGAGGCGCCCTGTTCGCGGGCGCGGGCGAGCGCGACGACGTTCTCGGCGTACGAGGTGGTCTTCAGGCCGGTCAGGGCGCCGCGCTCGTTGCGCGTCCAGGGCACGGTGATGACGGCCGTGGAGTCGGGGCGGCGGCTGGTCTCGCCGAGAGCGACGACCAGCGTCGGCCCGTGCTCGCCGCGGTCCGAGCCCAGCGGTCCGTGTCCGCCGGTGTAGGTGATGCGCAGCCGGCCGAGCGGCATGGGGTTGGCCTCCAGCACGGCGGCGCAGGCGCGGCGGACCTCGTCGAGGTCCGGGTCGGGCAGTCCGAGGCCGCGGGCGGAGCGGGTGAGCCGGTCGAGATGCCGGGTGAGGGCGAACGGCCGGCCGTCCGTGGCCTTGACCGTCTCGAAGATGCCGTCGCCCACGGTCAGTCCGTGGTCGAAGACGGAGACGCGGGCGGACTCGATGTCCTGCAGCCCGCCGTCGAGCCAGATCTTCACTCTTGGATCCCTTCACTCACCTCGTACGTGCCCGACGCTACCGCGAGCAGCCGGGACGCCTTCAGTTCGGTCTCCCGCCACTCCCCCTCGGGGTCGGACCCCCAGGTGATCCCGGCGCCGGTGCCGAACCGCAGCACGGCGCCGCCGTCCGCGTCCCGGTCGATCCAGAAGGTACGGATACCCACCGCGAGCTCGCCGAGGCCCCGGTCGGCGTCGACCCAGCCGATGCCCCCGCAGTACGGCCCGCGCGGTGCCGTCTCCAGCTCGCGGATGATCCGCAGGGCGCTCGACTTGGGCGCGCCGGTGACGGAGCCGGGCGGGAAGGCGGCGTCGAGCAGCTCGGGCCACCCCGCGCCTTCGCCGAGCTCTCCCCGTACCGTCGACACCAGGTGCACGAGCCCGGGGTGCTTCTCGACGGCGCACAGGTCGGGCACGGTGACGCTGCCGGTGGCGCAGACCCGTCCGATGTCGTTGCGCACCAGGTCCACGATCATCACGTTCTCGGCGTAGTCCTTCTCCAGGAGGTCCGCCTCGGTGCGCCCGGTGCCCTTGATCGGCCCGGACTCCACGATCCGCCCGTCGCGGCGCAGGAACAGCTCCGGCGAGGCGGTGGCGATCTCCACCCCGTGCCCCGGCAGGCGGATCGTTCCTGCATACGGCGCCGGGTTGCCGCGCGCGAGCAGCGCGGTCAGGGCGTCCACGTCGGCGCCGTCCGCGACGGGCGCGGACAGCACCCGGCACAGATTCGCCTGGTACACCTCACCGCCCGCTATGTACGCGCGGATCCTCCGCACGCCGCCGGTGTACCCGGAGCGATCCAGCGACGACGTCCAGTCACCGACCGCCGGTCCCCGCCAGGCACCCGGCACCGGCGCGGGCACCGGCCGCTCGATCACGTCACGGAAGCGCGCGCAGGTCAGACGGCCCTCGAAGTCCGCGCAGACGGCCCAGAAACCGCGGGAGTCCAGGGCCGCGGGGTCGTCGGTGACGTCGAGCAGGCCGGTGGCGACGCGGTTGCCGAAACGGGCGAGAGGTGGCAGGTCGAGCACGCCACGAGTCTATGGCGGGCGCTGTCGCGGCGACGCAGGGCAGCACGCTGCACAAACGCGTTTTTGTACTGGCCCCGGAATCCGCTAGAGTTCAACTCGTCGCCGGGACGCGCAAGCCGACCGAAACGACAGGCGGACGTAGCTCAGTTGGTAGAGCGCAACCTTGCCAAGGTTGAGGTCGCGAGTTCGAGCCTCGTCGTCCGCTCGCAGGAACAAGGGGATCCACCCGATCCCCTACACTCCTGGTGGAGTGGCCGAGAGGCGAGGCAACGGCCTGCAAAGCCGTCTACACGGGTTCAAATCCCGTCTCCACCTCCAAGGACGATTAGCTCAGCGGGAGAGCGCTTCCCTGACACGGAAGAGGTCACTGGTTCAATCCCAGTATCGTCCACTGGATCTCTCGAAGATCCGACCCGCGCGATTAGCTCAGCGGGAGAGCGCTTCCCTGACACGGAAGAGGTCACTGGTTCAATCCCAGTATCGCGCACGCAGTGCCCATGATCGGCTCCCCTGAGTGATCGTGGTCCCGAGGACGATTAGCTCAGCGGGAGAGCGCTTCCCTGACACGGAAGAGGTCACTGGTTCAATCCCAGTATCGTCCACGTCACACCGGAACCCCCGGCCGTCGTAGCGGCCGGGGGTTCGGTCGTTGTCAGGACGAGAACAGCATGTGTCCGAAGCTCTTGTGCCGGCGGTGGCCGTGGTGGCCGTGGTGCGGGGCGCCCCACGCGGGGGCCCCCGGAGCCGCGGGGTAG
>NZ_JAOCQE010000222.1 GCF_025290915.1 Streptomyces sp. 15-116A | reverse complement strand
CCCATCCGCAGCCGCGCACGGGACCGGAGCCGCCGCCCCGGACCACGTCCCCCACTCCCCCGCTGCCGGTCGCCGGCACCACCGCGGTGACCCCGCAGCAGCCCGAGCGCAACCGCCGCGCGCTGATCGTCCTGATCGCGGGCGTGACCGTCCTGGCGCTGGCCCTGGCCGGGCTGACGTACGGGCTGCTGAACCGCGGGGACGGCGACGGAGGCGGGGGCTCGGGCGCGCGGACCGGGGTGAGTACGCCCGCGCAGACCGGCGACGAGGAGGAGGGCGGCCCGACGCAGGAGACGACGAGGCCCCCGACCTCGCCCACGCCGAGCGAGACGGAGGAGACGAGCCCGCCCGCGCAGACGGTGCGGGTGACGGTGCACGGGGAGCGCACGGACTACTCCGGTGCCTGTCCGCCGCCGAGCGCGGAGGCGCCCTCGTTCACGGCGACGTTCACGGTGGGGCGGTTGCCGGCGGAGGTGTCCTACCGCTGGGTGGCCGAGGACGGCTCGGTGGACGACACGGGGTGGAAGACGCTGTCGTTCCCGAAGGGCGGCGGGCTGAGCAAGCAGGACACGGTGGTCGTGACGACGTACTCGGAGACGGGAACGCTTCAGAGCGCGCTCGGTGTGGAGGTCCGGGAGCCGGTGCGTACGACGTCGGACTCGGTGCCGTTCTCCGTGGCGTGCGAGACGGAGACCCCGCCGGGCGGGGTCTCCCCTTCTCCTTCCGGTTCGGTGGTCGCGCCCTGAAGTGGGGTCAGGCCGCGCCGTCCAGGACCGGCAGGTAGCCGCCGGACTGGCCGGCCGGCTTGGGGTGGTACGACTCGCCGATGTTGAGCCAGTTCACGCTGTGCAGCCAGGAGTTGCCGGAGCAGAGCTCGTGTCCGGTGAAGGTGGGGCGTACGTCGCCGAAGGTGAAGCCGTGGGCGCGGGCGCGCTGGGCGATGGCGTTGTCGAGGTGGTCGGCGCCTTCGTTGATCGCCTTCCGCTTGGTCTCGGAGAGGCCGACGCAGGTGGTGCCGAGCTTGTAGAAGCGGGGGTAGCCGAGGACGACGACCTTCGCGTGGGGTGCCTTGCTGCGGATGGCCGAGTAGACCTGGTCGAGCAGGCCGGGGAGCGTGGAGTCGACGTAGGCCTTCGCGGTGGCGATCCGCGAGAGGCAGGTGCTGTCGGACTGGAGCACACAGGTCGTCATGACGTCGGCGAAACCGGCGTCGTTGCCGCCGATGCTGATGGAGACGAGTCCGGTGGCGGTGCTGAGCGGGCCGAGCTGTCCATGGAGAACATCACCCGTTCGGGCGCCCGCGCAGGCGGTGAAGTCGAAGCTCGAGGGTGAGTTGGCGGCCGCCCAGAGGTACGGGAAGGCCTTCGTGCTGCGCTTGCAGTCGCCGCTGGAGGAGATGTAGCTGCCGGCTCCGACGCCGGAGGAGTAGGAGTCTCCGAGGGCCACATAGCCGCCGTCTGCGGCCGGTTGGGACGCGTGAGCCGTCGTGGCGCCGGTGAGGGCGGTGGCGACGGCGAGGAGGAAGGAGCTCAGAAAGAGCACAAGTCGGGAACGTCTCATGGAACCTCCCTTTAGCAGGATCTCTGCCACAACCGTCGTAGCAACTACGCGTGTTGACAGGAAGTGTCCATGCCAAGACTTTTGGACTCTTTCCAGGAACTGCGCGACTTCTTCACGACTGCCGTGATAATGCGGACCCGGCGCCGAACGCCGGTTGAATCACGGACGAATTCCGGACGCAGGGCCGAGGCGACCTTGACCGCTCTGACCGGCTGCGTCACTGTGAAGCCCGGTCCATGACCAAACCAACAAAAAGGTGAGGCTCGTTCCAGGTCTTGCCATACGGGTTCAATCATCAATACCGTCGTACATCTCACCCGCATCGGTGCGTTCGTGTGTGGCTCCAGGGGAGGGCTCAGGAGCCGGGCGGACCGGCGCGGGGCGCGGTAGGGGGGTGCCGTGCTCGTGATCTCAACCGTGACCGAGCCGTGCCGCGCGGCCGGCTGCCGTTGTTCGCAGCCGTCCAGATTTGCCAGCTCACCCGGCGTGCACGGAGCTCCGCTGTGGCATGCCCCGGGTGAGAACCCCCCTTTCGAACCGGAAGAAGAGCCGGGCCGCCCAGGGGCGGGCGGTCCACCGGACGAGAGGGACCAGACTCATGAGCTCAGTTCTGCAGCCGGCGGTCACAGATCCGGCGGACCAGGATCCGCCGACCGCCGGAAAGTACCGGCCCGTCTCCTCGCATCTGGCGATAGCGCCGCCGGTGAGCGTGGTGATACCGGCCATGAACGAGGCGGAGAACCTTCCGTACGTCTTCAAGACGCTGCCCGACTGGATCCACGAAGTGGTGCTGGTCGACGGCAACTCCACCGACGACACCGTCGAGGTGGCCCGCGAGCTGTGGCCGGACGTCAAGGTCGTCGAGCAGCGCGGCAAGGGCAAGGGTGACGCCCTGATCAGCGGCTTCCAGGCCTGCACCGGCGACATCATCGTGATGGTCGACGCGGACGGCTCGGCCGACGGCAACGAGATCGTCAGCTATGTCTCCGCCCTGGTCTCCGGCGCGGACTTCGCCAAGGGGTCCCGCTTCGCCAACGGCGGCGGCACCGACGACATGACCTTCATCCGCAAGCTCGGCAACCGCGCCCTGTGCGCGGTCGTCAACCGGAAGTTCGGCGCCCGCTACACCGACCTCTGCTACGGCTACAACGCGTTCTGGCGGCACTGCCTGGACAAGATCGAGCTCGACTGCACCGGCTTCGAGGTCGAGACCCTCATGAACATCCGGGTCGTCAAGGCGGGCCTGAAGGTGCAGGAGATCCCCAGCCACGAGTATCTGCGGATCCACGGCACCAGCAATCTGCGCGCCGTGCGCGACGGGTTCCGGGTGCTCAACGTGATCCTCAAGGAGCGCTCCAACCGGCGTGCGCTGCGCCGCCGCGGGCACCACTCCCCGCTGCTGGACACGGTGCGGGGGAAGGTGTCTTGAGCGAGCCCGAGATGCCCGGCATCTCGGTCGTGATCTGCGCCTACACCGAGGACCGCTGGGAGGACGTCCTCGCGGCGGTCGCCTCGGTGCGCGCGCAGTCACGGCCGGCCCTGGAGACACTGCTGGTCGTCGACCACAACCAGGCGCTCCTGGACCGGCTGGGCAAGGAGTACAAGGAGACCGACAGCGTGCGGGTACTCGCCAACGCGGGCCCCCGCGGCCTGTCCGCCGGCCGCAACACCGGGATCGCCGCGGCCCGCGGCGAGATCGTGGCGTTCCTCGACGACGACGCCGTGGCCGAACGCGACTGGCTGAAGCACTTCGCCGAGGGGTACGCCGATCCGCGCGTGATGGCGGTCGGCGGGCGCACCGAGCCGATCTGGGCGTCGGGCCGACGGCCCGCCTGGTTCCCCGAGGAGTTCGACTGGGTGGTGGGCTGCACCTACCGCGGCCTGCCGCCGGGACGCGTCCGCGTGCGCAACGTCCTCGGCGGCAACGCCTCCTTCCGGCGCAGCGCCTTCGACGCGGCGGGCGGCTTCGCGACCGGCATCGGACGCGACGGCGACAAACGCCCGCTGGGCGGCGAGGAGACGGAGCTGTGCATCCGCCTCAGCCGCGCCCGCCCGGACGCGGTCCTGCTGATCGACGACCGCGCGGTCATCCACCACCGGGTGCCCGAGGCCCGCGAGCACTTCCGCTACTTCCGTACCCGGACGTATGCCGAGGGCCTGTCAAAAGCCCTGGTGGCGCGCAGCGTCGGCGCGGACAAGGGCCTGGAGTCCGAGCGCCGGTACACCACGCGCGTCCTGCCGGCCGGGGTGGTGCGGGGGCTGCGCGACGCCCTGCTGGGCCGCCCCGGCGGTGCCGGGCGCGCGGGGGCGATCGTCGCCGGGGTGCTGACGGCGGCGGGCGGCTATGTGGTGGGCAGCGTACGGGCGCGGCGCGGTGGGGTGACGTTCTCCGTGGCGGAGATCGGTGAGGCGGCCTCATGACGGACGCCCGCGTGCCGATCCTGATGTACCACTCGGTCGCCACCGAACCCAACGAGGCGACCCGCGCCCTGTCCGTGTCCCCGGAGGCGTTCGCCGAGCAGATGGCGGTCATCGCCGACGGGGGGCTCACCCCCGTCACCACCGCCGCCCTGGCCGCCTGCTGGCGCACGGGCCGCTCGCTGCCCCCGCGCCCCGTCCTGGTCACCTTCGACGACGGCTACGAGGGCGTGCACCGGCACGCCCTGCCCGTGCTCGCCAAGCACGGCTTCCCGGCCACGCTGTTCGTCTCCACCGGCTGGCTGCGCGGCCCGTACGACACCGGCGGCGGCCTGGACACCATGCTCGACTGGGACCAGGTACGCGAACTCGCCGAGGCGGGCGTGGAGATCGGCGGGCACAGCCACTCCCACCCGCAGCTCGACCAGCTCGACGACCGCCGGCTGCGCTCCGAGCTGATCCTGTGCAAGGAGATCGTCTCCGACCAACTCGGCCGCGCGCCCGCCTCGTTCGCGTATCCCTACGGCTATTCCAGCCGCCGGGTGCGGGAGGCGGTACGGGAGACGGGGTACGCGCAGGCGCTCGCCGTCGGCAACGGGCTCGCCCGGCGCGCGCAGGGGCCGTACGCGCTGCGGCGGGTGACGGTGCGGAGGAGTACGGGCACCGCCGAGTTCGAGCGGCTGGTGGACGGGCGGGCGATCGGACGCACCTTCGCCCGGGACCGCGCCCTGACCAAGGGGTACGCCGTGGTCCGCCGGGCCCGGCAGGTCCGGCGACTGGTGACACGGGCCGGGAACTGAACGGCACCAGCGGGCAGACGGGCGACAATCCGCGCGCACCAGGGAAACCGGGTGCACGCGGAGCCCGCGTGCCCGATCATGGCGGCATGTCCGCGCACCCACACGACGCACTGCCGATCCGGCTCAACGTCGACGACAGCGACTCCCCCGCCGATGTCGTCGACGCGCTGTTCCTCGGCCGCTTCGCGACGGGCGAGCAGCCGTTCTCGCACGCCGTCAACATCGACCGCGTACGCTCCGGAGCGACGCTGCTGCCCTCTCAGGCGCGCGTGCTGCGGGTCGCCCGGGACGACGACCGCAGCGCCACGCTGGCCGAGGGGGACGGCTGGACGCTGCTGGTCTCCCGCTGGAACCGGGGCGCCGACGTCACGGTCACGGCGACCAGCGCGGAGCTGGCAGCGACGGTGCTGGACGAGGCCACGGACGGCGCGGCGGACGAACCGGAGCCGCAGCCGGAGAACGTGACGATGGGCTTCTGGTACGTCTCCCCGCGCCGCGGCCCGCACCGCACCACCCGGCAGATCTCGGCGGGCACCTGGGACGAGGTGCGTCCCAACTACACCGCGCCGGTGGCGGACGCGATGGACCGGCTGATGAAGACCACCCCCGAGGACATCTCGGGCCGGCTGCTCCTGCTGCACGGCCCGCCGGGCACCGGCAAGACGTCCGCGCTGCGCACCCTGGCCCGGTCCTGGCGGGACTGGTGCCAGGTGGACTGCGTCCTCGATCCCGAGCGGCTGTTCTCCGACGTCGGCTATCTGATGGACATCGCCATCGGCGAGGACGACGCGACGGGCAAGGGCCGCTGGCGGCTGCTGTTGCTGGAGGACTGCGACGAACTGATCCGCGGCGAGGCCAAGCACACGGCCGGCCAGGCGCTGTCCCGGCTGCTCAACCTGACCGACGGGCTGCTCGGCCAGGGCCGCAACGTCCTGGTGGGCGTCACCACCAACGAGGACCTGGAGCGCCTCCACCCGGCCGTGGTCCGCCCCGGCCGCTGCCTGGCCCGCATCGAGGTGGGGCCGCTGACCCGCCGGGAGGCGATCACCTGGCTGGGCCACGAGGACGGCATCGGCCGCGAGGGCGCCACGCTGGCCGAGCTGTACGCCCTGCGCCGGGGCACGTCGCCGACGGCGCTGCCGGAGCCGCGGGGGGACGCGGACGCCGGGCTGTATCTCTAGATCGGCGGGTGTTTGATGGTCGTATGACCGTGTTCGTCGGGACGTCGGGATGGCAGTACAAGGACTGGCGTGAGGTGCTGTACCCGGCCGGGGTGCCCATGCGGCTCTGGCTGGAGGAGTACGCGGCCCGGTTCGCGACCGTCGAGATCAACAACGCCTTCTACCGGCTGCCGTCCCGCGAGACCTTCGCGGCGTGGCGGGAACGCACCCCGCCGGGCTTCGTCGTCGCGGTCAAGGCGAGCCGCTACCTCACGCACATCAAGCGGCTGCGGGATCCCGAGGAGCCGGTCGACCGCCTGATGAGCCACGCGGCCGGCCTCGGCGACCGGCTCGGCCCGGTCCTCCTCCAGCTCCCGCCTACCCTGCGCGCCGACCCCGCCCTGCTGGACGCCTGCCTGCTCTGCTTCCCGGCGTCGACGCGGGTCGCGGTGGAACCCCGGCACGACTCGTGGTGGACGCCGGAGGTACGGCGGGTCCTGGAATCCCGGGGAGCGGCCCTGTGCTGGGCGGACATTCTCTCCCGCCCGGCGACACCGCTGTGGCGCACCACCGACTGGGGCTACGTCCGCTTCCACCAGGGCCGCGCCCACCCGTGGCCGCGCTACGGCCGCCAGGCTCTCCACACGTGGGTGGACCGCATCGCGACGACGTGGTCGACGGACGAGGACGTCTACGCGTACTTCAACAACGACCCGGGCGGGGCGGCGGTGAGAGACGCGGCGGCTTTCGCGAGAGCAGCCGAGTCAGCGGGCCTGAACGTCACGAGAACCCCGGAGCATGTCACGCAGGGTTGATCTACGTCTCCGCCTGATTGGCTCCTCCGCCTGCTTCACTTTTCCGCCGCAACGGCGCTTAGCCACGACGGCGCAGACCGGCGGTGCCGAAACCCTGCTCAGCCGCCCCTCGGCCGAACACCCTACGCCCCGTAAGCCGCCCGCAGGGCATCCCGTACCGCCGCCAGCGCCTCGTCCTCCGTCAGCCCCAGCCTCCGCACCCGCTCCGCGAACCCCTGCGCCGCCGACGCGGCCTCCCGCTGCGCCGCCGAGCCCGCCGCGGCGATCACCGTCCCGTTGCGCCCCCGCGTCTCGATCACCCCGTCCGCCTCCAGCGCCCGGTACGCCTTGGCCACGGTGTTCGCCGCGAGGCCCAGCGTCTCGGCAAGACCCCGCACCGTCGGCAGCCGGTATCCCACCGGCAGCGCTCCCGACCGCGCCTGCTCGGAGATCTGCGCCCGCACCTGCTCGTACGGCGGCGCACTGTCGTCGATGTCGATCCTCAGGCTCACGCCCCGATTCTCCCGCACCCCGCGGAAAATGAGAGGCACCGGCCACCCGGTCCCCCGTAGCGTGCGCCTCCATGACGGTCATCGTGCGCGACCTGCGCCCCGAGGTCCGAGCCGACGCCGAGGGGTTCTCCCTCGTCCGCCGCCTCGCCATCCCCTTCATGCTGTCCACCCCCGAGTCCGTGCTGCACAACCTGACGCACTCCCACCCGGACTCCCGCTTCACCCAGCTCGTCGCCGAGGAGGACGGCGAGATCATCGGGACCGCCCAGGTCAGCATCGCCCATGACAGCCCGGAGCCCGGTCTGGGCAGCGCCAATGTCTACGTCCGCCCGGACAGGACCCGGCGCGGCGCGGGCACCCTCCTGGCGCGCACCGCCGAGGAACGTCTGACCGCCCTCGGTGCCCGCAAGATCTACACCTGGGTGCTGGACGAGCCCGCCAACCGCGCCTTCGCCGAGCGCCACGGCTACCGTGCCAGCCGCTCCGCCTACTTCCTGCGCCTGGACCTGGCGAACGGCACCCTGCCCCCGCTCTCGGACCCGCCGCCCGGTGTCGAGCTGCGCACCGCCGCCGACTTCGCGGGTGATCCGCGCCCCATGTTCGAGCTGGACGCGGAGGTGACGTCGGACGAGCCGAGTGACATCGACACCGAGTTCACCGACTACGAGGCCTGGCTCGCGGAGAGCTGGCGGCACCCGCTGCTCGACCTGGACCTGACCATGGTCGCCGTGGTCGACGGGCGCCCCGCCGCCTTCACCGCCGCGTACACCGACGGCGCCGGCCGCTACGGCACGGCCATGACCGGCACCGCCCGCGCGTATCGCGGCCGGGGTCTGGCCAAGCTCGCGAAGAACGCCTCCCTGCATCGCGCCCGCGACGCCGGGTACACGGAGGCCTTCACGGGCAACGACACCGGCAACGCGCCGATGATCGCGATCAACAAGTGGTTCGGTTACGAGGTCTGTGCCACGGAGGTGCGCCATGTCCGCGAACTCGGCTGACGAGCCTGCCGTGGTGGAGGTCGTCCTGGTCAAGGCGGGCCGCACGAAGATCCGCTACCCCGCCGAGCTGCTGGCGGACGACGGCACGCGCATCACCGTGCGCGCCCCCTGGGCCGGTGACGGCATCCGCGACTTCGGCTTCGTCCGCTTCGAGCCGGGTGACGTCTTCACCGAGTACTACTGGCGCGACCGCTGGTACTCGGTGAAGGAGGTCCGCGCCCACGACGGCACCCTCAAGGGCCACTACTGCGACGTCACCCGCCCGGCCACGCTCACCGGCACCGAGCTGGTCGTCGAGGACCTCGACCTGGACCTGTGGTGCTCGGCGGACGGCACGGACGTACGCCGCCTGGACGAGGACGAGTTCACGGCAAGCGGCCTCGAGACCTCGGACCCCCAGGCGGCCACGGCGGCCCTGACCGCACTCGACGAACTGGACACCCTGGCCCATACGGGCAAGCTCGGCGCCCTGCTGACGTGACCCGGGCTCAGCCCACCATGGCGACCACCGCGTAGCGCTCGTCGTCCACATCCCGCCCCCACAGAGCGGCGTCCTGCGAGAGCCGCTCCAGGCGCACCTGACCGCCGAGCGGGGCCAGCAGCGCGCCGAGCCGCTCCGCGGGTATGCCGGCCGGGCTCACCGTCCCCCACACCCCCTCGACCAGCACCAGCCGCCCGCCCGGCCGCAGCAGCCCCCGCCAGTGCCGCAGCACCCGGCCGGGATCGGGCAGCGTCCACAGCACATGCCGGACGAGCACGACGTCGAACCGCTGCTCACCGACCGGCGGCGCCCCCGCGTCACCGCACAGGAACACCGCGTCACGCCCGGCGAGCTTCTCCCGGGCCAGCGTGATCATGGCCTCGGACCGGTCGACGCCAGTCACCCGGTGGCCCTGTTCGGATGCGAGCAGTGACAGGCTGCCCGTGCCGCAGCCGGCGTCGAGGACGTCGCTCGCCCTCGCCGGCAGCCAGGTGCGGAGCCGGTCCGCCCACGCCGCGCGTACGGCCGGGTCACGCAGCCCGTGGTCCGGCTCCTCGTCGAAGGTGGCGGCCATCGCGTCCCAGTCATCGGTCATGCCGCCAAGAGTGACACCCGCCACTGACAATCCCTTCGTGACCGCGGCCACAGACAGAACGGGACCGATGAGGAACTCTCCCCCGAAAGGTCTACCTCCGTGAGAACGCGGAACCCGGTGGGCCTGAAGGAGGCAGTCATGCGCCGTGTCACCGTGCACAAGCCCCTGAAGAAGACCGACTCCCGCCAGGTCCGCGAGGAGGCCGATGAGCGCCCCGCGGGACGCCCGGAGGTCCGCAAGGACATCGCCCGCACCTGGTGGCCCGACGGCTGACCAGCCCCAGCCCCCTCACCACAGGCATCAGCGCAGCCGCTTGCGGTAGTGGATCCGGTCGTACGGCCCCGTGACGCGGCGCTCGGCGACCTCGTACCCGAATCTCGGGTAGATCTTCTGGTTCTCCCACATCATGGCGTTCGTGTAGAGCCTGATCTCGGGCAGCCCGAGGGCACGCGCGTGCGCCTCCACGAACTCCAGCAGCAGCCGCCCGAGCCCGGTGCCGTGCTCCTCCGGGTGGACGGCGACGACATCGAGATACAGGTGGTCCTCGCGCGGCTCGACCACCACGAGCCCGGTCACCCGCCCCGTACGGGGCGCCTCCACGACGAACACCTTCCCCGCGGCCACGTTCGCCGCGTGGTCCGCCTCCATGGGCACCGGCACCACCCCGATGCGCTCGATGTAGGGGCTGAACGCGGCGTCGATCACCGCCTTGACCGCCGGTACGTCGGCGGCGACGGCGGGGCGGATCGTGTGGTCTGTCATGTGCGCACGGTAGCTGTCTGATCCCAGCCTGAGCACTCCCTTAACGCGGCCATAAGGATCTCCCCTCAGGGCCTCTGCCAGGCGATTTCCCGGTTTCCAGGGGCTAGCTTCTGATCCACCCCCACGGGATCCGCCCCACGGGATCCCCCCACGGGTTCCCCCAGAGTTCAGTGATCGTTGTCGAGGAGTTGCTGCCCCATGCCCGCACGCCGCAAGGCCGCTGTCGCCGCCGCCGGACTCGTCCCGCTCGCCCTGACCGCGCTGTCCGCCGCACCGGCGTCCGCGCACGGCTCGATGGGCGACCCGGTCAGCCGGGTCGCGCAGTGCTACGCCGAGGGCCCGGAGAGCCCGAAGTCGGCGGCGTGCAAGGCTGCGGTCGCGGCCGGCGGCACCCAGGCGCTCTACGACTGGAACGGCATCCGCATCGGCGACGCGGGCGGCCGCCACCAGGAGCTCATCCCGGACGGCAAGCTGTGCAGCGCGAACAACGAGGCGTTCAAGGGCCTCGACCTGGCCCGCGCGGACTGGCCGGCGACGAGCGTGAGCAGCGGGTCGTACACCTTCAAGTACCGGGTGACGGCCCCGCACAAGGGCACGTTCAAGGTGTACATCACCAAGCCGGGCTACGACCCGTCCAAGCCGCTGGCCTGGGGTGACCTGGATCTGGCGAACCCGGTGGCGACGGCGACCGACCCGGCCGCGTCCGGCGGCTTCTACACCTTCACCGGCACCCTGCCGGAGCGTTCCGGCAAGCAGCTGCTGTACGCGGTCTGGCAGCGCTCGGACAGCCCGGAGGCGTTCTACTCCTGCTCGGACGTCACGTTCGGCGGCGGCAGTGGCGGCGGTTCCGGCGCCGGGGCCTCGACCGGTGACACGCCCAAGCAGGACACCGCACCCGCGCCCGCCGCCTCCGCGCCTTCCGAGGAGCAGCGCCTGGAGGTTGGACTGCGTACCCCCGGAGGTGAACACCCCGTCGGCGGCGGGTCCGAGGCCAATTCGGGCGGCCGTCCAGTCGATGAGCTTGCGCTCGATGAGGGTGCCGCCGGC
>NZ_JAOCQE010000221.1 GCF_025290915.1 Streptomyces sp. 15-116A | reverse complement strand
CCCCCGCCCAGCAGGGCGCCCGCACCCCCACCCCGGCAACCCCCCGCCGCCGCGGCCGCCCCGCGCGGGCCGAATCCGGCGACACCCGCGACCGCATCCTCAGTGCCGCCCGCGAGGAGTTCTCCCAGCGCGGGTACGAGAAGACGTCCGTCCGGGGCATCGCCAAGGCCGCCGGTGTCGACTCCGCCCTGGTGCACCACTACTTCGGCACCAAGGAGCAGATGTTCGAGGCGGCGGTGGAGGTCGCCTTCGCGCCCGCCCTCACCCTGCGGGACGCGGTGATCACCGGTCCGCTGGAGGAGGCCGGCGAGCGCATGACCCGGATGCTCCTCGGGCTCTGGGAGAACCCGGTGACCAGGACGCCGCTCCTCGCGATCGTCCGCTCCGCCGTGAACAACGAGACCGCGGCCGCCGTCTTCCGCCGCCTGGTCGCCACCCAGCTGCTGCGCCGCATCGCCGACCAGGTCGACCTGCCGGACGCCGAGCTGCGCGCCGAACTCGCCGCGGCGCAGCTCGTCGGCATCGCGATGATCCGCTACGTGATCAAGATTGAGCCGCTGGCCTCGGCGGACCCGGAGCAGATCATCAGCCGGGTCGCACCCGTCGTCCAGGGCCACCTCACCGGCCGCTGACCGGCGTACACAAGACCGGGGAACTGAGATACGCATCCCGCATTCCGGACACCCTGTCCCGCCCTCTGGATGACCGGCGTACGCTCGACTCAGCCGGAACTGTCCGGCCGGCACTCTTCGAAGAAGGTCTGAAGGAGCGAGCGACGATGCCCGAGCTGAGGTCCCGCACAGTCACCCACGGCCGCAACATGGCGGGCGCCCGCGCCCTGATGCGCGCCTCGGGTGTACCCGGTGCGGACATCGGGCGGAAGCCGATCATCGCCGTGGCCAACAGCTTCACGGAGTTCGTCCCCGGCCACACCCACCTGGCCCCGGTCGGCCGGATCGTCAGCGAGGCGGTGCGGGAGGCCGGCGGCATCCCGCGCGAGTTCAACACGATCGCCGTCGACGACGGCATCGCGATGGGCCACGGCGGCATGCTGTACTCGCTGCCCTCCCGCGACCTGATCGCGGACAGCGTGGAGTACATGGTCGAGGCCCACTGCGCCGACGCCCTGATCTGCATCTCCAACTGCGACAAGATCACCCCGGGCATGCTCAACGCCGCGCTGCGCCTGAACATCCCCACGGTCTTCGTCTCCGGCGGCCCGATGGAGTCCGGCCGCGCCACGCTGGTCGACGGCACGGTCCGCACGCTGGACCTGGTCGACGCCATGGTCGACGCGGCCAACGACAAGATCTCCGACGAGGACGTCCTCCGTATCGAGGAGAACGCCTGTCCGACCTGCGGCTCCTGCTCGGGCATGTTCACCGCCAACTCGATGAACTGCCTCACCGAGGCGATGGGCCTGTCCCTCCCCGGCAACGGCTCGGTCCTCGCCACCCACACCGCCCGCAAGGACCTGTACGTCCGAGCGGCACAGACGGTGATGGACCTCACCCGCCGCTACTACGAGCAGGACGACGACTCGGCCCTGCCGCGCAACATCGCCACCTTCCAGGCGTTCGAGAACGCCATGGCCCTGGACATCGCGATGGGCGGCTCGACCAACACGATCCTGCACCTGCTGGCCGCCGCCCAGGAGGCGGAGGTCCCCTTCGGCCTCACCGAGATCGACGCCCTGTCGCGCCGCGTGCCGTGCCTGGCGAAGGTCGCGCCGAACGTCGCCAAGGACCGTACGTACTACATGGAGGACGTGCACCGCGCCGGCGGCATCCCCGCCCTGCTCGGCGAACTGCACCGCGCGGGCCTGCTGAACGAGGATGTCCATTCCGTCCACAGCCCCTCCCTCGCGGACTGGCTGAAGACCTGGGACATCCGCGGCGGCTCCCCGTCGCAGGAGGCCGTCGAGATGTGGCACGCGGCCCCCGGCTGCGTCCGCTCCGCCGAGGCCTTCTCCCAGTCCGAGCGCTGGGACAGCCTCGACGAGGACGCCGAGGGCGGCTGCATCCGCTCCGCCGAACACGCGTACTCCAAGGACGGCGGCCTGGCGGTGCTGCGCGGCAACCTCGCCGTCGACGGCTGCGTGGTGAAGACGGCCGGCGTCGACGAGTCCATCTGGACCTTCGAGGGCCCGGCGGTGGTCTGCGAGTCGCAGGAGGACGCCGTCAAGAAGATCCTCACCCAGCAGGTCAAGGAGGGCGACGTCGTCGTCATCCGCTACGAGGGCCCCAAGGGCGGCCCCGGCATGCAGGAGATGCTCTACCCGACCTCGTACCTGAAGAGCCGCGGCCTGGGCAAGGCCTGCGCCCTGGTCACCGACGGCCGCTTCTCCGGCGGCACGTCGGGCCTGTCCATCGGCCACGCCTCCCCCGAGGCGGCCTCCGGCGGCACCATCGCCCTGGTCGAGGACGGCGACCGCATCCGCATCGACATCCCGAACCGCTCGATCGAGCTCCTCGTCGACGAGGCGGAACTCGCCCGCCGCGAGCAGGCCCTGAACGGCCGGTACGCCCCGAAGAACCGCGACCGCAAGGTCTCGGCGGCCCTGAAGGCCTACGCGGCGATGGCGACGAGCGCCGACAGGGGCGCGGTCCGCGACATCAGCAAGCTGAGCTGACCCCCACCCGCCGAGGCATCAGCAGGCTGAGCTGACCCCAACCCGCCCGAGGGCCGCCCCGTGACGTCACGGAGGCGGCCCTCACCCGTCCTGCCGCACGCCTACCACCCGGCCGGATCCCGCCCGTCCACACCGAACACACTCCCGTCCGGCGCGGAGCCAAACACCCGCCCACCCACCACCACGGGTCGCGGCAACGCCCCGGCCACCCGATCCCCGGCCGCCCCGAGCCGCACCGAGGTCTGCCCGACCAGCCGCCCGTCCCGAACATCGACAGCGATCAACCGCCCGTCGGGGGCGGTGACGTAGACGTGCCGCTCGTCGGCGGCGGGTACGGACGTGCGGGTCATGCCGGTCTCGACGCTCCACCGCTGTCGCAGCGCTGCGGTGTCGACGGCCACCAGCCTGCCGCCGGCGCCGGTGAGGTAGGCGGTGTTCCCGCGTACCGTCCCGTGGGGCTGCTCCAGGGGGACGGCCAGGGTGGCGCGTCGCACCTTCCGGGTGTCCGGCTCGTAGCGCACCACGGACCGCGCCTCGCCGTATACCGTGCCGACGGAGAGGAACACCACCGCGCGGTCCGCCGTCCCGACCGGCCGCAGCGACCCGGCCAGCCGTGCCTCCCAGCGCACCTCCCCGCTCCGTGGATCGACCGCCGTGACGTGCGTGCGCCCGGTGTCGACGGACGTACTGGCCGCATAGGCCAGCGGATCTCCCGCGAACGACTGGAAGGCCGGCGTCGGGTGCCCCGGTATCGGGTGGCTCCACTTCGTGTCTCCCGAGGCACCGTCGACCGCGGTGACCGTGCCGTCCGCGCCCGTGAGCAGCAGCATGTTCCCGGCGCGCGCGATGTGCTGGTACGCGGCGGCGTCCTGACGCCACTTCGGCTTGCCCGAGGCGGGATCCAGCGCCTCCAGGCCGCGGCCCTGAGCGAGCGTGGGCTGCACGAGGCCGCCCGACGCGACCGGCGGCAGGCTCGGGCCCTTCGGCACGGTGTGCCGCCACAGCTCGTCGCCGTCGTCCGGGTCGAGAGCGAAGACCCTCCCCGATTGCGCGCACAGCAATCTGCCGGTCCCGTACGAGCACTGCGCGAAGCCCTGCTTGCCGCTGAGGCCCACCTCCCAGGCGTCGAACCACGGCGGCTCAGCGTGCGAGACCGTGCTCTTCGGCACCGTGTCGCCACCGGTGAGCAGGGGGACGGTGACGAGGGCGCCGATCACCGCGAGGCCGAGCGCCCCGGCGCCGAGAACCATCCGTCGGCGAAGGCGCAGCGTGGGCCGACGCTTCGCCTGCGAGCGGCCGGAAATTTTGCCGTCCCCGGCCGAGAGCTCGTCGTCCCCTTCCGCTTCCGGGGCATGGTCACGCGCCGGCCCGGTCTGCCCGAGCCCGGCCGCGCTCGCCGGTTCGTCCGCCCTCGTCCGCTGCAACGGTATGAACGCCTGTGTGTCGTACGAGGCCGCGGCCGACCGCAGTTCCCGCATCAGTTCATCGGGGGCCGGCCGGTCTTCCGGTTCCTTGGCCAGGCAGCTCAGCACCAGCGGCACGAGATCGTCCGGCACACCGGTCAGATCCGGTTCGTCGTGCACCACCTGGTAGGCGACGACGTACGGGCTGTCGGAGTCGAAGGGCCCACGCCCGGTCGCCGCGTGCACCAAGACGGAACCGAGGGCGAAGATGTCGGCGGCCGGCCCCACCTCGCGCGGGCGCCGGAACTGCTCGGGCGCCATGAACGGAGGTGTGCCGATCAATTTGCCGGTCTCCGTGCGCAGTTCGCTGTCGCTCGGCCGGGAGATGCCGAAGTCGATGACCTTCGGTCCGTCATCGGCCAGCAGTACATTGCTCGGCTTCAGGTCCCGGTGCACGACGCCCACCCGGTGGATGTCCCGCAGTGCCTCCGCGAGCCCGGCCATCAGCTGACGCAGCTGGAACGAGGCCATCGGCCCGTTCCGCTTCACCTGCTCGGCCAGGGTCGGACCCGGAATGAACAGCGTGGCCATCCACGGCCGTTCGGCCTCCGGATCGGCGTCCACGACCGGCGCGGTGAAGGCACCGCTCACGCGCCGCGCCGCCGCGACCTCCTGCCGGAACCGCCCCCTGAACTCGGGATCCCGCGCGAACTCGGCGTGTACGACCTTCACAGCGAGCTTCAACCCGGAGGTGCTGCGGGCCAGATGCACCACACCCATGCCACCGGAGCCCAGCCGCGACTCCAGCCGATAGTGACCGGCGTACTCCGGAAGCTCCGCTTCCGCGCCCGCTCCGGTGTTCCGCTGCGACGCCATGGAACCACCCCCGTGCTGTTCGTCCGCGCGCGCGAACCACGGAGCCTAGTCGATGAGGCGTACGAGGCTGAGGCGGCTTGCTAGCGTCTGTGTTCCAGAAGCACACAGGTGTGCGTCCTGTGCTTCCAGGGAATCAACGGAACCTCATGACACCCATGAGGTGCACAACGGGGGAGGAATTCCATGGCAGTCGACCATGTCGAAGAGGCAGAGGGAACCACGGAGACGATGGCCGCCGACGCCGCGGCCGTGCGCTACTACTCGGTCGCACCGGGCGTCCGTCTCAATGTCCGCAGCGGCCCCGGCACCGGCTACACCCTCGTCCGCGTGCTGCCCGAGGGCGCGAAGGTCCCCATCTTCTGCCAGACCCCGGGCACCACGGTGACGGGTCCCTACGGCACGTCGAAGATCTGGGACAACATCGACAACGGCGAGTACGTCTCGGACGCCTACGTGAAAACGGGCAGCGACGGCTACGTCGCCCCGCGCTGCTCCTGACCCACCGACCATTCATCTCGTCACTCGAGGGACACCCATGACACTGCGCAGACGCAGATCCGTCCTGCTCGCCGCCGCCACCGGCGCCTTCCTCATGGTCCTCGGCACGGCGGCCGAGGCCGCGGTCCGCTCCTACCCGGTCGCTCCGGGTGTCCGGGTGAACATCCGCAGCGGCCCGGGTACGAACTACAGCATCGTGCGCGTCCTGCCCGTGGGCGCGAGCGTCCCGATCTACTGCCAGACCCCGGGCACCACGGTGACGGGTCCCTACGGCACGTCGAACATCTGGGACAACATCAGCAACGGCGAGTACGTCTCCGACACGTACGTGAAGACCGGCAGCGACGGCTACGTCGCCCCCCGCTGCGCCTGATCCCCGAGCGGCCCGCGGTCCGCCCCCGGCGCCATAATCGATGCGTGAGCGCAGCGAACGGCACCCCGGACAGCACCGCGGGCACCCCCGGCGGCCCCCGCCCCGAACCCCTCCGTTTCTTCGGGACGACCTGGGTCGACCACGACCGCGGCTACACCGCCCGCCGCATCGGCGTCGCCGTCGGCTCCCTGGCCGCAGCGGTCGCCGCCTGCTTCGTGCTGCGCTTCGCCTACCAGGGTCTCCGGATCGCCGACGTCGGCAACTTCGTCAGCTTCCTCATGGTCGTGATGTTCGCGATCTGCAGCGCGCTCGCCTTCCGTCACACCTGGGAGAGCTTCACCCGCCGCCACGACCCCGCCCGCCAGGCATCCCTCCGCGGCCTGCTGGCCATCGGCTTCGTCGGCTCCCTCCTCGCGTACTTCTTCCGCTCCCTCACCGAGGCCCCCGGCGAGAAACTCCACCGCGAGGAGTACGAAGCAGCCCGCACCCAACACGAAAAGCGCACCACCCGCCGCTCGGGCAACCCGAAGAAGCGCCGCCGCCCCTGAGCTGCGCCGCTCAGACCGCGCGAACGCGAAACGCCGACCGCCCCGAGCGCCCCGCCCCCGCACCGGCGACCGCAGGTCACCGCCGCCGCCCGACGCCCGAAGCCTGCACCCCGCCCTCTCCGCAAGAGCAGCGTGGGGGGAACCCCGCCGCCCCCTCGCCGGCTCCCGCGTCGCGGACATCGGGGCCCATACCGGTATCGCGACCGCGCTCCTGCACGCCCACGGCGCAGACGTCCTCGCCGTCGAGCCGGTGACGGCAGCATCCCCGGCTCCCTTTAGCCGGCGGCAACGGCAACGACCTCCCGCTCGCCGACGCCTCCACCGACCTCCTCACCTACGCCCAGGCCTGGCACCGGACCGACCTCACTGCCCGCCTGCGCTTCGCCCGCCGCACGGTCCGCTGGACCTGCCGCGTCCCCGTCGGCACCCACCTGGCCAACCTCGCCGGCCACTCGGTGTTCCTGGTCCACGGCGAACAGCACACCGCCGTATAGGAGACCTACGACGTCGTCCTCCTCCTCGCCCAGGCACCCCAGCCGCTTGACGGGCCCGGCCCCCCGAGAGGATTATTCATCACATGATGAATTACTCCTCCGGGCCGTCACACCCACCCTCGGACCCACCGGCCATCCGCGCCCAGGACCTCACCGTCGTCCGAGGCCCCCGCACGGTCCTGCGGAGCCTCGACTTCACCGTCCCGCGCGGCCAGATCACCGGCCTCCTCGGCCCCTCCGGCTGCGGAAAGTCCACCCTGATGCGGGCTGTCGTCGGCACCCAGGCCAAGGTCACCGGCACCCTCGACGTCCTCGGCCGCCCCGCCGGACACCCCGCCCTGCGCACCCGCATCGGCTACGTCACCCAAGCCCCCTCCGTCTACGACGACCTGACCGTCCGCCAGAACCTCGACTACTTCGCCGCGATCCTCCACCCCGGCCGCGCAGCCGCCGAACTCCGCCACGAAACCGTCAGCCGAGCCATCGACGACGTCGACCTCACCACCCACGCCGACGCTCTCGCCGGCAACCTCTCCGGCGGACAGCGCAGCCGCGTCTCCCTCGCCGTCGCCCTCCTCGGCACCCCCGAACTCCTCGTCCTCGACGAACCCACCGTCGGCCTCGACCCCGTCCTGCGCCGCGACCTCTGGCAGCTCTTCCACGACATCGCCGCCCAACGCGGCGCCACCCTGCTGATCTCCTCCCACGTCATGGACGAGGCAGAGCGCTGCCATCGCCTCCTTCTCATGCGCGCCGGCGAGATCCTCGCCGACGACACCCCCGACGCCCTCCGCGACCGCACCGGCTCCGACACCGTCGAAGCGGCCTTCCTGCACCTGGTGGACGCGGCGATCGCCGCAGGCCGCGCAAAGGAGACCACCCGATGAGCACCACACCCACGCCCACCACGCCCGCGCCGACGCTCACCCCCGCCCCGACCGGCGCCCTCAACGCCTCCCGCACCACCGCCACCGCCGCCCGCGTCCTGCGCCAGCTGCGCCACGACCCGCGCACCATCGCCCTGATGCTGCTCGTCCCCTGCCTGATGCTCCTCCTGCTCCGCTACGTCTTCGACGGCAGTCCGCGCACCTTCGACAGCATCGGCGCCTCCCTCCTCGGGATCTTCCCGCTGATCACGATGTTCCTGGTCACCTCCATCGCCACCCTGCGCGAACGCACCTCAGGAACCCTCGAACGGCTCCTCGCCATGCCCCTCGGCAAGGGCGACCTGATCGCCGGCTACGCCCTCGCCTTCGGCACCCTCGCGATCATCCAGTCCGCCCTCGCCACCGGCCTCGCCCTGTGGTTCCTCGGTCTCGACGTCACCGGCAGCCCCTGGCTCCTCCTCCTCGTCGCCCTGCTCGACGCGCTCCTCGGCACAGCCCTCGGCCTGTTCGTCTCGGCCTTCGCGGCCTCGGAATTCCAGGCGGTCCAGTTCATGCCGGCGGTGATCTTCCCCCAGCTCCTCCTCTGCGGCCTGTTCACCCCACGCGACAACATGCACCCCGTCCTGGAGGGCATCTCCAACGTCCTCCCCATGTCGTACGCCGTCGACGGCATGAACGAGGTGCTCAAGCACACCGACATGACCGCCACCTTCGTCCGCGACGCCCTGATCGTCGCCGGCTGCGCCCTGCTGGTCCTCTGCCTCGGAGCGGCAACCCTCCGCCGCCGCACGGCGTGAAGACCGCGGCGCGAGGCGACCACCCGCGCCACACCCCGCGTCCCGCCTGCCGGACACCGGCCCGCCCCCACCCCGCCCGAGTGCGAGGATGAAGCAGGACGACGCACACCCCGGAGGGCACCCCCAGCCATGACCCAGAAAGTCGCAGTCCTCGGCACCGGCAAGATCGGCGAAGCCCTGCTCAGCGGAATGATCCGCGCCGGCTGGGCGCCCGCAGACCTCCTGGTCACCGCCCGCCGCCAGGAACGAGCCGACGAACTCCGCACCCGCTACGGAGTCACCGCGGTCTCCAACCAGGAGGCGGCCAAGACCGCCGACACCCTGATCCTCACGGTCAAGCCGCAGGACATGGGCGCCCTCCTCGACGAACTCGCCCCGCACGTCCCCGCCGACCGCCTGGTCATCAGCGGCGCCGCCGGCATCCCGACCTCCTACTTCGAGGACCGGCTCGCCGCGAACACGCCCGTGGTCCGCGTCATGACCAACACGCCCGCCCTCGTCGACGAGGCCATGTCGGTCATCTCCGCCGGCAGTCACGCCACCGCCGAACACCTCGCCCACGCCGAGGAGATCTTCGGCGCCGTCGGCAAGACCCTCCGCGTCCCCGAGTCCCAGCAGGACGCCTGCACCGCCCTCTCCGGCTCCGGCCCGGCGTACTTCTTCTACCTGGTCGAAGCCATGACCGACGCCGGCATCCTGCTGGGCCTGCCCCGCGACAAGGCCCACGACCTCATCGTCCAGTCCGCGATCGGCGCCGCCACCATGCTCCGTGACAGCGGCGAACACCCGGTGAAACTCCGCGAGAACGTCACCTCCCCCGCGGGCACCACCATCAACGCCATCCGCGAACTCGAGAACCACGGCGTACGCGCCGCCCTCATCGCCGCCCTCGAAGCCGCCCGCGACCGCAGCCGCGAACTGGCCTCCGGCACCAAGGACTGACCGCGTGCGCGGCCGTGGTCGCGGTCGTGCCCGGTACCGGTACCTCTACCGAGCCGCGCTCACCCCGACCACGGCCCCGCTATCGGCCCCGGCCGGCAACAACCCGATCGCCCGATACGCCGCATCCACGGTCGGCCGAGCCATACCCCGCGCCCGCTCCGCACCATCCCGCAGCACCCCCTCCACATAGCCAGGATCCGCGCACAACTCCTTGTGCCTCTCCTGCACGGGCCTCAGGACCTCCACCACGGCCTCCGCCGTGTCCCTCTTCAAAGCGCCGTACGACTCATATACACCGGCCAGCCCGGATGGGTTCCCACCCGTGCACGCGGCGAGGATCTCCAGCAGATTCGCCACCCCCGGCCGGGACGCGCGGTCGTACACGACCTCCCGCCCGCTGTCGGTCACGGCCCGCATGACCTTCTTCCGCACCACGTCCGGCTCGTCCAGCAGATAGACGATCCCCGGCCCGACGTCCTCGCTCTTGCCCATCTTCGACGCCGGATCCTGCAGATTCATCACCCGCGCCGCCACCGCGGGAGGCGTGGCCCGAGGCACCACAAACGTGTGCCCGTAGCGCTGGTTGAACCGCACGGCCAGATCCCGGGCCAGCTCCACATGCTGCGTCTGGTCGTCCCCCACCGGCACCTCGTCGCTCCGGTACGCCAGGATGTCGGCCGCCATCAGCACGGGGTACGTCAGCAGCGACAGCCGCACACTCCCGCCCCGCCGCTGCTCCCGAGCGGCCTTCTCCTTGTACTGGATCATCCGCCGCATCTCGCCGTCGGTCGCCACGCACTCCAGCAGATACGACAGCCGCGCGTGCTCGTCGACATGGCTCTGCACGAACACGGTGCACCGCTCCGGATCCAGCCCCGACGCCAGCAGCAGCGTCGCCGACTGCCGGCTGAGCCTGCGCACCCGCGCCGGGTCGTGGTCCACGGTCAGCGCGTGCAGATCGACGACACAGAACAGCGCATCGGCCCGGTACTGGTCGACCGCGGCCCACTGCCGCATCGCCCCCAAGTAGTTCCCCAGCGTCAGATGCCCCGTCGGCTTGACCCCACTGAAGACCCGCGTCATCTCGTCTCCCTCTCCCTCTCCTGGTCGAGACCGCCGTCCCCGGCCGGCCGCCCCCGGAGCACCAGAGGGAGAAACGAAAACGGCCGCCGAGGCGGCGGCCGTTGAGTGCATACGTAGCGACGGCCGCCGTCAGGCGGCCCACCAGAACTGGCTGTACGTACGCGTCGTCATAGGGGACAGAGTACGCCCGGAGGGTGGGGTGGGCACCCGAGTTGACACGCCCCCGCGTGATCCGTAGTGTTCTCCGGGTTGTCCGACGTGAGCGCCGACTCCGGTCGGTCCCCGGACAGCCATTCCGCGAGTACCACCACTGATCGACGTCAGTCGTCTGTCTGTCGTCATGTCATCGGCGTGCGTATTCGCGAAATGAGGAATCCGCGTTCGAAAGGGCGCAGGCCCCCGATTAGCTCGGGAGCCGGGAATCCGCTAAAGTCTCACTCGTCGGAACGGCCCAACGGCCGGGAAGACAAACCCCGCTGACTGGGGGTCAGGTCGAGAAAAAGATCTGATAGAGTCGGAAACACCGAAGGGAAGCGCCCGGAGGAAAGCCCGAGAGGGTGAGTACGAAGGAAGCGTCCGTTCCTTGAGAACTCAACAGCGTGCCAAAAGTCAACGCCAGATATGTTGAT
>NZ_JAOCQE010000220.1 GCF_025290915.1 Streptomyces sp. 15-116A | reverse complement strand
ACCGCTCGCCCAGCGCCGCCCGCGGCTGGCCGGCACCCGGATACGCCGACAGCTCCGCGTCCAGCGCCAGCCCCACCGGCAGCGCGAGCTCCGGCGCGCGACCCGCGGCACCATAGGAGAGGACGAGCGCCGTACGCTGCGACCGTGTGCCGTACAGCCAGATACGGCGGGTCGTCAGGCGGGCGTCCGCCGTGTCGTACTGGGCGAGGACCAGCCAGTGGTCGCGCACCGGCGGGCCGTCCGCCGACGTGGGCAGACCGACGCGGGAGCGGACCGTCGCGGCCAGGGCCTCCGGCAGCCGCTCGCGGCGCAGCCAGCCCTGGGTCAGCAGATGGAGCAGCCCGCACTCCTCCAGCAGTCGCACCGGCCAGCCGGGACCGGTGCCCGGGATCGCCCCCAGCTCCCGCACCCGGGCCGCGAGACCCTGGGCCTGGGCGTCCACCATGCGGGCCGCCGTCTCCTCCCACAGCCCGTAACCGGCCTGCTCCGCCGAGGCCAGGCCGCCGCGGAGCAGATCCGCAAGCCGCTGCTCCAGCTCCGCCGCGCCCGCGGTGACCCGCTCGGCACGGCGCTCCGCTCTGCGCCGCGCCGCCTCCGGATCGGCGGACCCGGCCGGGGCGGCGGACGGGCCGTCGGTCCGCTTCTCCTCCACGCGCATGCGCCGGCCCGCGATCCACTGCGCCGCCCACTCCGGCGCCTCGCCCCGCGGCACCGCACCGTCCCCGCCGGCCCAGAGCAGCAGCAGACCGAGCGCGTGCTTGCACGGGAACTTAGGACTCGGACAACTGCACTTGTACGCGGGCCCGGAGGCATCCGCCATGTCGACGACCGTCTGATACGGCTTGCTGCCGCTGCCCTTGCACAGCCCCCACACCGTCCCCTCGCCGGAACTGCCGGCCTCGGACCACGGCCCGGCCGCGCCGAGTTTGCTTCCCGCCGTGCGTGACGCGGTGTCAGGCGCCAGTGCCAGCACCTGGTCCGCGGTCCAGCGCACCCCCTGCTGAGTCATGCCATCGAAACTAGATCCCGGCACTGACAATCGGCCTCCGCGGCGCGTTTGTGCAGGTCAGAGCGATTGTCAGTGGCGTGATGCACGGTTGGTGTCAGATCCGAACCCGGCCGAGCTGGAGGGGGACTCAGCCATGTCTGTGTCCGAAGCACCGACGTCCGTCGACCCGAGCCAGAACGGCTCCGCGCCCGCACACGCCGGCGCAGCCGACGTGCTGAGGCCGCACGCCGAGGACGCCTTCGCCGACGAACTCGCCGCGCTGGCCGCACAGGACGACCGCCCGCGCCCCGCCCGCTGGAAGCTGTCTCCGTGGGCCGTCGCGACCTACCTCCTCGGCGGCACGCTGCCCGACGGCACGGTCATCACACCGAAGTACGTGGGCCCCCGCCGCATCGTCGAGGTCGCCGTCACCACCCTCGCCACCGACCGGGCCCTGCTGCTGCTCGGCGTGCCCGGCACCGCCAAGACCTGGGTGTCCGAGCACCTGGCCGCCGCCGTCAGCGGCGACTCCACCCTGCTGGTGCAGGGCACCGCGGGCACCCCGGAGGAGGCGATCCGCTACGGCTGGAACTACGCCCAGTTGCTCGCCCACGGCCCCAGCCGCGACGCCCTCGTACCCAGCCCGGTGATGCGCGCCATGGCCGAGGGCATGACGGCCCGCGTCGAGGAGCTGACCCGGATCCCGGCCGACGTGCAGGACACGCTCATCACGATCCTGTCCGAGAAGACACTGCCGATACCGGAACTGGGCCAGGAGGTGCAGGCGGTCCGCGGCTTCAACCTCATCGCCACGGCCAACGACCGCGACCGCGGGGTCAACGACCTGTCCAGCGCCCTGCGCCGCCGCTTCAACACCGTGGTGCTGCCCCTGCCGGAGACGCCCGAGGCGGAGGTCGACATCGTCTCGCGCCGCGTCGATCAGATCGGCCGCTCGCTCGACCTGCCGGCCGTGCCCGACGGCATCGACGAGATCCGCCGTGTCGTCACCGTCTTCCGCGAGCTGCGCGACGGGATCACCACCGACGGGCGGACGAAGCTGAAGTCGCCCAGCGGCACGCTGTCGACGGCCGAGGCGATCTCCGTCGTCACCAACGGCCTGGCGCTGGCCGCCCATTTCGGCGACGGCATGCTCCGGGCCGGCGACGTCGCGGCGGGCATCCTCGGCGCGGTCGTCCGCGACCCGGCGGCGGACCGGGTGATCTGGCAGGAGTACCTCGAGACGGTCGTCCGCGAACGGGACGGCTGGACCGACTTCTACCGGGCCTGCCGGGAGGTCAGCGCATGAATGGGCAGGGGGAGGGGCCGGAGTGGGGAACCGGCACGGCGGTGCGGGACGTTTCCAGGGGGACGGAGTGATGGACGGTGAGCAGTCCGGCGGCGGGCGGCTGCGCGCGGGGCCGCTGCTGCTGGGCGTACGGCACCACGGCCCGGGCTCTGCGCGGGCGGTGCGGGCGGCGCTGGACGAGGCCCGGCCGGGAGTGGTGCTGATCGAGGGGCCGCCCGAGGCGGACGCCCTGATCCCGCTGGCCGCGGACGAGGCCATGCGACCGCCGGTCGCGCTGCTCGCCCATGCCGTGGACGAGCCCGGCCGCTCGGCGTTCTGGCCGCTGGCGGAGTTCTCCCCGGAGTGGGTCGCCGTCCGCTGGGCGCTGGAGCACGACGTTCCCGCACGCTTCATCGACCTGCCGGCCACGCACACGCTGGCCTGGAGGGACGAGCAGGGGGAGGACGGCGACCCTGCCGATACCGATACCGATACCGATGCCGATGCCGACGCAGAAGGCGAAGGCGACGGTGCGTGCCGTGACGGCGGGCCGCGCGGTGATGTGCGGGTCGATCCCCTCGGGGTGCTGGCCGAGACCGCCGGGTACGACGACGCCGAGCGGTGGTGGGAGGACGTCGTGGAGCACCGGGGTGTGGGGAAGGGGGACGCGCTCGCCCCGTTCACCGCGCTGGAGGAGGCGATGACGGCGCTGCGGGACGCCTACGGCAGCGGTGGGCACGACCGGGATCCGGTACGTGAGGCGTACATGCGGCTGCAGATCCGGTCCGCGCAGCGGGAGTTCGAGGACGGTGTGGCCGTGGTGTGCGGGGCCTGGCATGTGCCCGCGCTGCGCCAGAGGTCCACGGTCACGGCCGACCGTGTCCTGGTGAAGGGGCTGCCCAAGGTCAAGACGGACATGACGTGGGTGCCCTGGACCAACCGCAGACTGGCCAGGGCGAGCGGCTACGGCGCCGGCATCGACTCGCCGGGCTGGTACGGGCATCTGTTCGCCACCCGGGACCGGCCGGTGGAGCGGTGGATGACCAAGGTGGCGGGGCTGCTGCGGGCCGAGGACCGGCTCGTCTCCTCCGCGCATGTCATCGAGGCCGTACGGCTGGCGGAGACGCTCGCCGCGCTGCGCGGGCGGCCGCTGCCCGGGCTGAGCGAGACCACCGACGCGATACGGGCGGTGATGTGCGAGGGCTCGGACGTGCCGTTGGCGCTGGTGCACGACCGGCTGGTCGTCGGGGACGTCCTGGGCGAGGTACCGGCGGCGGCGCCCGCGGTGCCGCTGCAACGGGACCTCGAGCGGGCCCAGCGCCGGCTGCGGCTGAAACCGGAGGCGCTGGAGCGGGAGCTGGAGCTCGACCTGCGCAAGGAGACCGACGCGGGGCGCAGCAGGCTGCTGCACCGGCTGCGCCTGCTCGGTGTCGCGTGGGGGGAGCCGGCGGTGTCGCGCGGAAGCACCGGCACGTTCCGGGAGACGTGGCGGCTGCGCTGGGAGCCGGAGCTGTCCGTGCGGGTCGCCGAGGCCGGGGTGTGGGGCACGACGGTACGGGCCGCCGCGACCGCCAAGGCGGAGGCCGACGCCGTGGCCGCACCGGGGCTCGCCGACGTCACCGGGCTCGCCGAGCGCTGCCTGCTGGCCGGACTGCCGGACGCGCTGCCCACGGTGATGCGGATCCTCGCGGACCGCGCGGCGCTGGACACGGACGTCGGCCATCTCGCCCAGGCCCTGCCGGCGCTCGTCCGCTCCCTGCGGTACGGCGATGTGCGCGGCACGGACACCGCGGCGCTGGCCGAGGTCGCCGCCGGGCTGGCCGAGCGGGTCTTCGTCGGGCTGCCCCCGGCCTGCGCGGCGCTGGACGCGGACGCCGCCGACGAGATGCGGCGCCATCTCGACGCGGTGCACGGCGCGGTCGGCCTCCTCGGCGACGCTCCCGGACCGGCGCGGGCGGACCTGCGGCCCCGCTGGCAGTCGGTGCTGCGGACCCTGTCCGGGCGGGACACCGTGCCCGGCGTGATCCGCGGGCGTTCGGTGCGGCTGCTGCTGGACGACGGACAGCTGGGCCAGGACGAGGCGGCGCGCCTGATGGGGCTGGTGCTGTCTCCGGGCACACCGCCGGCGGACGCGGCCGCGTGGATCGAGGGTTTCGTCGGCGGCGGCTCCGGGGGAGGGCTGCTCCTCGTCCACGACGAGCGGCTGCTGGGACTGGTCGACAGATGGCTCACGGGAGTGCCGGCGGAGGCGTTCACCGACGTACTGCCGCTGCTGCGGCGGACGTTCTCGGCGTACGAACCGGGGGTGCGGCGCACGCTCGGCGAACTGGTCCGGCGCGGTCCGGGGGCGAGGGACGACATGGCGGCGTCCGGTGCCGGCCTCCCCGGCTTCGCCGCGGGCCTCGACACCGGGCGGGCGGACGCGGTGCTGCCGGTCGTGCGGCTGCTGCTGGGGCTGGACGGGGACGTGGACGGGGCCGGGGCCGGGAAGGCGGCGGATGCCCGCCCGGTGAGGGCAGCGGGATGACGGGCACGGAACGGGCGGGAGAGGAACGGACGGGAGAGGGGGAGACACGGATGGGGACCGCGATGACGGACCCGGCGCAGGAGCGGTTGCGGCGCTGGCGGCTCGTGCTCGGCGGGGATGCCGCGGACGGCTCCGGATGCGCTCTGTCCGGGCAGGACGCCGCGATGGACGGGGCGCTGGCCGCGCTCTACGGCAAGGGCGACAAGACGCAGACGGGGAAGGACCGTTCAGCGGGGCTGGGGGCGTCGGCGCCGTCGGTGGCGCGCTGGCTCGGGGACATCCGGACGTACTTCCCCTCCTCCGTCGTCCAGGTCATGCAGCGTGACGCCATCGACCGGCTCGGGCTGGCCACGCTCCTGCTGGAGCCGGAGATGCTGGAGGCCGTCGAGGCCGACGTCCACCTCGTCGGCACCCTGCTGTCGCTCAACAAGGCGATGCCGGAGACGACGAAGGAGACAGCGCGGGCGGTGGTGCGCAAGGTCGTGGACGACCTGGAAAAACGGCTGGCGACGCGGACCCGGGCCACACTCACCGGCGCGCTCGACCGCAGCGCGCGCGTCAGCCGGCCCCGCCACCACGACATCGACTGGAACCGCACGATCGCGGCGAACCTCAAGCACTACCTCCCCGAGTACCGGACGGTCGTGCCCGAGCGGCTCGTCGGCTACGGGCGGGCTTCGCAGTCGGTGAAGAAGGAGGTCGTGCTGTGCGTCGACCAGTCGGGGTCGATGGCGGCGTCGGTCGTCTACGCGTCGGTGTTCGGGGCGGTGCTCGCGTCCATGCGGTCGCTCAGCACGCGGCTCGTCGTGTTCGACACGGCGGTCGTCGATCTCACGGACCAGCTCGACGACCCCGTGGACGTGCTGTTCGGCACGCAGCTCGGTGGGGGTACGGACATCAACCGGGCGCTGGCGTACTGCCAGTCGCGGATCAGCCGGCCGGCGGAGACGGTGGTCGTGCTGATCAGTGATCTGTACGAGGGCGGCATACGCGAGGAGATGCTCAAGCGGGTGGCGGCGATGAAGGCGTCGGGGGTGCAGTTCGTGACGCTGCTCGCGCTGTCCGACGAGGGGGCGCCCGCGTACGACCGGGAGCATGCGGCGGCGCTCGCGGCACTGGGCGCGCCCGCGTTCGCGTGTACGCCGGATCTGTTCCCGGAGGTGATGGCGGCGGCGATCGAGAAGCGGCCGCTGCCGATACCGGACACGGCGTGAACGCGGGCCGACGAAAGGGGACATGACCAGCCATCGGTCACACGGGGCTTGCGCGGCCTCGGGAGTCGCGTGCGAGGATCGGCGCCGTTCGAATGGAATCGGACGCGTGAGGTGTCCCTCGTGACCTGGCCGGCAGCGCTGCCCGAGGCCGCGGTGCGCGTGATGCGTACGGCGGCGGAGTCGCGTGCGCGTGCGCTGCGACTGGCGGTGCGTGTCCTGCTGCTGGTGGGCGCGCTGTTCGTCCTGGGCGTTCTGTACGGGGAGCGGGCCGAGGCGGCGGAGCGTACGCCGCCGGGTGCCTCCGTCGTGGACGCTGCTTCCGATACCGGGTCGCGTCTCGCCGGGCTGAGCGGCGAGCCGGCGCGGGCCCCGGCTGCCGACGTAACCGAGCTACAGCAGGACGTGTCACCGTCCCAGCAGACACCGTCCGCGCGCCTGCCCGAGGTGCCGGAGGGCTCCTCTCGGGTATCACCGGGGACCTCGTCCGAGGGGTTGCCGGAGCTATCGGAAGTGCCGCAGCTGTCCGACGTCCCGGCCTTGCGGTTGCCCAAACTGCCGGTGCCGCCGGAAGCCCCGGCCGTGAGGTTGCCGCAGCTGCCCGCGATCCCGGTCCTGCCCGGCGCAGGGAATCCCGAGCCGCTCCCCGGCGTACCCGGAGGGTTGGATGCGCCGCAGCGTGTCCTGCCTGCGCCGCTCACGCCGGGGGCGCTGCTGCCCGGGACAGAGCTGGGAGCGGAGTCCGGCAACACCGCCGCCACCCCGCCTCCCGGCGACTCGCCCGCCCTCGGCAGACGAGCCGAGACCTCGCAGGCCGCCGCCCACGGTCCGCTGCCGAACCGCACTGTCACCACGGGCGGAACCAGCTCCCCGTCCCTCAGCAGCGAGGCGCCGGTCGACACCTCCCGCACCGGTGACGTCGATCCCGCCCCCGCCCCGCGCGTACCCGGCGGGCACCCGGACGGCCGCTCGGCGTCGGATCACGGTCAGCCGCGTCCCGGCGACGTCCACGCGGTCGCCGCTCACCACCACCGATCGCTGCCCCTCCTCGTTCCCGGCGCCAATGCGCACATCGAGACGCTGGAGACGCGCGAGCGATACGAGGACGTCCCCGTCCCGCCTGCCTAGCTCTCCAGCTCCCCCCTCCAAAGGGCTCGCTCGCCCACGGCAGGCGCCTCCCCCCGGCACGGGGCGCGATCGCCGTCGGCCCCTTCCGTTCCCCGAGCCGCCCGCTCCCCAGCAGATGCGCACCGCATCTGACTCCCGAGTAAGAAAAAGCTCCGCGGGGCATCAGGCCTCGGACGGCCGAAAGCCACTCGGATCGTCTGAGCCGCACGACCCGTGGACGGGGTGTCCGGTCCCCATTGGGGTGGGGGCCGGGCCCCGGACCCCGGAGAGCAGGGCGTTTGTGTCCCCTCCGGGTGGTTCTACGGGCCTCACCGGGTCAACCCCAGCCCGGTGAGGCCCCTCACCGGCGGCACGGCGTGTCAGTGATTGCGGCATCATGTGACAGGTATCACCGCTCACGTGTGACCCGCGATTTAGAGACGTCACCCGAGCGGAGATAACCTGCGAGACGGACATGCCGCGCGCTCGGACACCGTGTGCGCCTCCCTTGTGACACAGCGGACGTCACGTTGCCCTTCGCGGCACGCCCACGCATCCAACGAACCGCGAGATCACTGATAGGGACGGAAGCGCGTGGACCTGTTCGAGTACCAGGCGAGGGACCTCTTCGCCAAGCACGATGTACCGGTGCTGGCCGGTGAAGTCATCGACACGCCTGAGGCGGCCCGCGCAGCCACTGAGCGCCTGGGTGGCAAGTCCGTCGTCAAGGCCCAGGTGAAGGTCGGCGGCCGCGGCAAGGCCGGTGGCGTGAAGCTCGCCGCCACCCCGGACGAGGCCGTCGCCCGCGCGACGGACATCCTCGGCATGGACATCAAGGGCCACACGGTCCACAAGGTGATGATCGCCGAGACGGCCCCGGAGATCCTGGAGGAGTACTACGTCTCCTTCCTCCTCGACCGTGCCAACCGCACCTTCCTGGCCATCGCCTCCGTCGAGGGCGGCATGGACATCGAGGAGGTGGCCGCCAACCGCCCGGAGGCCGTCGCCAAGGTCGCGATCGACGCGATCGACGGTGTCGACAAGGCCAAGGCGCAGGAGATCGTCGCCGCCGCCAAGTTCCCGGCCGAGGTCGCCGACAAGGTGGCCGACGTCCTGGTCAAGCTGTGGGACGTCTTCATCAAGGAGGACGCCCTCCTCGTCGAGGTGAACCCGCTGGCCAAGGTCGCCTCCGGTGACGTCATCGCCCTCGACGGCAAGGTGTCCCTGGACGACAACGCCGAGTTCCGCCACCCCGAGTTCGAGGAGCTGGCGGACAAGGCCGCGGCCAACCCGCTCGAGGCCGCAGCCAAGGAGAAGAACCTCAACTACGTCAAGCTCGACGGCGAGGTCGGCATCATCGGCAACGGCGCGGGTCTCGTCATGAGCACCCTGGACGTCGTCGCGTACGCCGGTGAGGCCCACAAGGGCGTCAAGCCCGCCAACTTCCTCGACATCGGCGGCGGTGCCTCCGCCGAGGTCATGGCGAACGGCCTGGAGATCATCCTCGGCGACCCGGACGTCAAGTCCGTCTTCGTCAACGTCTTCGGCGGCATCACCGCCTGCGACGCCGTCGCCAACGGCATCGTGCAGGCCCTGGAGCTCCTCGAGTCCAAGGGCGAGGAAGTCACCAAGCCGCTGGTCGTCCGCCTCGACGGCAACAACGCCGAACTGGGCCGTCGGATCCTCGACGACCGCAACCACCCGCTCGTGCAGCGCGTGGACACCATGGACGGCGCGGCCGACAAGGCCGCCGAGCTGGCTGCTGCCGCGAAGTAAGGGACGAGGTCACAGAACACCATGGCTATCTTCCTCACCAAGGAATCCAAGGTCATCGTCCAGGGCATGACCGGCTCCGAGGGCCAGAAGCACACCAAGCGCATGCTGGCGTCCGGCACCAACATCGTCGGCGGCGTGAACCCGCGCAAGGCGGGCACCACGGTCGACTTCGACGGCACCGAGATCCCGGTCTTCGGCTCCGTCAAGGAGGCCATCGAGAAGACCGGCGCCGACGTCACGGTCATCTTCGTCCCGGAGAAGTTCACCAAGGACGCCGTCGTCGAGGCCATCGACGCCGAGATCCCGCTCGCGGTCGTCATCACCGAGGGCATCGCGGTGCACGACACCGCCGCGTTCTGGGCGTACGCGGGCAAGAAGGGCAACAAGACCCGCATCATCGGCCCGAACTGCCCCGGCCTGATCACCCCCGGTCAGTCGAACGCCGGCATCATCCCGGCCGACATCACCAAGCCGGGCCGCATCGGCCTGGTCTCGAAGTCCGGCACGCTGACGTACCAGATGATGTACGAGCTGCGGGACATCGGCTTCTCCACCTGCGTCGGCATCGGCGGTGACCCGATCATCGGCACCACCCACATCGACGCGCTGAAGGCGTTCCAGGACGACCCCGACACCGACCTGATCGTGATGATCGGCGAGATCGGCGGCGACGCCGAGGAGCGGGCCGCGGCCTTCATCAAGGACAACGTGACCAAGCCGGTCGTCGGCTACGTCGCGGGCTTCACCGCGCCCGAGGGCAAGACCATGGGCCACGCCGGCGCCATCGTCTCCGGCTCCTCCGGCACCGCCCAGGCGAAGAAGGAGGCCCTCGAGGCCGCCGGCGTCAAGGTCGGCAAGACGCCGACCGAGACCGCCAAGCTGGCGCGCGCCATTCTCGGCAATTAAGCACAGCCTCGCCGGCTGAGCCACGGGCACAGCGCAGCACAGCACGGTCGGGCCCGTCCCCTGTTCAGGGGACGGGCCCGCCGTCGTTCAGCCGGTTCCGGGCACGGTCTCACCCCGCGTGCGGAGCCAGCCGCTCCGGCCCGTGCAGCAGTTCCTCGCGCAGCTTGGACCGCAGCTCCCGCTCCTTCTCCGACAGGGGGCCCGGCGCCACGCGCGGCGGCACGCCCTGGACGGTCTCACCCGGCGGCACCGGCGGTTCGTAGTGCGTCGGGGCGGTGAACAGGGTGAGCGCCGTGGTGCCGATCAGGGCGACGGTGAAGGCGATCGCGGAACGCGTCCAGAAGCGGGCCCGGCGCTCGCTGCCGCTGCGCACCTCGTCCGGTCTGGCCGGCCGCAGGCGTTCGGCGGAGGCCACTTCGGCCAGCCGCTCGTGCAGCAGTTCGGGATCGGACAGCTCCGGCAGCCGGGCGGCGACGGCCTCGCGCGCGTGCAGCAGCCGGCGGGCGGCCGAGGGTGTGCTCGCCTCCGTCTCCGCGGCCGTCTCGGGCAGGTCGAGGCCGACGCCGTCGTACAGCAGCAGCGTGCGCCGCTGCGGTGGCGGCAGGTGCAGCAGGGCGTCCAGCAGGGCGCGGTCGGAACTGTCCGCGGGCGGGGGTTCCGGTGTGCGGTGGCGGGGGCGGAAGCGGTGCCAGGGCGACAGCGCCCACTCGTACGCCGCCGCCCGCACCCAGCCGGCCGGTTCGGGGTCGCGGGCCACCTCGGGCCAGCGTTCCCAGGCCAGTTGGAAGGCCCGCTCGACCGACTCCCGGGCCAGCTCGCGGCGCCCGGTCAGCAGATACGTCTGCCGGACGAGCGCGGGGGCGCAGAAGGCGTACAGCGCGTCGAAGGCCTGAGCGGGCGTCAGGTAGCACCGGTCGTCCGGGGGTGTCTGGGCGAATCTCGCGGGCTCGGGTGCGACCGCCCGGTGCGCGGTGTCGTCGGTGAGCTTCTCCAGACAGACCGTCACCATGCCCTCGTCCTCACCAGCGTTGTCACCGTCATGAGGGGCCTCGCCCCGCTCCAGCGACGCCAGCAGCTTCGCGTACGTCTCCCGATTCCGGCCGCGGGGCGTCGTGCGGCCGGACTCCCATGCGCGCACCGTGTCGCTGCGGACGCCCAGTCGCCGGGCGAGCTGAGTCGGTGTCAGCGAGGCGGCCTCGCGCAGCCGTCGGCGTTCCTTCGGTGCGGGGAGAGGGGTGGCAGGGCTCCGCTTCACAGGGCGCCCCTTCGTACGAAAAAGTACATAAACGTATATTGGGCGACACTACGGAGCTTCGCTCGTTACGACGGGAAAGCGCGTGTCGTTGGGAGCATGGCGGACGTGATCCACGCGACCGCCC